>JAKZRK010000095.1:0-11584 GCA_047518225.1 Alphaproteobacteria bacterium | reverse complement strand
AAACCAGAACCCCAAACCCTTCAAATGGACCAAATCCGCCGATGACATCCTCGCCGCCATCCAGCGGTTCTGCCTCCGAACAATCGAAACCGCTGAACAGCAGGCGAAAATCATGCGAACTTCGGAATCGGGACACTAGGGTCGGCCCTTGATATGGGGGCCGGGCCGGAAATACCGGCCTTCGAAAAATGTCTAGGCGCCGAGCCAGATAAGTATGGATGTGGCGGCCAGCATCACCCAGCCGAAATGGCGGCCGCGGGTGGCCCAAATATTCGCCATGGCGCCGGAAAGATAGACCGCGCCAACCATCAACGCCGCCAGGTACCTGACGCCCGGCTCCAACAAAAACGGGCTCACTACCAGAATGACGCCGCCGGCAAACCAGTAGACGGCGCTCAAAAAAAAGATGGCTTGCATGATGCGCTTGGCTGATGGGGATGAACCCTGGATGGGGCGGACAACCTTGGTTTCGCCCAGATAGCCGTGAAGAATGGCGATACCCATACCGAGGCACCCTGCTATCACTAGAAAACCATCTTTCATTGTGCTCTCCATACAAAATACCAAGCGGCACTGTGTCAATACCCTTATGTATGGACATGGCATGAAAAAGCGGCTGTCGAAAACGGACTGGCTCGACCATGGCCTCGAAGTGCTGGCCCGGTCCGGCGCGGGCGCGGAGGCAACGGCGGGATCGATTTTTTCCGAACGATTTCTCAAGGCAACATCTTGGACGGTCCCTTCAGGGCGTTTTGCCGCCGTCGCAACTGGGCTTCGCGGAAGGCGATGTAGGTGGTGGAGACAAAGATCAGGCTGCCGCCGATCCAGGTCCAGATTTCCGGAATTTCCCCGAAGATGACAAAGCCGATGCCCGACGCCCAGATCAGGCGGACAAAATCATAGGGCAGAATTGCCGTGGCCTCGGCCAATTTCAAGGATTCCGCCATGGCCACGTGGGCCATGCTTCCGAGTATGCCCATCAACGCGAACCAGGCCAGCAATGTCCAGCTGGGCCAGGTCCAGAAGAAATACGCGGCGATCAGGGTAAAGGGAATGAGGAATATATTCTGATAGGTGGTAATGGTCAGGGAGGAATCGGTCCGCGCCAGGGATTTAATGATCAGAATGGCGCAGGCCCAGATCGAGGACGAGGCCATGACCAGGATGGCGCCCAAATCCATCTCGATGAAACCGGGCCGGACAATAATCATGGCACCCAGGAAGCCCAGCACCAGCGCGATGATACGGCGCATGCGGATACGCTCGTGCAGAAATATGATCGCGCCCAGGGTGGCGAACAGCGGCGCGGTGAAGCTGACGGCGGATACTTTCGCGAGCGGCGTGATGGACAGGGCGTAGAAGAACATCAGCATGGCGAAAACCTGCATGATGCCGCGCACCGCATGCAGTTTCAGGCGTTTGGTGCGTAAAGCCTCCGCCCCGCCGCGCAGGGCAAACGGCAGCACCGCCAGCAAACCAAAGGCGTTGCGGAAAAAGGCCACCTCGAACGGATGGATCTGCCCCGTGGTCGCGGCATAGCGGATCACCGTATGCATCGAAGTGAAGCATAGGGTGGCAAACAGGATCAGGACGACGGCGCGAACATGCGGTGGCAAGCGCCCCAAGGTGCCGCCGATGACGGCGCTAATGGATATCATGATCGCCGGAACCTAATCGTCGCCTAGGTCCTGGACAAGCATTGATGGCGCATGGCACCTATGCACGGGCCGGGGAAGCCGGCGGCGCGGCAACCCGGCTGATTTGGAAAGGGATAGGACAGACCATGAGCGACTTTCGCGTGCTTGCCACCAATCACACATCCTTCACTGTCTCGGATCTGGACCGCAGTATCGCCTTTTTTACCGAAGCCCTGGGCTTCGAAATACTGAACCGCGCCCCGCGCGATCCCAAATTGATCGAGGCCATCGTCGGCGTGCCGGGCGCCGATATTGAAGTGGCCTATATTCAGGGGCCCGGCCACCGCCTGGAACTGATCCAATATCATGCGCCCGCCGATCGCGGCCGGGTGGAAAGCCGCCCCTGCGATGCCGGCTTCGCCCACGTCGCCTATGACGTGGACGACGTGGAAGCCGCCGTCGCCGCCTCGGCCCCGCACCAGGTCCTGCCCCTGGGGCCCATCACCACCATCGACAAAGGCCCCAACGCGGGCGGCAGGGTCGTCTACCTGCGCGACCCCGACGGCGTCACGATCGAATACATCCAAAAGCCAGCGAATTGAGGAGACACAGAATTAAGGACCAAATATCATTTTCGGCAGCCAAGTCGTCAGTTCCGGAAACACGGCCACGATGAAAAGCGCCGCGACTTGAATTGCGACGAAGGGAATAACCCCCTTGTAAATCTGCATTGTAGCGACCGATTCCGGGGCAACGCCGCGCAAATAGAATAACGCGAAGCCGAATGGCGGCGTCAGAAACGAGGTTTGCAAATTGATCGCGATCATGATGCCGAGCCAGACCGGATTCAAATCCATCAGCAGCAGGATCGGCGCGACGATGGGCACGACGACGAAGGTGATCTCGATGAAGTCGAGGAAAAACCCCAGGATGAACATGATCGCCATGACCACGACCATGGCGCCAAAGGTGCCGCCCGGCAACGAGGTAAGGAAATCGTGCACCATGTCGTCGCCGCCCAGACCCCGGAACACCGAGGAAAAAAGCTGTGCGCCGATGACGATGCCGAAGACCATGGCGCTGACGCGCGTGGTCGCGCGCATAACTTCGTGTAATCCTCCGGTGCCATAGACGCGGCCGAGGCTGACTCCTATGCCCCAGATCAGTGCGATGCAGCAGATCACGGCGACGATGATGCCGATCATGTCGCCGAAAGGAATATGGTCGCGCGCAACCCGCAGGTCCATGGATCCGGTGAGGACAAGGACGATGATCAAGCCGGCCGTCGCCGCGTAAATCGGCAGGGGCTTGTCGGGTGCCAGCCTAAGACCGCCCAGCAGCGTGGCGCCAACGGCGCCGACCGACGCCGCCTCGGTCGGTGTCGCGATGCCGGCGAGGATGGAGCCGAGCACCGAAATTATAAGCACCATCGGCGCGATCAGGGCGTGGGACACGCGGATGGCGAGCTCCCGCGTGGTGCGGCCCTCCATAAGCTCCGCGCGGGGGATGGGCGGCGAGGTCTCGGGCCGCACAATGGCGATAAAAATATGATACATAATATAGAGCCCGACCAACATGAAGCCGGGGATCAGGGCGCCGGCGAAGAGGTCGCCGACGGAAACCGGATCGGGCGCGAAATTTCCGAGCTGGCGCTGCGCCTCCTGATAGGCATTGGAGATCTGGTCGCCCAACACCACGAGGACCAGCGAGGGCGGTATGATCTGGCCCAACGTGCCCGAGGCGCAGATTGATCCACAGGAAAGCGCCGGATCATAACCGCGGCGCAACATGGTTGGCAGCGCCAGCAGACCCATCGTCACCACCGTGGCGCCCACGATCCCCGTGGAAGCGGCCAAAAGCGCGCCGACCACGCAGACCGATATCCCAAGCCCGCCGCGCAACGAACCGAACAGCATGGCCATGGTGTCGAGCAATTCCTCGGCCACTTTCGAGCGTTCGAGCATTACCCCCATGAACACGAACAGTGGCACCGCAATGAGAATTTCACTGGTCATCGCGTTGCCGTAAATGCGGTTCGGCAGGATGCCCATGAAGGCCAGGTCGAAGACGCCGAACAGATAACTGATGCCCGCGAATATCAAGGCGGTGCCGGCCAGTGAAAACGACACCGGAAAACCGGCCATCAGCAGTCCGCAGACGCCGAAAAACATCAGGATGACGAAAATCTCGCTGATTATCAAACGCCCAACTCCTCGGCCTCATGTCCGGGCGGATCGATGGGCGCTTGCCCGGTCAAGACGAACCAGGACTTGACCACCAGGGAAAAGCCCTGCAACGACAGCACGAAAGGAAAAACCAGGAGCATGGATTTCAACAGCCAGAACGGCATGACAGTACCTTCCGGCGAGCCTTCCCATACGCGGATCGAGGCGCCGACGAAAATTAAGGATTTCCACGTCAGCATCGCGCAAAACGGCCATAAAAAGATCAAGACGCCAGCGATATTGACCTTCGCCTTGGTTTTCTCCGTGGCGCCGCCATAGAAGATATCGACGCGGACATGACCGTCATGTAACAGCGTATAGCCGGCCGCGACCAGAAAAAGCATGGCATGCATGAAGACAATCGATTCCTGCATGGGAATAAAACCAAGCCCGAAGACATAGCGCAGCAATACCACGGCGAATTGTGTCAACACCAAGAATAAGGCAAACCATGCGACCACGCGGCCGAGTTGTTCGTTAAATGCATCTATCAAGCGTGCGACGGCTCTAAGATTGGGCATGTGACCTCTTTCGGTGCGAGACGCAGCCGTGGGTACCCGCGCCAAATTCGCGGCACGGGTACCCTTATCAGCCCGTAATTACCGATTTAGCCGGTCTTACGAATAGTCGAACGGCAACGACCGTGCATTCATGAAGGCCTGCTCGCCGATCTTGGCCCAGGTAATGGCCTGGGTCCGATAGGCGATGAAGCTGTTATAAACACGTTTGGTCATGGCGTCGGTGTTGCCGATCTCGGCAACCACGTCGCCGGCAACCTCGCCGATCTTTACCAGCATATCCCGCGGATACTCGTGCAACTGCACGCCGTGTTTATCCAGCAAAACTTTCAAGGAACCCAGATTGCGGGCATTGAATTCGGCGAATTGGATATGGGCCTCGGCATCGATTACCGTGGTCACGATGAGCTGTTCCAGCTTGCTCAGGCTATCCCAAACCTTCTTGTTCATGGCGAAGCTGCCGGTGGTGCCGGGCTCATGGAAGCCGGGGAAATAAAGATGCTTGGTGATCTTGTGGAACCCAAACGCCAGATCGTGCCACGGTCCAACCCATTCGGCCGCATCGATGGCACCCGATGCCAGGGCCGGATAGATCTCGGCCACGGGCAGATTAACGACCGTGACGCCGAGGGCGCGCAGAACTTCGCCGCCGATGCCGGGCATGCGGAATTTCAGGCCCTTGAAGTCATCCAACGTGTTGATGGTTTTGCGGTACCAGCCGCCCATTTGCGTACCGGTACTGGCACCAAGGAAACCCTTGATGCCGAAATCCGCCGATAGCTCGTCCCAGAGTTCCTGGCCGCCGCCATACTTCATCCACGCGGCATGCTCGGTTCCGGTCAGGCCGTAGGGCACGGCGGTAAAGAAGTTGAATGCCTTATGCTTGCCCTGCCAGTAATACTCGGCCGATTGATACATATCGGCGTCGCCCGCGCTCACCGCGTCAAAGACGCCGAACGGCGGGACCAGTTCGCCGCCGCCATAGACCTTGACAGCGATCTTACCGTCCGAAAGTTCGGTAATGCGCCGGGCCACACGCTGCCCGGAGGTGCCAAGTCCCGGCGAATTCAGGGGCCAGGACATGGCCAGCTTCCATTGCTTCAGGCCTTGAGAAATGGCCGGTTTCGGAAAATTCGATGCAGCGACAGCGGCAGTGGCAATACCGGCAGCGGTCGCGCCCTTGATAAATGCACGGCGTTTCATAGGATTAGCCTCCCTATCCCATTGCAATAATTGGGGCGCGGCCCCTTGCCGCCGCCCCCACGGCCCGGCGTCTGGGTGTATGCTCACCCTTGCGCCCACCCGCGTTGGCTTAAAGCTTAGTCGTCCCGCCGCGCCTGTGCAACGACTCATGCGTCTGAAACAATGACCGTCCGGCGCGGATTGTTTGCCCGGCAAACAAATTTCTTGCGCCGGATTCAAGCCCGCGCCTAAAGTCTATCGCTTAGGTGCTTTCGAATTTCGGCGCTTTTCGGTACAACTAAAACGACGCTCTGGCCAAACGCCGCACAAAATTGGACAGGCCGGACAACGGGATTGGCGCATCACACTTTAACTTGGGAGGATTGGGGAATGTCGAAACGAATTATAAGCCTGGCCATTGGCCTGGCCACCGGCTTGGCTTTGGCGACGCCGGTGGCCGCGGAAACCGTCAAGGTCGGTTTCATCACCACGTTATCCGGCCCCGCCGGCGTCATAGGCAAGCCTATGAAAAATGCTTTCGAGCTGGCTCTGGAGCATATCGGCGGCAGAATTGGCGGCTTGGACACGGAAATCTTCTATGGCGATGACAAACGCAAACCCGATGTGGCCAAACAATTGGCCAACAGAATGGTCAAGCGCGACCGGGTGCAATTTGTCACGGGCATCATCTGGTCAAATCTGCTGCTGGCGATACATGGCCCCGTAACCCGCTCCGATGCCTTCCTGATCAGCTCCAATGCCGGACCATCGGCCATTGCCGGCAAGAACTGTTCAGAAAATTTCTTCAATGTCTCTTTTCAGAACGACGTCATGCCAGAGGGCATGGGCAAGTTCATGACCTCCAAGAACATCGATAATGTCTATGTCATGGCGCCCAATTATCAGGCCGGCAAGGATATGATCAAGGGCTTCAAGCGCATGTTCAAAGGCAAGATCGTGGGCGAGGTCTATACCAAGCTGGGCCAGAAGGATTATCAGGCGGAAATTTCCGCTCTGCGTGCCGCCAAGCCGTCGGCCACATATATTTTCCTGCCCGGCGGCATGGGCATCAACTTCGTGAAACAATATTCCCAAGCCGGTTTGAGGAAACAAATACCGCTGTACTCGGTCTACTCAGTTGACGCGCTGACCTTGCCGGCAATGAGAGATGCGGCGGTGGGAACCTATGGCGTGCAACACTGGACCCCGGATCTGGGCAACAGCGTCAACCGCCGCTTCGTCAAAACTTACCAAGAGAAGTATGGCAAGACGCCTGCGTTCTACGCCGCGCAGGCCTACGACACGGTATTGTTCCTGGACCACGCCATCCGCAAGGCCGGCGGTGTCTCCGACAAGGACAAATTGCGGGCCGCCATGCGGGCCGGCGATTTTCCCAACACCCGGGGCAGCTTTAAGTTCAACAACAATCACTTCCCCATTCAGAACATCTATCTGCGGGAAGCCGTAAAAGACGCCGAGGGCAACTATTTCAACAGGACCCTTGGGGTCGTGCTTTCCGCCCATGGCGATGCTTATGCCAAAGACTGCGACATGAAGTGGTAAGCTAGGCAGCAATGGCTATTCCCGGGGGCACCCTTGGGTGCCCCCGTTCGCATCCGATCCTGCCGCACCGGCCGTAAGGGACGCTCAATGGATCCATTGCTGTTATTGGAGCAGGCCTTCAACGGGATGCAGTTCGGGGTGATGTTATTTCTGATTGCCTCCGGCCTGACCTTGGTTTTCGGCATCATGGACATGGTCAATCTGGCCCACGGCAGCCTGGTCATGATCGGCGCCTATCTGGCGACGACGTTGGTGGCCTGGACCGACTCGTTCCTGCTTGGCCTGGCTTTGGCCATACCGGCCACCTTTGCCGTCGGCGCCCTGGTGGAAATTGTTGCGCTGCGCACCCTGTATCGCCGCGATCATCTTGACCAGGTCCTGGCCACATTTGGCCTGATCCTCATTTTCAACGAGATTGTCCGCATTGTATGGGGGCCCATATCCCTGTATTCGGGTCTGCCTGATTATCTTTCCGGCCATGTTGAGATCATTCCCGACGCGCCCTACCCGGTATTTCGTCTGGTGATCATTGCCGTCGGCCTGCTGGTCGCCGCCATGATCTATGTCATCGTGGCCCACACCCGCCTGGGCATGCTGATCCGGGCCGGTGCCTCGAACAATGAGATGGTGGGCGCCCTGGGGGTGAATATCAAAACCCTGTTCACATTTGTCTTTGCTCTCGGCGCCGTATTCGCCGGTTTGGCCGGCATGATGCTGGGCCCCTTGACCAGCGTCGAGCCGGGCTTGGGCGAACCCTTGTTGATCCTGGCCTTCGTGGTCATCATTATCGGCGGCATCGGCTCCATCCGGGGGGCTTTCATCGCCGCGATCCAGGTCGGCCTGGTCGACACCATGGGCCGGGTCCTGCTGCCGGTGTTCTTGCGGGCATTTGTTTCCGAAGCGGCAGCCGATACCGCGGGTCCGGCGCTCGCGTCCATGCTGATCTATATTCTCATGGCCGCCATTCTGGTCGTTCGCCCCCGGGGCCTGTTCCCGGCCAGGACGGGATAACGGCGATGATTGGTAAGAGTAATCATGAATAAGCGGCAGATATGGTTGACCCTGATCACCCTGGCCCTGTTCGCCGTGGTGCCCGCGGTGACGGAAATTTTCGACCAACCGTTCTATGTGGATTTAGTTGCCCGCATCATGATCCTGGCCATAGCAGCCATCAGTCTCGATGTCATCCTGGGTTACGGCAGCATGATCAGCTTCGGCCATGCCGTCTATATGGGCATCGGAGCTTATTCGGTCGGCATTCTCAGCTATTACGGCATCGACAACGGTTTTCTTCAGTTCCCCCTGGCCATGGCCGCCTCGGCCCTCATCGGGCTGATCTTCGGCGCCATGAGCCTGCGTACGTCCGGGGTCTATTTCATCATGATCACCTTGGCGTTTGCCCAGATGCTGTATTTCCTGGGCATCAGCCTGGAAGAGTTTGGCGGCGACGACGGCATGTCGTCCATGCGTAGCGAGTTCGCCGGCGCCATCGATCTAAACAGCCCGGTCCAGTTCTATTATCTGGTCTTTGCCGTACTGGCCCTGGTGTTGTTTATCATGCACCGCCTGGTCAATTCCCGCTTTGGCATGGTGCTTCGGGCAACTCGCAGCAACGAAAAACGCCTCCAGGCCGTGGGCTTCCCCACCTACCTCTACAAACTGGCCGCCTTCACCATCGCCAGTACCATATGCGGCCTGGCCGGCGCCCTGTTCGCTAACCTCAACGAATTCGTCTCGCCGGACGTGATGCATTGGACTCATTCCGGCGAGATCATGATCATGGTAATCATGGGCGGCATGGGTACGCTGATCGGACCGGCGTTGGGCGCAACCGCGTTTCTGCTGTTGGAGGAATACCTGCCGGAATGGTTGGAATTGATCCAACTCAACTGGGGCGAACACTCGAACCTGGTCATGGGACTGATCTTGATCGCCATCGTATTGTTTGCCCGGGGCGGCATACACTCTTTGTTCGCGCGGAAAGGGAGCGGTCATGGTTGAGCCGGCCCTGCGCATCGTAGGCCTATGCAAAAGCTTCGGCAGCCTGATCGCCACGGACGATCTGCATCTGGACATCGCCCAGGGGGAAATTCACGCCATCATCGGCCCCAATGGCGCCGGCAAGACCACCTTGATCGCGCAATTGTCCGGCGAATTGCGCCCCGACAGGGGACAGGTCGATTTTGCCGGGCGCGATATCACCCGTCTATCCGTGCCGGCCCGTTCGGCCCGGGGCCTGGCCCGGTCTTTCCAGATCACCTCGATCTTTCCTAATTTCACCGCCCTGGACAACGTTGCCCTGGCCGTCCAGGCCCGTGCCGGGCATTCCTTTCGCTTCTGGCGCCCGGCCCATGGCGACCCCGCCCTGCGCCAACCGGCGCGGGAGATCCTGGAACGCATTGGACTGGGCGCCAGGGCCCATGAGGCGGCCGCCAATCTCAGCCACGGCGAGCAGCGGCAGTTGGAAATCGCCATGGCGCTGGCGACCGAACCCAGCCTGCTGTTGCTGGACGAACCCACGGCGGGCATGGGGAGGGATGAATCAGCGCAAATGGTGACGCTGCTGCAAAGCTTGAAAGGGCGCCTGACCATCGTCTTGATCGAACATGACATGGATGCGGTTTTCGCCCTGGCCGACCGCATCACGGTGCTGGTCTATGGCCGCGCCATCGCCACCGGCCGGCCGGAAGAAATCCGCGCCAATGCAGCCGTCCGCGCCGCCTATCTGGGCACCGAACATGTTGGGGAGGCGCCGGATGCTTGAACTTTCCGGCATCGATGCCTTCTATGGTCAAAGCCAGGCTTTGTTCGGGATGAGCCTGTCCGTGCGGGCGGGCCAGGTGGTCAGCCTGATGGGCCGCAACGGCATGGGCAAGACCACCACCGTCCGCGCCATCATGGGCCTGATCCAGCCACGCGCCGGCAGTCTGTCATTTCAGCAAACCAGTCTGATTGGCCTGGCCCCCTATCGCATCGCCCAGCTTGGCCTGGGCCTGGTGCCGGAAGGGCGGCAAATCTTCCCCAATTTGACGGTTTGGGAAAACCTGGTCGCCACCGCGCGCGCCGGCGATGGCGCATCCGACGGATGGACCCTGGACCGGGTCTATGGACTGTTTCCCCGCCTGCAGGAACGCCGGGGCAGCATGGGCGATCAACTTTCGGGCGGCGAGCAGCAAATGCTGGCCATTGGCCGGGCCCTGATGACCAATCCAAGGCTGATTTTGCTCGATGAGGCAACCGAAGGGCTTGCCCCCTT
The DNA here is from genome assembly GCA_047518225.1 of Alphaproteobacteria bacterium. Lineage (GTDB taxonomy): Bacteria > Pseudomonadota > Alphaproteobacteria. The sequence goes on along the minus strand of JAKZRK010000095.1, from coordinate 1,203 downwards.
GATCCGGGCCGAAATATGGTCTTGTTTGGCGGGCCTGAAAGCGGCGGGCCAGGCCATCCTGGTGATCGACAAGGATGTCGAGGCCCTGACCGAGATCTGCGACCGCCATTTCATCGTGGAAAAAGGCCATCTGGTGTGGAGTGGAAATTCAACGGAACTGCGCGCCAATCCGGACGTGCAACATCAATACCTTGGAGTTTGAAACCTACCCATGACCGAGCAACCCTTGAACGAAACGGAACTGGCCGCCCTGCGCGCCTGGGACACGCCGACCATCTGCAACGCCCTGGAAATCGTAGCGCCGGAACGCCGGGCGATTGGCTTCACGGTGGAACCACTGGTCTGTGCCTTTCCCGATCTGCCGCCCATGGTCGGCTATGCCCGCACCGCCGCGATCCGCGCGGCGGAGCCCACTTCCCGCCCGGGAAAAGAGATGACGGCGCAGCGCCTGAACTATTACCGCTATGTGGCGGACGGGGCCGGCCCAACCGTCTCCATCATTCAGGACATGGACGGCCCGCGCCGGGGCTATGGCGCCTTTTGGGGCGAGGTCAATTCCACCATCCATCATTCCCTGGGCTGTTTGGGCACCATTACCGATGGCTCGGTGCGTGACCTTGACGCCGTGGCGCCGGGCTTTCAGTTCATCGCCGACCGCATCGGGCCATCCCATGCCCATGTCCATCTGGAAGATTTCGGCCAGACCGTCAGCGTTGCCGGCATGACGGTCAGCTCCGGCGATCTGGTGCATGCCGACCGCCACGGCGCCGTGGTCATTCCCCACGCCGTGGCCCGCCAGGTGGCGGACGCCTGCAAGCTGCTGGAACGCCGGGAAGCGGTGATCCTGAAAGCCTGCCGCCAGTCAGGCTTCGACGTCGAAGCCCTGGGCCGCGCCATGGCCGATTCCGCCGATATTCATTAGCGCCGCTTATTGCATCCGACGGGCGCGTAGGCGTCGGGAAAAGCGGCAAGTAGGTCAGCCTCCTCGTGGCGCCTATCGCCAACGGCGGGGTTGCTTCGAAAGTGCGCATGGGTTGCCCCCTTGCCCAGAACACAGTCCCAGGTCCTGTACAAATAGTTCTGCAAACAGCTCGCTGAAGGAAGGCGGCCATGGCATGCCGGGTGATTGATTGGATCACTTTGGCAAAAAGGAACACACCATGGCCAAGCGAGAGGTTAACGCGGCGTTCGGTTCACTGAAAG
>JAKZRK010000094.1:0-7285 GCA_047518225.1 Alphaproteobacteria bacterium | reverse complement strand
GCGGCAAAAGGACGCTCTGTGGATAAGGGGACAGCCCGGCTACGCCGACCTGACCACTTCCCCACAGAGCCAACAACCAAAACCGAAGCGGTCAAACTATATGGTACATAAAGCGGTCAATTCAGTTTGTTATCGACAGCGATAACTATACGGAAGCAATAGGTGCCGAGCATCGAAGTCCATGGCGCGAGGTTCCTATCGGCGCCGGGTGGTATAAGTTCCGTCGGCGAACAATAAACCGCCCAGAACGATCATGGCCTGATATCTTGCGGCCATGACCATGACCGCCGAAGGGGCCGAAATGGTGCCGGCGTCGCGTCGGTTCATAATTTTGGCCACCGTTTCCGCCGCTACCATGCTGTACGCCATGGCGATCACCGTCGCCAACGTGGTGCTGCCGCAAATGCGTGGTGCCCTGTCGGCGACGCCGGATCAGATTGCCTGGGTCATTACCTTCAATCTGGTCGCCACCGCCGTCATGACACCCATTTCGGGCTGGCTGTCGAACCGCTTTGGCCGGCGCAACGTCTTGCTGGCAGGCACCCTGGGTTTCACCATCGCCTCGGTCCTGTGCGGCCTGGCTGATAGTTTGGAGGCCTTGGTTCTGTACCGCATCCTGCAAGGGGCCTTTGGCGCGCCCCTGGTGCCGGTCTCGCAAGCCATCATTTTGGACACATTTCCCCGCAGCCAGCATAGCCTGGCCACGGCCCTATGGGGCGTCGGGGTGGTGATGGGGCCGATCATCGGGCCAACCTTTGGCGGCACCATAGCCGAGGAATATAGCTGGCGTTGGGTGTTCTTCATGATCGTACCGTTCGGCGTCATGACATTCGCCGCCATTTGGATATTCATCAAACGACGGCCCAACCGGCCCCAGGGCCCGCCCCTGGATTGGCTGGGCTTTCTGGCTCTCGCCGCCGCACTGGCCGCATTTCAATTCATGTTTGACCGGGGCGAACGCAACGCTTGGTTCGAGTCTCCGGAAACCATCATCGAATGCACCGTCGGCTTTTTGGCGGTGTATATCTTCCTGGTCCATATCAATACGGCGAAACGCCCATTTATCCGGCCGAAACTGTTCCAGAACCGCAATTACTGCATTGGCCTGGTGCTGGCATTCATGTTCGGCATGTTGAACTTCGCGCCCTTGGTGCTGATGCCGTCCATGTTGCAGGATTTACGCGGCTATCCAGACTCGACAATCGGCATCCTGCTGGCGATCCGCGGCGCCGGAAATTTGCTGTCTTTCCTGCTGGTCATCCGTTTGGCGCAGTGGAACGTGCATGCCACCCTGACTTTCGGCTTTCTCTGCCAGGCCGTCTCCGGCTATGCCATCGCGCAATATGATATCAACCTGACCTATTTTGGCATGGCCTGGACCGGGGCTTTGCAGGGCCTCGGCATTGGCATGTCCTGGGTACCCCTGACCCTGATCATGTTTTCCACCGTGCGTCCCGAATTCCTGGATGATGCCTCGGCCATATTCCATATGTTGCGCAATTTCGCCGCGTCCCTGTTCATTTCCATTCTTGTTGCCGTGGTGATCCGCTCCACCTACGTCAACAGCGTCGAATTGGGCGCCCCGCTGTCCGAATACGCGAAAATATTGACTTGGCCCTGGGTTACTGGGAGCCTGGACCTGGGCACGGTGAAAGGCCTGTCGGCGGCCTCGGCGGAGGTCAGGCGCCAGGCCGCGATGATCGGTTACATTAACGCCTTCCGCCTGTATGCGTTTATCGCCATTCTTCCCATACCCCTGATCTGGCTGGCCCGCATGCCGAAGCAAGACGACTAGATGGAGGGAAATTTGGAGCAGATCACAGTCTACACGGCCCGGGTGGTGCGGACCATGGAGCCCGCCTTGCCCCTGGCCGATGCGGTGGCGATACGCGGTGACCGCATCGTTGAGGTCGGCAGCCTGGAGACCATGCAGCCCTGGTTGCAGGCCCATCCCCATACCATCGATGAGCGCTTTCGCGAGCATGTGATCATGCCGGGCTTTATCGATCCGCACCTGCACCCCTCGATGGCGGCGCTGTTGTTGCCCATGCATTTCACCACGGCCATGGAATGGCGCCTGCCCTGGCAGGATGTCCCCAGCACCCGGGGGCATAACGAATTTCTGGATCGGTTGACGGAAATCGACCAGGGCATGGACGACCCGGACGAACCCCTGTTCGCCTGGGGCCATCATCCCATCTGGCATGGCGAAGTTTATCGGCAAACCTTGAATGGCATTTCCCGCACCCGGCCCATTATCGTCTGGCATCGTGGCTTCCATACCCTGGTGGTCAACGACGCCACCCTTGAATGGATGGGCCTGGACGAGGCGGAGGCGGAACGGCACCCCCAGGTCAATGTCGCCGAGGGGCGCTTTTATGAAACCGGCCTGTCCCTGGCCTTTCGCTATTTCAACCACTACACCCTGGCGCCTAAACGGTTTACCGGCGGCCTGGAACGTCTGCGCCAGGTCGTCCACCACGGCGGCCACACCACGATCGGCGACATGGCGGCCGGCATGTTCAATCTGGATATGGAATGGGATGCGCTGGTCAAGGTATTGGAACAGGACGATACCCCGTTTCGGGTACAGATGATCCCGCCAGGCACGCCCATGGGCGGCGAACTGAAGGATAGCGCCAAACTGATCGAACGGACCGTGGGCCTGCGTGAACGCAACACCCACCGGCTGCGATTCTACGACCATGTGAAATTATTCACCGACGGGGGTTTTTATGCCGGCCTGATGCAATTGGGCCTGCCCGGCGCCATAGATGGCTCGATCGGCGAATGGATGACGCCGCCGGAAACCTTCGAGGCGGTGGCGCGGGCCTATTGGAACGAAGGCTTCAAGATTCACGTCCACTGCTCCGGTGATCTGGGAGTGGAACTGGCCCTGGATACCCTGGAAAAACTGCAATGGGAGCGGCCCCGCTTCGACCACCGTCTCACCATCGAGCATTTTGGTGTTTCCACGCCGGAGCAAGTGCGCCGCATGGCCGCCCTGGGCGCCCTGGCCTCGGTCAATATCTATTACGTCTATGAACTGGGTGATGCCTACTGGAAAAATAAGCTGGGCCATGAGCGGGCCTCGCAGATGTCCCGCCTGGGCACCCTGGCACGCCACAACATCCCCACCGCACTGCACACGGATTTCACCATGGCCCCGGCCCTGCCTTTGAACAGCGCCTGGGTCGCGGCCAACCGGATTAGCGAAAATGGCCTGGTCATGGGAGAGGAAGAGCGCCTGACCCTGGACCAGGCCATGCGCGCGATCACCATTGATGCCGCTTATGTCCTGGGGTTGGAGCACGAGATCGGCACCATACGGGCTGGGAAAATGGCCGCCTTCACGATCCTGGAGCAAGACCCCTATGAGGTTGGGGCGGAGAACCTGCGTGAGATCCCTATCTGGGGCACGGGTTTTGAAGGGCGGCCCTTTCCCATCAAAGCCGGCCCAGGCAAAACAGACCCATGATCCCGGTCGAGATCCCGGAAACGATCCCGGTGACCATAATCAGCGGTTATCTGGGCGCCGGCAAGACCACCCTGATCAATGGCCTGCTGGCGGGCAATCATGGCCGCCGCCTGGCGGTTCTGGTCAATGATTTTGGCGCCATCGATATCGATGCCAGGCTAATCGCCGACCATGACGGCGATACCATCAGCCTGGCCAATGGCTGTGTCTGTTGCACCATCGCCGATGCCCTGGGCGATGCCCTGGACAAGGTATTGGCCATGAAGCCACGCCCCGATCATATCGTGATCGAGGCCAGCGGCGTGGCCAATCCGGGCAAGATCGCCATGTATGGCCAGGGCTGGCCGGGGCTGCGCCTGGACGGGGTCGTCGCCGTGGCGGACGGCGAGAGCGTGCGGGCGCTGTCGGAGGACAAATTCGTTGGCCCCACCGTCCGTCAGCAATTGGCCGCCGCGGATCTTCTGGTTCTGAACAAGATGGATTTATTGGCCGCGGGTCAGGGTGAGGCGGTGCGGCAATGGCTTGCACGGCAGGCCCCGGAGGGCCGGATCGCAACCGCCTGCCGCGGCGATCTACCGGCGGCCGTACTGCTGGGTCAATTGTCCGCCGGCGCGCGCAGCTACGGTTCCCCGGATGGCGGTTTGGAACGGCATGGAGAATACCGCGCCCTGCCCTTCCAAAGCCCCCGCCCCTTTGACCGGGCCAGGCTGGAAGCACGGATCGCCGCCTGGCCCACGGGCGTTTTGCGCGCCAAAGGCCTGGTTCACCTGCACGATGATCCTGGCCACGCCTATATCCTGCAACTGGTGGGCCGGCGTTTCAGTTTGGAGAAGGGCCCGGCCTGGGATGGAAAGCGGCCCGAGACGCGAATTGCCGTGATCAGCGCCGGCCTGGACATCGACCCGGGATGGTTGGAGACGTCGCTGCATTCAGCGTGCTTGTGATCCGGCCACGTTCACACTATTTAGATAATTGAGCCGACGTGACGCGGCGCCAGAGCAATATACGAGGAGGCGAACAATGGCCCTAAGAATAAATGACGAAGCACCGAATTTTTCGGCGGAAACCACCGATGGAAACATCAACTTCCACGACTGGATTGGCGATGGATGGGCCATGCTGTTTTCCCATCCCAAGGATTTCACGCCGGTCTGCACCACCGAGCTGGGTTATATGGCCGGCCTGAAACCGGAATTTGATAAACGGAATTGCAAGATTATCGGCCTGTCGGTAGATCCGGTCGACGACCACGCGGCCTGGGCCAAGGATATCGAGGATGTGCAGGGCCATGCGGTGACCTTTCCGATGATCGGCGATACGGAGCTTGCCGTGGCGAAATTGTACGAGATGCTGCCCGCCGACGAAGGCAGCTCGTCCGATGGCCGCACGGCGATGAATAACGCCACGGTGCGGACGGTGTTCCTGATTGGCCCGGACAAAAAGATCAAGCTGTCCCTGACCTATCCCATGAGTACGGGGCGGAATTTCGATGAAGTGCTGCGCGTCCTGGATTCCTGCCAGTTGACGGCTCAGCATCAGGTCGCCACGCCGGTGAACTGGAAAAAGGGCGAGGACGTGATCATCGTGCCGGCCGTGTCCGACGATGCAGCGAAAGAAAAATATCCCGACGGCTGGCGGTCGCCCAAACCCTACCTGCGCTTCGTTCCCGACCCGAGCTAGTCGCGCTCAAAACAGCACCGGACCCGCGGCCATCGCGCCGCGGGTCCGGGATGCTAGAGCGCTTCCGGGCTATTCTGGGTCATTTGACCGCCCACCAAGGCCCCGTGGGTAGGCGCGGTTCGTAGGTCGATGTGGGACATCGTCCAAGGACCGCAACGCCGCCACGGGGCCTTGGTGGGCGGCCTTCGGTGGCGCCCCCAAGCCATTCGGATGCGTTACGCCACTTGCCCGATGCACCACATCGCGCTACGCGACGCGCCTACCCGAATGGCTTGGGGACGCCATCAAATGACCCACAATAGCCCGGAAGCGCTCTAGACGCCGCCCTATATCCGGGTTTCGCGGCGGATGGTGGTGCGTTCCTTTTCGCCATCCAGATAGTACAGATCCATGGAGCCAAATTCCTTGATGTCGTAGTCGCCCCGCTTCTCGAAGATAAATTCTTCCTTGATCAGATCATAGGTTTCGGCCGACATGGTGATCCGCATGGACTCCGACAGGTTCTCCATGCGCGCCGCCAGGTTCACACCGGGGCCAAATATGTCATAGACGTATTTCTGAATGCCGACGATGGAGCCGATCACCGGCCCGGTGGCAATGCCGATGCGGCAATTCCAGGTCCGGGTATGGGCGGCGTTGCGCCGATCTATATAACGCCGGATACGCAAGGCGACCCGCGCCATGTCGGCGGCGTGATCCGGGCTGGGCTCGGGCAATCCGGCAACGGCCATATAGGCATCGCCCATGGTCTTGATCCGTTCGCAGCCAAACATTTCCACGATCCGGTCGAAGGCGGAAAATATGTCGTTCAACTCCGTGATCAGCTCGCCCGGCTCCCGGCTGACCGACATTTCCGTGAAATCGACAAAATCCAGTAACATGACCGTCGCGTTCTCATAACGCTGCGGCGTGACGGTGCCGTAGTCCTTCATCTCCTCGTAGACCGAACGGGGCATGACATTCAACAACAGCCGTTCCACGCGATCCTTTTCCTTCTGCAGTTCGCGGGTGTTGCGCTCGGAGACGTCAGAATAGGATTCCAGCATATATTCGGCCCGTTTCTGCGCCGTCATGTCCCGAATTTCCACCACGGCATGGTCCCCGCCGCCGTCAAAGGCACGCAGGCTGATGTCCAGCCAGGTCGATCGGGCGCCTTCGCGGGTTTCCAACTCCTGGCGATAGGGTCGATTTTTTTCGATGCGGTCGCGCGCCCGCTCCGCCTTGAAGCCGGGCAGGCGGCTATCCAAGGGCGCGTCGGCATCGCCCGTGGGCGGGCACCATTGGAAAAACCGGCCATTCTCGAAAACGATGCGCCAGTCGGCCAAACAGACGACGGCAACGCCGATTTCCAGATCCCGCAGCAGATCAACCAAACGCTCCGCTGGAAGACCGTCAGGCAGATCTTGCGAGGAAACCCCCGTCGCGTCCGTCTCGTCGGTCATCGGGGTTTCAGACATGAAATCGTCTCCTTTGGCGGGGCTGTATCAATCGTGCGTCCCGTCAAGCATGAATTACAAAATTGGCGCGGCTGGTGAAGTTCTGCACAACTTCGGTGATATCATCGTCGTGGAGTTCGAAATCTTCCAGGGTTTCCTGCAACAATCCCATCATCTCGTCGAACTCGGCGCGGTTGATGGAAAAGCGGGCATGGGCGCGCTCCAGCTCCTGATTGGTAAAACTGGCCGGCCCGCCCATCAGGGATGCAATGAACTTGGTCTGATGATCGATCTGCCAGCGCATGTCGATGGCTTCGAAATATTTGCTCAAAACCGGCGAATCAAGGACCTTGTCGTAGAAGGCCGTTACCACGCGGTTGATTTTGGCGAAGCCGCCATAGCGTTCAAAAGTGGATTTGTTCATTGCGCTATCCCCTAATGCGAGATTCAACTGCTCCTGATGGCGCCAACGCCCGGTTCATAAATCCTTGCCTATCCGGTTTACACCCACACCCACTAGGGCTAGAATGGGCGCAAACCGGATATAGGCGAGCGCGCCGTGGATGTTCTCGACCGCGCCGATCTCCCATTCCCGCATTCGCTACCCGAGTTCCAGCGACTTTTCCCCGATGATGCGGCCTGCGCCGCCTACCTGGAGAAAGCCCGCTGGGGAGACGGCTTTGCCTGCCCG
>JAKZRK010000093.1:0-20049 GCA_047518225.1 Alphaproteobacteria bacterium | reverse complement strand
GGTTCAAATTCGAACAATGTTGGGCTACACTCTGTTTGCATCGGGGCCTCTCCGGAATTGCGGTAAGCGATTGGCGAATCGCCATTTTCCGCGATTCCCCGCCTCGATGCATCAAGGGGTTTGAGAAATCCGGGCTAGTTATGAGCCGCATCCATATTCTATACGAGAACAGCGAATGGACGGCGCCGCTGTTGGCGGAATTGGAGCGGGGAAAATTGCCCTATCAGGTCTGGGATTTGACCCAGGGCCAGTTCGATCTCTCCGCCCCGCCGCCCAAGGGGGTGTACTTTTCCCGTATGAGCGCCTCGGCCCACAGCCAGGGCGACCGCTTCGCCCCGGAATATGCCGATGCGGTGATCGGGTGGCTGGAGGGCCATGGCAGGCGGGTCATTAACGGCAGCCGCGCCGTCCGCCTGGAATTGTCGAAGGTGGCGCAATATGCCGCCCTGCAAACGGCGGGCATCGCCACCCCGCGCACCTGTCCCAGCCACGGCCGCGAACCTGCCGTCGCCGCCGCCCGCACCTTTGGCGGGCCCTTTATCAGCAAGCATAACCGGGGCGGCAAGGGCCTGGGCGTGCATCTGCATGACGACGTGGCCGCCTTCACGGCCTGGCTTGACGGCCCGGACCATGAGCCCCCCATAGACGGCATTTTGCTGTTACAGGAATATATTCAGGCGCCGGAACCGTTCATTACGCGGCTTGAATTCGTCGGCGGGGAATTTCTGTACGCCGTGCGGGTGGACACCCGCGATGGCTTCCAGTTGTGCCCGGCGGAAGCCTGCGCCGTGGATCCCGCCCAGGGCCCCATGTTCCAGATCGTGGACGGCTTTTCCTCGCCTCTGATCGAAACCTATGGCCAATTCCTGGCGGACAACCACATTCAGATCGCCGGTATCGAATTCATCGTTGACGGCGCGGGCCGGGCCCTGACCTATGATATCAATACCAACACCAATTATAGCCCCGAGGCCGAAGCGCGCCTGGCGCCCAACGCCCGCCGGGGTCTGAGCAGCGTCGCCGCCTATCTGGGCCGCGAATTGGCCGCCCTGAATGATGCCGGAGAGCGGGTCGAAACCGGTTGATTTAGCGCATCGCGCCCACCTACTCTTGACACACATATATCGAATCGTTATATATAAAATGACGGTTGGCGAGGAGATTGTTGTGCGATGGATGTACGTACCTTGTGCCTTGGCGTGTTGAGCCTGGGGGATGCTTCGGGCTATGAAATCAAGAAACGGCTGGAAAACATCTTCAGCCATTTTTACGACGCCTCTTTCGGATCGATCTATCCGGCCCTGAACCGTCTGCAATCCGAAGGTCTGGTCCGCTGTGAAACCGAACAGCAGGCAAAGCGGCCCGATAAAAAGGTCTACAGCCTGACTGTCGATGGCCGCCTGACCCTGGTTCAGGAATTGAACAATTCGCCGGGGCGCGACCGGGTCCGTTCGGAATTCCTGGTTGCCATGTTTTTCGCCGATCTATTGCCCGCCGGCCAGGTTGGCGAAATGATCGACCGGCGCATAGCAGAGCATCGCGGGCAGGTTGTCGAACTTGCCGAGCGGGAGAGCCATGGCACGGCGGCCCAACGCTTCGTTGCCGGCTATGGCCGGGCGATTTACCAGGCGGGCGCGACCTATCTGGAAGACAACCGGTATCTGGTGGAAAGCGAAGCCTTGCTGGCGCAGGTCGATGGCGACCGCGCGGGCACTGGCGATTAGGCGGGAGAGGCAGCATGCGAAAATCCTATCTCCTGGCCCTTGTCATCGCGGTGGTCGCGCTGGGCTGGGTATTGAGCGGTCAATTCGGCGACAGCACCGGCCGGGCGAATGGCAAAACAATGGCCGATCGGGCGCCGACTGTCGCCGAACGTAATGCCAGACAGGGGGAGGCCGCCCTGACCGCCGTGCGCATCAAGCCATCCGCGGCCCAGGAACATTGGCGCGAGGTTACGGCGCGGGGCCATACCGAGACCAAGCGCAAGGTCATGGCGAAGTCGGAAATCAAGGGCCGGATCGCCGAGGTGGCGGTGCAAAAGGGCAGCCGGGTCCGCCGTGGCGATGTGCTGGTGCGCATTGATGTGGCCGACCGCATGGCCCGGATGGTGGAAGCCAAGGCCCTGGTCCGCCAGCGCGAGCTTGAATTCGAGGCGGCCACGCAACTTCGCAAAAAAGGCTACCGGGCGGAGACCCAGTTTTCCGCCGCCGCAGCCAGCCTGGACGGGGCCAGGGCCTTGGTCAAAAAGATGGATGTCGCATTGGCCCGCACCGTGATCCGGGCGCCCTTTGACGCCATCGTCGACAGCCGCGAAGTGGAACTGGGCGCCTATGTCAAGGAAGGCACTCCCATCGCCTTGCTGGTTGATGAAGACCCCTATCTGGTGGTGGCTTTGGTCAGCGAGAATGATGTCGGCCGCCTGCGGCTGAACGGCCTGGGCAGCGCGGCGCTGGTTACCGGACAAAAGGTCGAGGGCAAAATCCACTATATCGCCGCCACCGCCGATGCGGCCACCCGGACCTACCGGGTCGAATTGGAGGTGCCCAATCCCGATGGCCGGTTGCGCCACGGCACGACGGCGGAGATTAGTTTCCCCACCGACCGGGTGCAGGCTCATTTCATTACGCCGGCCATCCTGACCCTGAATGACAGCGGCACCGTCGGCGTGCGCGGCGTGGGCAAAGGCGGCATGGTCGGCTTCTATCCGGTCCAGATCATTGACAGCGACGCCGGCGGCATGTGGGTTGCCGGCCTGCCAAAAAATGTCGATCTGATCGTGGTCGGTCAGGAATTCGTCCGCCAGGGCGACCGGGTCCGGGTTTCCGGCCAGGGCGACGGCGGCAGTGGCAAAGGCGATGATGGCAATGCCGGTGGGGTGCCGGCGTCATGAACGCCATCATCGATGCCGCGGTTCAACATTCCCGCAGCGTTTTATCCATCCTGGTTCTGCTGTTGATCGCCGGCCTGGCCTCCTACCTGACCATTCCCAAGGAATCCAAGCCCGATATCAATATTCCCATCGTCTATGTCTCCATGACCCATGACGGCATTTCCCCCGAGGATGCCGAACGTCTGTTGGTCCGCCCCATGGAGCAGGAATTACGCTCGATCGAGGGGATCAAGGAAATGCGCAGCCGGGCGGAATTGGGCAATGCCTCGGTGCTGCTGGAATTCGAGGCGGGCTTTGATGCCGATCAGGCCCTGCGCGACGTGCGCGAGGCCATTGATCTGGCGAAACCCGAACTGCCCGACGAAACCGACGAACCCACCGCCCACGAGGTCAATGTGGGGCTTTTCCCGGTTCTGGTCGTCACCCTGGCCGGCGATGTCCCGGAACGGACGTTATTGCGCCTGGCGCGGGATCTGCAGGAAGAATTGGAAGCCTTGCCCGGAGTCCTGGAGGCCGATATCGCGGGCGAGCGGGCGGAGTTGCTGGAAATCCTGGTCGATCCGGTGCGCCTGGAAAGCTATGGCATCAGCCAGGAGGAATTGATCCGGACGGCGGCCCGCAATAATCAGCTCATTGCCGCTGGCACCATGGATACGGGCCAGGGCCGCTTTGCCATCAAGGTGCCGGGACTGTTCGAGACCGCCAAGGATTTACTGGATCTACCCATCAAGGCGGTCGGCGACGGAGTTGTCACCCTGTCCGACGTTGCCACCGTGCGCCGGACCTTCCGCGATGCCACCTCTTATGCCCGTATCAACGGCCGGGCCGGGGTGACCTTGGAAATAAAAAAGCGCCTGGGCGAGAATGTCATCGAAACCATCGACCAGGTGCGCAGCCTGGTAACCGAGCGCGCCAAAAGCTGGCCGGCGGGCGTGCAGGTGGATTTCATCCAGGATGAATCGAAAAACATCCGCCGCATGCTGGACGACCTGCAAAACAACGTACTTAGCGCCATTCTACTGGTCTTTATCGTTGTCGTGGCGGCCTTGGGTCTGCGCACCGCCGGGCTGGTTGGCCTGGCTATTCCGGCCTCGTTCCTGTTCGGCATCCTGGTGCTGGACGCCATGGGACTGACCGTCAATATCGTCGTCCTGTTCGCCCTGATCCTGGCGGTCGGGATGTTGGTCGACGGGGCCATCGTGGTGACGGAATACGCCGATCGAAAACTGGCGGAAGGCCTGCCGCGCAAGGAGGCCTATACCATGGCCGCCCAGCGCATGTCCTGGCCGATTATCGCCTCCACTGCCACCACGTTGGCCGCCTTCATGCCGTTGATTTTCTGGCCGGGCGTGGTGGGCGAGTTCATGAAATTCCTCCCCATCACCCTGGTGATGACCTTGACCGGCTCGTTGCTGATGGCGCTGATATTCGTGCCGACCCTTGGCGGTCTTGTGGGCAAGGCGGGTTCCGCCAACAAGAAAACCCTGGCTGCCCTGGCGGTATCCGAGCGTGGCGATGTGCGGCAATTGCCCGGCATGACGGGCCTGTACGCGCGCATCCTGGCGGTCTTGATCCGCCGCCCCATCCTGGTGGTGTTGGCGGCGGCGGTCATTCTGGTCGGTGTCCAGTCGGCCTATTGGTCATCGGGCAAAGGGGTCGAATTCTTCCCCGATGTGGAGCCGGACCAAACCCTGGTCCAGGTCCATGCCCGCGGCAACATGTCGACCCGGGAAAAAGACGTGCTGGTCCGCGAGGTCGAGGCGGAGCTGATGAATATCTCAGGAATCCGTACGATCTATGCCCGAACCGGTGGCGTGGCCCGCGGCGAGGATCAGGCCCAGGATGTGATCGGCACCATATTTATCGAGTTCATGAATTGGGACGAACGCCGCACCTCGGCGGAAATAACCAGCGAAATCAGGCAGCGCACGGCGCATTTGGCGGGTGTCTGGGTCGAACCCAGGGAACCCGCATTTGGACCGCCCACGGGCAAGAATATCCAGATTGAATTTCGCTCCCGCATGCCCGAAAAACTGGATCCGGTGGTGGTGGAATTCCGCCGCAAGCTGGAGTCCATGGCCGGCATCCTGGATGTGGAGGATAGCCGCGCCCTGCCCGGCATTGAATGGCAGGTCAAAGTCGACCGGGCCCAGGCCGGCCTTTTCAACGCCGACATTCTGACCGTGGGCAAGGCCGTGCAACTGGTCACCAACGGCATCAAGGTGGGGGAATACCGCCCCGACGACGCCGATGAGGAAGTGGAAATCCGGGTCCGCTTCCCCATTCAATACCGCAATATCGAACAATTGGATCTTTTGCGGGTGGAAACCAGCCATGGCCAGGTGCCCATTTCCAATTTCGTTACACGCACGCCGCAGCAACGTTCCGGATTGCTAAAGCGCAGCGACGGACAGCGCGTGCTCAAGCTGCAGGCCAGCGTGGCCGAAGGCCTGTTGAGCGACGACAAAATCAATGAAATCCGCACCTGGATGGAAAGCCGGACATTCGACCCCGATGTGGATATCAGGTTCCGCGGCGCCGACAAGGATCAAAAGGAGGCGGCGGCCTTCCTGCAAAAGGCCTTTGGCGTCGCCCTGTTCGTGATGGCGATTATTCTGATCACCCAGTTCAACAGCTTTTACCACGCCCTGTTGATCTTGACGGCGGTGATCATGTCCACGGTCGGGGTGATGGCCGGCCTGATTATCACCGGGCAATCGTTCGGTATCGTGATGACCGGGATCGGCGTCATTGCCCTGGCCGGCATCGTGGTCAACAACAACATCGTCTTGATCGATACCTATGCCAGATTGGTGAAGGCGGGCATGGAACCCATGGAAGCGGTGGTCCGGACCGGCACCCAGCGCCTGCGGCCGGTGATGTTGACCACGATCACCACGATTTTCGGCCTGCTGCCCATGGTCTTTCAGGTCAACATTGACTTCGCCGCCCGCACCATTTCCCATGGCGCGCCGTCGACGCAAATGTGGGTGCAGCTTTCCACCGCCGTGGCCTTCGGGTTGAGCTTCGCCACCCTGCTGACCCTGTTCGTCACGCCGTCCCTGTTGGCCCTGGGCGCCCGCACCTCGGCCTATCTGGAACGCCGCCGCGCGGTAAATGCGACCCTCGCGCCCCAGGCGGCGGAATAGGGCTTCAGGGCCGGCGGGATCCCTGAGCAGGGCCGCCATCATATGGCCCGGAATTGTCTGATCGTGCTCTGGCGGACCGAACCAGCGGCGACATTGGAAGGCTCATCGGGTGCCGCAAGTTCGTGTAGCGGACGCTTATTGCATTTCATCGGTGTCTGGTTCTCTCTCGGGTGGGTTATACCAACCGTCGCTGATAGGAACCTATTGAGGCGCCCTGGAGCAGTTTTCGGGTAGGAGCGTGCGCCGACGCGATGCGGTGCATCGTTAGGCGCGGAGCCTCTGGTTTTTCGCCTACTTTGCGGCCAGCCGAACAAGGTTCAGGGCAATGGAAATTCGTCGAGGAAGGGCAGGTAGCTCTCTTCCACGTCGATCTCCAGGGTGCCCAGGACGCGCACCACGGCGTTGTAAAAGGCGATAACGACGGTCAGGTCGACCAGCAGTTCCGGGCTCAGGGCCTCTTCGAGCTTGGCGAAAGTGGCCTGGGAAATCCTGCCATTCGTCGTCATCTCCCGCGCCGCGCTCAGGACGGCCCGGTCCAGGCGGGGCAGGCCGCTGTTCCGGCCCTCGCTTTCCGTGATCATGGCCCGGATATCGTCGTCGGAAACGCCGAAATCGCGGCCGATTTTAATATGGTGGCTGTATTCATATTCGCTTTTGGTCAGATAGCCGACCTGCAAAATAGCCAATTCCCGCAGCCGCGGATCCAGTTTGGAGCCAAAGCGGATATAGCCGCCCATATGGCCAAAATTGCGCGCCGCGCCGGGGCTGTTCACCAGGGCGCGGTGCAGGTTGATGGGCCGCTGCAACAGATCGCGGTCCTCCTCGGCCAGATCCTCGGCGTCAAGATAAGGGACACGTGCCATGCTGGTTCGAACTCCCCGAATTCAGGCGTTGGGGTCGCGGGCGGGACCGGAAACGGTGATGCCGCCATCGACGACCAGGGTCTGCCCGGTGATATAGCGGGCCCGGGCCGAGGACAGAAACACCACCGCATTGCCGATATCCCAGCCCGTACCCTCGATGCCCAGGGGGGAGGCCCGCCGCCGCATGGCGCGTGCCTCATCCGACATGCCGCGGCCATAGACCATGGGGGTGTAGACCGGCCCCGGCGCAATACAATTGGCCCGGATGCCGTCGGGGGCATGGTCTATGGCCATGGCCCTGGTCAACGAAATCACCGCGCCCTTGGAGGCTGAGTAGGCGGTCAAGCCGCGCGGCCGCAGGGCCGAGATGGAGGAGACATTGACGACGGCGCCGCCCCCACCGCCGGCGATCATCGCGGGAATGGCATATTTCGCGGCCAGGAACATGGTCTGCACGTTGACCCGCATGACCCGCTCCCACACCGCCACCTCCTCCTCGACCACGGTGCCGGAACTGCCGATGCCGACGTTGTTGTCCAGCACATCGACCCGGCCGAATTTTTCCATGGCCAGTTCCGCCACCGCCTTGCAGTCGGCTTCCTCCGCCATGTCGGCGGCATGGGCCAAGGCCTCGCCGCCCTCGGCCGCGATCATCTCAACGGTTTCCGCCGCCCGCTCCAGGTCCCGGTCCACCGCCACAATGCGCGCGCCGGCGCGCGCCAATAGAATGGCGGCGGCGCGGCCATTGCCAATGCCGCCCCGCAACGCCCCGGCGCCGCTTACGATGGCCACCTTGCCGTCCAGTTGTTGATCGTCCGCTGGGATATCCGCCGCCATTGCCTTTCTCCTGCAAGATCGCCTGCCAGACAGGCTAGCCGGTTCCGCCGCCACGGAAAAGGCAAATGCACATTATAGGGCGTTGCCGCGATTTCGTTTTCGCCTTCTCATGGGCTGCCCAACAGGCTATCATTTTTGCCATGCCAGGGCGGATCAACCGTCTATGTAAGAAAACCTCGTCCCAGGGAGATTGATGATGAGAACGCATTTAAAGCTAGCAGCCGCCGCGGCCGCCCTTTTGGTTGCGACGACTTTAGCCATATCGCCGGCCATGTCCGAGCCGAAACAGGGTGGTACGCTGACTTTCATCTATCGGATTATCGCCGGCCACTTCAACCCGACAATCGCCTCTGGCACGCCAACGGGCATACCGGGCACGCAACTGTTCGCCGCCCTGTTACGCTATGACGACCAATGGCGGCCGCAGCCCTATTTGGCGAAAAGCTGGACCATCTCGGACGATGGTCTGTCGGTGACCGTCAATCTGCGCGAGAATGCCGTGTTCCATGATGGCAAGCCTATCACTTCGGAAGACGTTGCCTTCTCCATCGAAACGATCAAGGCAAATCATCCGTTCAAGACCATGTATGCCCCGGTAACCAAAGTCAGCACGCCGGACAAGCTTACCGCGATTATCCATCTAAGCGCGCCGCATCCGGCCATTGAACTGGCCATGTCGTCGCAGCTTGGCGTGATTATCCCGAAGCATATTTATGGCGAAGGCAACATTCGGAAGAACCCGCGCAACAGCCAGAACATCGTCGGATCCGGTCCTTTCAAATTGAAGGAATTCAAGCCGGGCGAATATATCATCATGGAGCGGTTCGATGATTTCTTCCTGAAAGGCAGGCCCTATCTGGACCGCATCGTATTCAAGAAGATGGCTGAATCCATATCCCGCATAATCGCGCTTGAAACCGGCAAGGCAGACCTCACCTCGTTTTCCTCCGACCCGCAAGAGCTGACGCGGCTGAAAAAGAGCAAGCACCTCACCCTGACGCCGCAAGGCTATTCGGCCATCGGACCTCTGAACTGGCTGGCCTTCAATACGGCGCGTAAACCCTTTGATGACAAGCGTGTCCGCCAAGCCGTCGGATATGCCTTGAACAAGGATCTAATGATAAAAATCCTCTATGCCGGGTTCGCCCAACGGGCGACGGGGCCGATCCATCCGGGTAGCGCGTTCTATTCCGCCGAGGTTAACCGGTACGACTACGATGTGGATAAAGCCAAGGCCCTGCTGGACGCGGCCGGCTATAAGACGGATGGGGATGGTATTCGTTTCAAAACCACCCT
Source organism: Alphaproteobacteria bacterium (assembly GCA_047518225.1). Taxonomy (GTDB): domain Bacteria; phylum Pseudomonadota; class Alphaproteobacteria. Next base: position 11,014 of record JAKZRK010000093.1, on the reverse strand, counting down.
GAACTTCATTCCCGGCGGCGCCACTTGGAAGCGTTGGTCGGAAATCACCAAGGCACAGTTGAAGAAAATCGGCATCGCCGTGACCTTGAAGGCCTCGTCGGATTTCCGCTCCTGGCTCAAGACCGTTGCCGGGCATGATTTCGACATGACACTGGACTCGGTTTTCAACTGGGGCGATCCGGTGATCGGCGTGCATCGGACCTATCAGTCCACCAACATCCGAAAAGGTGTGCCCTGGCATAATACGCAACAGTTCCGCAACGCCGACGTGGATGCGATCATGGCCAAGGCGGGGCTGGAAATTAATCTGCAAAAACGCAAGGCCCTGTATGCGCAAATGCAAAAAATGGTCGTGAACGAGGCGCCGGTTATTTACATCAACGCTTCTCCCTATCACACCATTTACAATCACGAACGGGTGGGTAATCCGCCCATCGATTCCATCTGGGGTACGTCCTCACCGATGGATAACGTCTATATCAAATAGTCGGCTGACGTAGGATTGATGACCGGCGGAATGGAGATATTCATACTCCATTCCGCCGTGCCATCCCTAATTGGGACGCTTGATAGATGCAGTTTCTAACCGTTATCGTGCGGCGCTTCCTATATGCGTTCTTGCTGCTGCTTGCTGTCGTGGTATTCAATTTCATCTTGCTGTACATGGTGCCCGGCGATATCGCCGAAACCATTGCCGGCGAAAGTGGCGGCGGCTCCGCCGAACTGATGGCGGAAATCCGCCACAGCTATGGCCTGGACCGGCCCTTTCACGTGCAATTGTTCACCTATGTAGGAAATGTCCTGCAAGGCGATCTTGGCGAATCCTATTATTTCAATATCCCGGTTTTGGACCTGGTCCTGGATCGTCTTGCCCCGACCCTGTTGTTGGTCGTCACCGCCTTGTTGCTGGCGATCTTTACCGGCACTTTATTTGGCATCATCGCGGCCCAGCGGCCGAACGGGGTGTTCAGTCATTTCATCACCATCCTGGCGCTGATCGGGTTTTCGGCGCCGGTGTTCTGGACCGCTTTCCTGTTGATCATCCTGTTTGTTTCGATGCTGCAAATAATGCCGTTATCCGGGCTGGCGGAACCCTTGAGCGAGTCCGGTACCTGGCGATGGTACCTGGATGTGGCGCACCATCTGTTCCTGCCGGTGATATCCCTGTCGTCGATCTATCTGGCGCAATACAGCCGCCTGGCGCGGGCCAGCATGATGGATATTCTCGGCTCCGACTATATCCGCACGGCGCGGGCCAAGGGCCTGGGCCAGCGGATGATTATCTATAAGCATGGCCTGCGAAATGCCGTCATTCCGGTGATCACCATCGCCGGCTTGCAGTTCTCCCATATTTTTTCGGGCGCCGTTGTCATCGAGACCGTGTTCAGTTGGCCGGGCCTGGGGACGTTGGCATTCGAATCCATCCTGCGCGGCGATACGCCGACCATCATGGGGATTTTATTCTTCTCTGCTTTCGTCGTGATCGTCTTCAACTTGCTGACCGACCTGGCCTACCGGATCGTTGATCCGCGTATTCGCCTGTCGAACACGGCTTAGGGCGCGACATCATGACAAACATCGAGAATAGCCAGACAGCGCCCGCCCAGGAGATGGAAGAGATATCCATCGAGCATCCGTTCCGGCAGTTCGTTACCATGTACATGCGTAATTATGCCGCCGTTGCCGGCCTGTTTGTTTTTGTGGTGATCGTTGCCGCCGCTTTATTCGCGCCAGTGATATTGGATCTTGATCCTTTCGAGATGGTGGATGCGCCGCTTTTACGGCCGGGAGAGAACGGCCATATTTTCGGCACCGATAATCTTGGCCGCGATATGTTCGTCTCCATCGTCTATGGCGCCCGCGTAACCATGGCGGTGGGCGGCGCGGCGGCGGGCATCACCCTCGTCATCGGTCTTTCCATCGGCGCCATGGCCGGGTACTACCGTGGCTGGGTCGATGAAGTCCTGATGCGGATCACCGAGTTTTTTCAGGTCCTGCCGCCGCTGCTGCTGGCCATGGTTCTGGTCGCCCTGTTCTCGCCGACCCTGGAAACCGTGGCCATTGCCATTGGCGTTGTCAGTTGGACCGGCGTCGCGCGTTTGGCGCGGGCCGAATTCATGCGCCTGCGCGAGCTTGATTTCGTCAAGGCGGCGCGCTCCATCGGGGGGCGGGATAGGCGCATCATCTGGCTGGTCATTCTGCCCAATGCCCTTCCCCCGCTGATCGTCAATGCGGCGTTGACGGTTGGCATCGCCATCCTGTTTGAAGCGGCGCTCAGCTTTCTCGGCCTTAGTGACCCCAACGTCATGAGCTGGGGCAAGCTGATCGGCGACAATCGCGACTATCTGCTGGACGCGCCCTGGACCGTGACCATTCCGGGCGTGGCAATTTTCCTGACCGTGCTGGCCATGAGCCTGATCGGCGACGGCCTGAACGACGCCTTTAATCCGAAGCTGAGGGAGCGTTGAGGGATGGCTGAAACGTTACTCTCCGTTGAAGGGCTGCGGGTCGAGTTCAAAACCCGGGATGGCATCGCCAAGGTCATCGATAACCTCTCCATCTCGCTGGCTAGGGGCGAAACCCTTGGCATCGTGGGGGAATCCGGTTGCGGCAAAAGCATGACCGCGCTGTCGATCATGGGCCTTGTGCCGATCCCGCCTGGGCGTATCGCCGACGGCCGCATCCTGCTGGATGACGAAGACTTGCTGCAAGCCGATGAACGCCGGATGCGCCAAGTGCGCGGCAACGAAATCTCGATGATTTTTCAAGAACCCATGACCTCACTCAATCCGGTTTACTCCATCGGCAATCAGATAGCCGAAACGGCGCGCTTGCATGAAGGGCTGTCACGGGCCGACGCCATGAACCGGGCGCTGGAGATGTTGCTGGCGGTGGGGATTCCGGCGGCGGAAAAAAGGATCCACGAATTTCCCCATCAAATGTCCGGCGGCATGCGGCAGCGGGTGATGATCGCCATGGCGCTGGCCTGCAAGCCGCGGGTATTGATCGCCGATGAGCCGACGACCGCCTTGGACGTCACCGTTCAGGCGCAGATATTCGACCTGCTGAACGATCTGAAGCAGAAAACCGGCACCGCCATCATCATGATTACCCATGACATGGGCGCCATCGCGGAAATGGCCCAGCGGGTGGTGGTGATGTACGCCGGGCGCATCATCGAACAGGCCGATGTGACCCAAATTCTGACCGATCCCCAGCACCCCTATACCCAGGGGCTGATCCGCTGCGTCCCGCACCTGACCCAGAACCCAAGCGTGGAGCGTCCGCCGCTGCTGGAAATTCCAGGCGTGGTGCCGGCGCTTTCACAGCTTGGCCAGGGCTGTGCCTTTGCGCCCCGGTGTCAATATGCCGATGCCAAATGCCGCGCGGAAATGCCGCCCTCGGCAGCCGTCGACAGCGGCCACGAAGTCGCCTGCTGGCTGGTGGAGCGGGAAGCGGCGGCATGAGCGATCACGACGATATTCTGCTGGAAGTCGCCAATCTGAAAGTCTACTTCCAGCTGCCGCGAAAGCATCTTTTTGCCAAGGCGTCACAAGTCCACGCGGTCGATGACGTATCGTTTCAGGTGAAACGCGGGACCACCTTGGGCATCGTCGGGGAAAGCGGCTCGGGCAAGACCACGACCGCCATGGCCGTGATGCGCCTGACGCCCATAACGGCTGGCAAGATGCGCCTGGGCGATACCGATTTGGTCGCCTTGGCGGGCGAGGATTTGCGCCAGGCCCGGGCGCGCATGCAGATTATATTTCAAGATCCCTATTCCTCCCTTAACCCCCGCGTGCGCGCGGGCGCCATCGTGCGTGAACCCATGGATTTGATGCATATCGGCGATCCGGGGGAACGCGACGGCCGGGTTGCTGATCTGTTCGGGAAAGTCGGCCTGCGGCCCGAGCAACAGGCGCTTTTCCCGCATCAGTTCTCCGGCGGCCAGCGCCAGCGCATCGGCGTCGCCCGCGCCCTGGCGACGCAGCCCGAACTGGTGGTTTGCGACGAGCCGGTATCCGCCTTGGACGTAGCGATCCAGGCCCAGATATTGAACCTGTTGCGGGCGTTGCAAGAAGAATTCGGCCTGACCTATCTGTTCATCTCCCACGATCTGGGCGTGGTGCAATATATGTGCGACGAGATCGCGGTGATGTATCTGGGGCAGATCGTGGAACATGCCGACCGCATTTCGTTGTTTACCGAGCCGCTGCATCCCTACACCTGGGCCCTGCTGTCGGCGGTGCCCTCGGCCGATCCCGCGGCCCGCGAGCAGGCCGACCGTATCCGCCTGGAAGGCGACCCGCCCAGCCCCATCGATCTGCCGCCCGGATGCCGCTTCGCCTCGCGCTGCCCTTTCGCCGAAGCCCGTTGTGTGGCCGAAACGCCTGCCCTGCGCCCCATTCGCAATGGTCACGCGGTGGCCTGCCATCTGGTCAGCGCCGACGGCGTGCCGCCGCAGCGCCGGGCCGAGGCCACCGCCTAATGTAAGGAACGGATTATGCGACTGGTCCTGGCCACCATGCGGCATGAAACCAATACTTTTTCGCCGCTGCCGACGCCCCTGGAGGCGTTCGGCCCTAAATCCGGTGACAGAGCGATTGAAATCTATCGCGGCACCAACAATCCCATAGCGGCCTATATGGACATCGCCGAGCGGGAAGGGGCCGAATTCGTGGTGCCCCTAATCGCCAATGCCCATCCCAGCGGCGCCGTGGACAAGGCTGCATTCGACGAGATGGCGACGACGATCTGCGAGGCGGTACAGGGGGGCTGTGACGGTGTGATGCTGGATCTGCACGGCGCCATGGTGACGACGGAACATGACGACGGCGAGGGCGAGTTGCTGCGCCGTATCCGCGCCATCGCGCCCGAGGTACCCATCGCCGTGGCGCTGGATTTCCACACCAATCTCTCCGCCGTGATGATCGCCAACGCCACCGTTATCACCGGCTATTGCACCTATCCCCACATCGATATGGCCGAAACCGGGCGCCGCGCCGGCGAGACCCTGATCCGCACCCTGGCTGGCGAGGTCAACCCCGTGATGCTGTGGCATTCCCTGCCCATGCTGACCCATATGCTGCGCCAGACGCCGCTGGATCAACCCATGAAGGACATCATGAACCGCGCCATGGGGGCCGAGGCGGCGGGCGAGGTGTTGAACGCCTCGGTCTTTGGCGGCTTCCCCCTGGCGGATATTCCCCATGTGGGTCTGGGCGCCGTGGTGGTTGGCAATGGCGATGCTTCCGCCGCCGGCCGTCTGCTGGACGAGTTGATGGAGCAGGCCTGGAACCGGCGCGCGGAGTTCGTCTTCGAGATCGAGCCGGTCGAAACCTCCCTGGCGCGGGCCCGGGACTTAACCGGCGGGCCGGTGATCCTGGTGGATCACGGCGACAATTGCGGCGCCGGCGGGCCACAGGACAACATGGAGGTTCTGGAAGCGGTCCTGCGCCTTGGCCTTAGGGACGTCGCGGCGGGTCCGATCTGGGATCCCCATAGCGTGGCGCGGATGATCGACGCCGGCGTCGGGGGGCAGGTGACCCTGCAACTGGGCGGCAAGACCGACAGCCCGGCCATGGACCTGGCGGGCCGGCCTATTTCAGTGAGCGGCACCGTGCGTTGTATCACCGATGGCCGTTTCGTGGTGACCGGGCCCATGGCCACGGGTAGTCCCATGAACCTGGGCCGCACGGCGGTGCTGCGCGCGGGCAGCGTGGATATCGTGGTCTCCGAACGCCGCCATGAACCCTTCGATACGGGCTGTTTCACCCATGCCGGCATTGACCCCGCGGCCAAGCGTTATGTGCTGATTAAATCACGGCAGCATTTCCGGGCCGGCTTTGGCCCCATCGCCAAACACGTGGTGCTGCTCGCCGGCCCCGGCGTATGTAGCTCGGATTATGCCGCCTTCCCTTTCAAGAACCTGCGCCGGCCCATCTATCCCCTGGACCCGGATGCCTCGCGCAACGCGTAAAACTCGGGCAACAGCCAGGGCCGGTTGCCGCCTGCCACTTCCGGACTTACGGCACCCATAGATCGCACATGGTGTCGCTCGCCGCTAAACTCTCACCATGTCCGAGGGCACACAACGCAGATTGGCGGCCATCGTCTCAGCCGACGTGGTCGGTTACTCGCGCCTCATCGGTGCCGACGAAGCCGGCACACTGGCAACCCTGCGCGCCCACCGGGCGGAATTCATCGATCCGTTGATTGCCGGGCATGGCGGCCGCGTCGTCAAGACGATGGGCGACGGCCTGCTACTGGAGTTCCCGAGCGTGGTCGGCGCGGTGACCTGCACTCTGGCGGTTCAGGCCGGGATGGGGGAGCGCAACGCGGACGTGCCGATCGACCGGCGAATCGTGTTTCGGATCGGCGTCAATCTGGGCGACGTCGTCATCGATGGCGATGATATTCATGGTGATGGGGTCAATGTGGCCGCCCGCCTGCAGGAGACGTGTGCGCCCGGCGGCTTGGCGCTGTCGGGCATCGCCTACGAAAGCCTCGGTACCCTGGTCGATACCGCGTTTGAGGACGGCGGCCCGCACGAATTCAAAAATATCGCCCGGCTGGTACAGGTCTGGCGCTGGCCGCCTGAAGGGACGGACTCGGCGCCGGACGATGCGGCACCGTCAACCGATCTGAAACTGCCCGGCAAACCCTCCATAGCTGTGCTGCCCTTCGAGAACATGTCGGGCGATCCAGAGCAAGAGTACTTTTCCGATGGCATTACAGAAGACATCATAACGACGCTTTGCCAATTCAACGATCTGCATGTGATCGCGCGCAATTCGACGTTGGCCTATAAGGGGCAGGCCGTCGATCTGCGAGCGGTCGGCCAGGAACTGGGCGTGCGCAACGTGCTGGAGGGCAGCGTGCGCCGCGCCGGCGACCGTGTCCGGATCACCGCGCAGCTGGTCGAAGCCGAGTCCGGCAGCCACCTTTGGGCCGAGCGCTATGATCGGCCGATCGACGACATCTTCGAGGTTCAAGACGAAATCGCCGTGCTGGTCGCCGGCGCCGTCAATGCCGAACTATGGGACGACAAGATGGAACGGGCCGCGCGGCGCGGCGCCGACAGGTTGGCGGTTTGGGATCTAAGCGCCAAGGCGGCATGGCACTTGGATCTTTACAACGCCGACGATAACCGGATTTGTCAGGAATTATCTCGGCAAGCGATTTCACTCGATGCCGGCTACGCGGAAAGTTATGCCATCCTGTCGAACGCATTAAACCTGGCAGGCCTGAATGGATGGTCGGAGCTGCCGCCGGCGGAATGTTACAGGGAAGCCGAGCACCATGCCCGCGGCGCGATCGAACGGGATCGGAAATTTGTGCTGGCGCACTGCTATCTTTCGGCAGCGCTGCTCTTGATGGGCCGCAGCGATGATGCCGTCGGGGCGGGCGAACATGCGGTACATTTGTGTCCTGGTTTGTCGCGAGCGCACTTGGCCCTGGGCATTGCGCTGGCTTGGTCTGGCGCGGAAGACAGTGCGCGCGCCATTGAGCACCTGAAGACGTCGATCCGCCTAAGCCCGCGCGACAATGGCCTGGTGTGGACTTACAAAGTTTGGCCGCGGCGGAATTCATGCGCGAAGGCTACGATGAGGCTATCCGTTGGGCACGCACGGGATTGCAGCACAACGCCAATATGCTGATCGCTCACCTCGTGCTCACCGCAAGCCTCGCGCTAAGCGGCGATCTCCAAGCAGCGCACCTGGCGTTCGTCAATCTGGACCGTGCACAGCCGGGGATCACCATTAGTGCGACCCGCGACCGTGTCGGGGATGCCTTCAAGCGTCTGCCTGACCTGGAGCGCTATCTCGATGGCCTGCGCAAGGCAGGCATGCCGGAGGAATGATGTATAGATGGCGGCGCGGCAACGCAGGCTGGCGGCGATCGTACTGATGGACCCGGCTAAGCCGAACGCCGATGCGGCGCGCAATTAGTCTGATCGGCCCGGAAGCGCTCTAACCTGCCGCCAGCACCGATTGGCGCCTGCCACGGCTGATATAGAACAAGGCCAGGACCACCAGATTGATGCTGCCCATGGCGGCGGCGAAGGCGAAAGCCACGGTGTAGCCGCCCGTCAGGTCGAACAGCAAACCGCCCATGTAGCTGCCCAGGCCCATGCCGCACCAGGCAAAAAAGGATACGATGGACCAGGATCGCGCCGCGACTTTGCCTGGAACCTCCACATTGACGCCGACCACCATGGCGGCCATGACGCCAGAGAAGAAAGTCCCAAACGCCACCGCCAACAGATAGATGCCGAACAAGCTATCAATATGGGGAAACCAGGCCACCAGCACCGTCTGGCCCAGGGACATCAGCGCGTAGGTCCGGACCGAGCCGATCAGATCACAAATCTTACCGGTGATCACGCGCCCCGTGGCGCCCGCCAGCATCATCGCGGTCAGGACCGATGCGGCAACCTCCGGCGCAATTCCACGGTCGGACAGCATGGGTACAACATGCACGATCACTACCGACATGCAGGTGCAGCAAAATATCACGGCGATGGAAAACCATGTCACCGCATGGCGGCCCTCGCCCAGGGACCAGGTATTACCTTCCTTTGGTCCCGTCTTGCGGATCGCCGCCAGATGGGTCCTCTTGGCCGGCGGGTCGCGGGTCAGGGCGGCGATCGCCGAGCCAAGCACCAGAAAACCGGCGCCCAATACAAGATACGCGGTCTGCCAGCCATAGGCGGAAATCAACAATCTGGCGATGAAGGGCACTACGCCCTGGCCAAAGGCACCACCAGCCATGCCGATGCCCAGGGCAAGGCCTTTGTTACGCATGAACCATTGCCCGACATTGGCCCAAATGGTGCTCGACAGCGCGCCATGGCCGAAGGCGCCAAAGACAAAATAGAACAGATAATATTGCCATTGCGCCGTTGTCCGGCTCAACAAAATGGAGGCAAGGGCAATGGCGAGCACACCCATCAGCATGAAGCGCCGGGTGGGATGGCGGTCGGCCAGGAAACCCCAGAGCATGCCGAACAGCGCTGCCGACAACGCCGCCGTGGTAAAGCCCAGGGCGACGCTGCCGCGTGACCAGCCGAATTCCTCTGCGATGGGCTTCAGGAATACCCCGACCGCGCCAAGCGCGCCGAAACTCATGGCCATCAGGGAAAACCCGACGAACACCATGACCCAGCCGTAAGGGTCGTCCCTGTCATCGCTTGTTGTCGACGGCATGCGGTCTTTGCCTCGATACCTAGGGACCTTCGAATTATACCGGCTTGCCTTCCGGCAGCCGGCACGGTAATCGCAGGATAACAGTATTGAAGCAGGATGGAGACCGTAAATGCCGCTTTCCCAAGCCGGCGAACGGGGGGCCATGGACAAGGAAAGCCGGGAGTGCGCCGCGAAGGTTGCCGGCCGGCGCATTTCGACGTTGATTATTGAATGGCTGGCGGACTACTTTCGCGGCTAATGAACTATGGATTGGGAGGGTGAACAGGATGAGTGGACAGGGCAAGGTCGCCATTGTGACAGGGGCCGGTTCGGGCATTGGCCGTGGCGCCGCCGTGGCGCTTTTAGGGGAAGGTTATTCCGTGGCCCTGGCGGGCCGGCGGGAAGACGCCTTGCAGGAGACCATATCCGAAGCCGGGGCGGATGGCGCCCGCGCCCTGGTGGTGCCCACCGATGTCGGCGATCCGGCCTCCGTCGCGGCGTTGTTCGGCGCAACGGTCAAGGCCTATGGCCGGCTGGATTTGTTGTTCAACAACGCTGGTGCCGGCGCGCCGCCGGTAAATTTGGAGGATTTGACCTTCGAACAATGGACTTCCGTGGTCAACGTCAACCTGACCGGCGTATTCCTGTGTACCCAGGAAGCCTTCAAGGTGATGAAGGCCCAGGACCCCATGGGCGGGCGCATTATCAACAATGGTTCGATCTCGGCGCACGTGCCCCGGCCCAATTCGGCGCCCTATACTTCGACCAAACACGCGGTCACCGGGCTGACCAAATCCACCTCCCTGGACGGGCGCAAATACGATATCGCCTGCGGCCAGTTGGATATTGGCAACGCCCTGACCCCCATGGCCGCGCGCATGGTGGACGGCGTGCCCCAGGCCGATGGCTCGACCAAGGCGGAACCCGTAATGGACGTCGACAATGTCTCCCGCGCGGTGCTCTACATGGCCAGCCTGCCGGCGGACGCCAACGTGCAGTTCCTAACCGTCATGGCCACCAAAATGCCCTTCGTCGGGCGGGGTTAGCGCTGCTGTTATCTGTGTAGCCCGTCCAGCATGGCCTGTGCCGCCTAGTGGCTATTCATCGGTTCGTTGCCCAACGCGGTCGGTTTGACCGACCGGAGAGAAATTTGCGGCGAAGTTTCCAAAGAGGGTAAATTGACGGCGGCTTCGATAATCTCTCCAGCCTCGAAAATGTCATGCCAATTATCTTTGATGTTGTCGATGGCCTCTGGGTTTCTTGGACTATCTAAAAGGAATCGATGAAAGGCTGCGGCATTGACCGCTTTGATAAATGCTGCCCTAGCTTTCGGGTCCAGGTAGAGGCTGTTCTCTTTCCACCAGTCCTGACATGTTCCGATGGTCTTGCTATTTTCATCTGTGTGAACATTGTAGAAGAGTTCAATCCACAGTGTATGTGCTTCTTGATGGGCTTGAAACCTGCGTTCCACGACAGCCAGCCGGAGTTGATTTTCTGATCGTTGGCTTTCAAAAAACTGTTTAAATTCCGCCTTCACTTCTTCTTCAATGCGCGTCAGCTTCTCAATATCTTCCTTTGTCGCAAGATTCTCAGCCTTCTTAGTCAAATAGCGTTTGAAATAGAGAACCAACATCCCGCCAAGCAACAGCCATATGGCGTTGGCAATGGTCTCAATGGAAATTTGTTCCGTGCCTATCCGGTTGTAACCCACACCCACTATATGTAGGGTGTGCCGTCATACGGCAGGCAAGGGTGTCAGAGTGGAAATTGATGTTTTGAAACGGGATGATTCGCCATTTCCAGCATCACTTCTTGAGTTACAGCGG
>JAKZRK010000092.1:0-3128 GCA_047518225.1 Alphaproteobacteria bacterium | reverse complement strand
CCGCTGTAACTCAAGAAGTGATGCTGGAAATGGCGAATCATCCCGTTTCAAAACATCAATTTCCACTCTGACACCCTTGCCTGCCGTATGACGGCACACCCTACATATAGTGGGTGTGGGTTACAACCGGATAGGCACGGGATCAAACAGAAAAGCCCCGCGTAGCTAGCAAGCTGGCGGGGCTTTTATTTCGTTTCCGCAATCGCGTCTCTGAAACGTTTGCATGGATCGGTTTTCATGCGACGCTGATGCCAAGTTGTACGGATAGGAGATGCACTATGTTACGACCCGTCCGCCGGATCGTTACCGGCCACGACAGCGAGGGAAACTCCATTGTCCTTAGCGACGGCCCCTCGCCTCATGTGTTGGAAAACCCCACGCAACAGGGACGTGGCTTGACGGATTTGTGGCGCACGGACGCCACCCCCGCCGCTAACAGCGGCGATAAAGATGCCGCCGATACGCAGGTCACCCTGGCGCCACCCCCTCGGGGCAGCGTCTTTCGCTATTTCCAAGTTAGGCCGGCCGCCTGGGACGCGGATATCCCAGCCGAAGAACGGGCGCGGCGGGATGCGGAGAATTTCGCCAAAATGGGTGCCACCAAGGCACACGACAGCACATCCGCCCAGCCCGGCATGCATACGACCGATACGGTCGATTACATCATCCTGCTGTCGGGACAGGTCAGCCTAATCCTGGATAATGGCGAGGTCGAAATGGAACCCATGGACGTGGTGGTCCAACGCGGCACCAACCACGCCTGGGTCAACCATGGCGGTGAACCCGCCGTCCTGGCGGGCATCCTGATCGACGCCGACCCGGCCTAAACGGAGAAGTATTTTGCCTGGGGGTGATGCACGATGATGGCGGAGGTTGATTGTTCCGGGTGTAGCTGGTCTTCGTCCCCCATCACCAGCTTTATACGATCAGCGTCCAACAATTTGAGTATCTTACGCTGATCGGACATGGTCGGGCAGGCAGGATAGCCAAAGGAATAGCGCGAACCGCGATAACCCTGGTTCAACAGCGCATCGTTGTCGCGGGCATCCTGATCGCCAAATCCCAGTTCGGCCCGCACCCGTTTGTGCACATATTCCGCCATGGCCTCGGCCATTTCCACGCCCAGCCCGTGCAGATACAGATAGTCCTTGTAATGGTCGTCATCGAACCATTGCCGCGCCACTTCCGAGGCGTTCTGGCCGATGGTTACCGCCTGTAATGCGATCACATCCCGCTCGCCAGTGGCCGCCTCGCGGAAGAAATCGGCGATGCATAGGCCACCCGCGCGGTTCTGCCGGGGCAGGGAAAACCGCGCCACCTCATCACCGCCGTCGGGGCCGTACAACACCAGGTCGTCGCCATCGCTGGCGGCGGGGAAATAGCCATAAACCGCTTGCGGCTGAAGAATATCCTCCGCTTCGCAACGGGCCACCAAATCCAACAGGATGGGTTTTATCTCCGTCCGGGCCCACTTCATATATTCCGCCAGGCGCCGCCCACTTTTGCGATAACCCCAATGGAATTGATACAGCATGCGGTCGTTCAGATAAGGCAGCAATGACTTTATGCCCACCTGTTCGATAATGCGGTGGCCAAAAAAGGGCGCCTCTGGCACGGCCACGCCCTGGTGCAATTCCTCGCGCCGGGTACGCACCTCTTCCAGATCAAGGGGCCGGGGCATCAGTGTCGGCTGGCCCAGCTTACGCCGTCGATTTGTGGGCCGGCCTTCACGCCTGCCCTCCCGCTCGATAATATAATTGTCGAAATCACCCCCGACCACCCTGGCCATCAAATCCAGGCCGTCAAAGGCGTCACGGGCATAGGCGACCCGGCGAGAGGACGCCGCATACGCTTCCGCACAATCTTCTTCGACGAAACCGCGGGTCAATGCGGCCCCACCCAACATCACCGGCAGACTGACCTGTTGCCGGGACATTTCCGCCAAATTCTCGCGCATGATGGTGGTTGATTTAACCAACAGCCCCGACATGCCGACCGCGTCGGCGTTATGTTCCCTGGCCGCCTCGATGATTGCGGCGATGGGTTGCTTGATACCCAGATTGATCACCTGATAGCCGTTATTGGTCAGAATGATATCGACCAGGTTTTTGCCGATATCATGGACATCGCCCTTGACGGTCGCCAGCACGATGATGCCTTTTTTACTATCCGCACTACGCTCCATATGCGGTTCCAGATGGGCAACAGACGCCTTCATGGTCTCGGCCGATTGCAGCACGAAAGGCAATTGCATCTGGCCCGACCCGAACAATTCGCCCACCACCTTCATACCGTCCAACAAAATTTCGTTGACGATCTCCAATGGCGCATGGCTTTGCATGGCTTCGTCCAGATCATCTTCCAGGCCAGGCCTGTCGCCGTCAATAATGCGCTGCTTCAGCCGTTCCTCTACCGCCGCCGGGCGTTCCTTTTTCGTCTCGGCAGCCGTACGGTCCTCGAACAAGGCAATAAAAGCATGCAGAGGGTCATAGCCCTCCGCACGGCGGTCGTAGATCAGATCCTCGGCTGCCTTGGCCTCCGCCTCCGGAATTGAATGCAGCGGCAGGATCTTTGACAGGTGCAATATGGCGCCGGTCATGCCCCGGTCCAGGGCATGCTGTAAAAAGACTGAATTCAGCACATGGCGCGCCGCCGGCTTCAGACCGAAGGAGATGTTCGACAGACCCAGGATGATCTGGCACCGTGGCAGCTCCTCGGCGATTTTTTCGATCGCATCCAAGGTCTCCAGGCCAAGGCGCCGGTCATCCGCGTTGCCGGTGCAAATGGTAAAGGTCAGGGGATCGAACAACAGATCCTCCGGCGCCAAGCCATGCTGATGGACCGCGTAATCATGCAGCCGATGAGCTAGCTTGACCTTGTCCCCGGCGGTTTTGGCCATGCCGTCTTCATCAATGGTCAGGGCGATCACGCCGCAACCGAATTTGCGCGCCAGGGCAAGGCGCATCGCAGCGGGTTCCTCGCCATCCTCGAAGTTGATGGAGTTGATAAGCGGCTTGCCGCCGTACAGTTTCAATGCGCCTTCCAGCACCGGGTATTCCGTTGAATCAAGAACCAGGGGGGCATGCACGGCGCCGCGCATACGGTTGACCATAGCGCTCATATCAGCC
>JAKZRK010000091.1:0-6193 GCA_047518225.1 Alphaproteobacteria bacterium | reverse complement strand
ATCCAGGGCATGGCCGATCACCTGCAACAGCCCGAGCGGTTCCAACATTACGACGCCACCTTCCATGACGAGATTGCCCGCGCCACTCAGAACAAAATCCTGTTTCGTCTGAGCAACGTCATCCGCGGACAGATCCAAACCTGGATCGGCGAGCGGTTGACCCTGTCCCCGGACCGCGCCGAGGCCCTGGCCCGCACCTCCCTGGCGCAACATCGGGACATTCTTGCAGCCATCAAATCCGCTGACGCCCGGGCCGCCATGGACCACCATATCCAAACCGCGACGCAAGATCTGCGCGACCTGGGTAAAACTCACGAAAATACCTAGCCCGGAACCGCTCTTGCCCGGAACGGCTCTCGCTAATTTATCATCGTATTCGGAATCAGCAGGATGATCGAGGGGAAGGCGATCAGGATGGCCACGTTAATCAGGTCGACAAGGACGAACCAGCCACAGCCCTTGAACATATCGCCCATGGACACGCCCGGGGCCACGCCCTTCAGGATATAGACGTTCAGGCCGACCGGGGGCGTAATCAGGCCAATTTCAACCATCCGTACCACCAGGACGCCAAAGACGATGGGGTCGATACCCAGCTCTTTGATGGTCGGCAGTATAATAGGCACCGTCAGCAGCAGCATGCCGATGCCGTCCAGGAACATGCCCAGGACCAGATAGAGGGCGAGAACCCCGATCAGGATCACAGTTGGGTGCGCGTCCAAGGTGACGATGCTTTCCGAAACCGCGGCCGGCATGCCGGTGAAGCCCAGGAAATGCACGAAAATCAGGACGCCGGCGATGATGGCGAAGATCATTGCCGTCGAGCGGGTGGTTTCCATCATGGCGTCGCGGAATTTTTTGAAATTCAGTCTCGGCAGGGCCAGCATCAAGGCGCCCAAGGCACCCACGGCCGCCGCCTCGGTGGGGGTCGCGATACCTGTATATATGGTTCCCATGACCAGGATGACCAGGACCACCATGCCCCAGACGCCCTTGATCGATTTAATGCGATCGGGCCAGGTAATGCCTTTGATCGGCGGACCCAATTCCGGATTGACCTTAAAGCGGATAATCAGCATCAGGGAATAGCTGAAGGCTTCCAGCAAACCGGGCAGGATGCCGGCCAACAGCAGGGCGCCAATGGATTCTTCCGCGATAAAGCCATAGATCACCATCAGCACAGACGGCGGGATCATGGTCGCCAATGTGCCGCCGGCCGCGACGCAGCCGGTGGAGACCTTGTCGTCATAGCCGTATTTTTTCAATTCCGGCAGGGCAATCCGCCCCATTACCGCGGCCGAGGCGGTGGAGGCGCCCGATGCGGCGGCGAAACCAGCGGAGCCAAAAATCGTGGCAATGGCCAGACCGCCCGGCAGATGGCCGACCCATTGACGCGCCGCCCAGTACAAATCCCGCGTAATGCCCGCATAAAAGGCAAAGAAACCCATCATGATAAACAGGGGCAGCACCAAAAGAGTGTAAGCCGACAAGTGGCCCTGGGGAATGGTCGACGCCAGGGAGGCGGCGGGGACATAGCCACGCAATATCCACAAGCCGACAAAACCGGTGATCGCCGTGGCGAACGCGATACGGATGCCCGAAATGAGCATCACGGTAAGAGCGAGAAGGGCTAATAAGCCAAGGGAGATCGGTTCCATGACGCCGTGCTTATCCTACCTAATATCCCACGAAATTCGCACGGCAGCTATTCGGTGACGTGCAAATCGGAATGTTCAACAATGGGTGCCGGGAAACGGCGTGGCATGATTTTTTGCAGAATTTGCAAAATCATGCGTACCGCAAGCATGCCATAACCCAGGGGAATTACCGCCGCCGACGGCCATACCGGCCAATAGGGCGGCGACATGGTGACGTCTTCGTAAATCCAGGCCAACCAGGCATTCTTGGAACTGAAATAGGCCAGGGCCGCACAGGTCAGGGCAGACACAATCAGCGTAATTATATCCGTGACGCGGCGGACGTTTTTCGGCAATGCCTCGACCACGAAGGTCATGCCCACATGTCCATCCCGTGCCTGAACGTACGAAACGCCGAAAAACACGATCATGGGCAACAATAATTCCGCGCCTTCCAAATGTCCTGGCAGGGGCGAATTGAAAACGTAACGGCCAATCACTTCGGCCACCACCCAGAGCATGACGCAGAGGATCAATACGACCGAACAATAGGTCAGTATATCCTCGATAAAGCGCATAAAAAATTCCGCCCTGGCCGTGATCAGCGCCAATGCGCCGAACACGACCAGGGCGGTAACGATAACATAAAGAAGTTCCGCCATTACGCTAACCGTTGAGCCGAGCAGGCCCTACTTCGCATACTTGGCGACGACGGATTTTACGTAATTCAACATTTCGGTGCCGGGACGGCCTTTGCCATCCTGTTCCTTGGCCCACTCCGTGTAGATCTTGCCGGCGCCGGCGGCCAGTTCCGCCCGAACCGACGGGTCCACCTGCACCACTTCCAACCTCTTATGGAACAGCGGGATCCATTTCTTGTCCGCCGTGACGTAAGCGTCGATCATAATCTTGATGGCGTTCAATTGGGCGGCGGGCATGGCGTTCTGTACCGACTTTGGCGTCGCGTTCCAGGCGTCGATGTTAACCGTTTGCAGGCACATGAAGCCGCTCATGCCCAGGCCTTCGGTCACGTACTTGGAAACCTCATACAGCTTGTAAGCGCCGAAGGCGTAACTGTAGGGAAAGCCGAAGCTGTCGATGGTACCGCGGTCCAGGGCATTGTAGCCGTCCGGTGCCGTCACCATGGTGGGTACGGCGCCGAAGACCTGCAATGCCTTGGCGTTCAGGCCGGAAATGCGCATCTTCACGCCCTTCATATCGGCCGTGGTCTCGATCCGCTTGTTACCCATGAATTCATAGGCCGGCAGGAAGGCCGGGCCAAAGAATCTCATGTTCCAACGCTTGGCCATTTCTTCAATGATGGCCGGATGCTTCAACACTTCCATTTCCACGTTGGCCCGTCGCTGCAAATCGCGGGGCAGCAGGAAAGGCAATTCCATCACGGACAGCAACGGCAATTTGCCCGGATAGTAGCCAACACAGATCTGCCCGGCTTCAAAGGCGCCAACACGGATGTTTTCCGGGTTTTGCCGGCGCGGGCCAAGGGCATCGCCATAGTTGATCTTCAGTTCGAAATCAGCGCCGCCGGCTTTCTCCAAATCCATTTTCAAGGATTCGATACCGGCGGTAAAGGCGCGCTTGCCACCCCAGATATTGAAATTCCAAACGGATTTTTCAGCCTGGGCCGTGGACACGGTACCGAGGCTCAGTGCGACAAACGCGGCGGCCGCCACGGTTGCTGTTGATTTAAAAATGGATTTAGCCACTTAACGATACTCCCCTGTTAGGATGAACTTTGAACTTTGCTTTGTTTTCTCTTAGCACAGGTGCTCGGGGTGGTCAAAGCAAAGGCGCTGCCCGTGATTTGTTCTCTCCACAATATCAGCCAAAGCCAGGACCATGGCGCGCCACGAATTGCCACGGCCATCCGGATCGAGGGAGCTGTTGACCCCGTCGTCCGCGCGGTCCCGACCGTCATCGGCCAACTGGATCTGTGAGAAATCAGCGTTCGTTGGTATAAGATCGCCGCCAATGCTTTCTCTGGACGGATTTTCCCATGACAAATTCAAAAACAGGCGGCGCCCTTGCCGGATTTCGTGTGATCGATTTGACCCGTGTGCTGGGAGGGCCGTTTTGCACCCAGTTGCTGTCGGACCATGGCGCCGAGGTTATCAAGGTGGAGCCGCCCCAGGGCGATGAAGTGCGCGATTGGGGGCCGCCATTCAAGGACGGCCTGTCGGCCTATTTCTCTGGCGTCAACCGCAACAAACGCTCCATCGGCCTGGACCTGCGCACGGAACGGGGGCAAGAGGTGCTGTTCCAGTTGCTGGTGGGGGCGGACGTGATGATTGGTAATTTCAAGTCCGGCAGCCTGGAGAAATGGGGCATCGGCTATGAAGAGGTTCTGGCGAAACGCTTCCCCTCGTTGATCTATTGTTCGATCACCGGCTTTGGCGCCGACGGCCCGTTCGGCGGCTTTCCCGGTTATGACGCCGTGGCCCAGGCGTTGTCGGGGCAGATTTCCGTCAACGGCGCGCCCGAGACCGGGCCTACCCGCATCGGCGTGCCGATCATAGATCTGGCGACCGGGCTGTATGCGTCTATCGGCATATTGATGGCGGCCGAGGAGCGCCGGCGCTCCGGGCTGGGTCAGCGCGTCGATGCCTCGCTGTTCGATACCGGCGTGGCGCTGTTGCATCCCCAGGCGGCGAACTATTTCATGTCCGGAAAGACGCCTGTCCTGACCGGTAATTTTCACCCCAATATTTCGCCCTATGAACAATATCAGACCAAACAGGGGCTGCTGTTCCTGGCCGTCGGCAACGACCGTCAATTCCGTTTGCTGGCGGAAGTCCTGGGCCAGCCGGAATGGGCCTCCGATCCGCGCTTTCTGCACAATTCCGATCGCGTGGAGCATCGCGGCGCCTTGAACGCGCTGATCATCGGGGCCTTGGCCGGCCATACGGCGGAGGCGGTCTCCTCAACCCTGCTGGCCAAGGGCGTCCCGGCGGGCGCGGTGCTGACGATCCCCGAAGTGGCCGAACATTCCCATACCCGGCATCGCGAGATGGTGGTCGAGATGGATGGTTATCGCGGCACCGGCATTCCAATTAAGATGGGCCGTACCCCCGGCGCGGTCCGCAGTGCGCCGCCGCACTATGGCAGTGCGACCCGCGACGTCCTGGCCGGCCTTGGCTACGACCGGGGCCAGGTGGATGATCTGATCGCCGACGGGGTCGCCTTTACCGAGCGGGCCAAGCCGCCGGCATAGGCTGAAATGTGCTCTGGACCCCATGGGGCGGCTGCCATAGGTTGGCGGCAGCTTTGATATGAAAAATATCTGGGAGATTGGGAAATGCGGGCATATCAGATCGTGAAATGGGGCGAACCGCTGGAAGAGCGTGAAGTGCCCAGGCCGGAACCGGTAGGGACCGAAATTTTGATCCGGGTCACGGCGTCGGGCATCTGTCACAGCGATATTCACATCTGGGACGGCTATTTCGACATGGGGGGCGACAACAAACTGAGCCTGGAAGAGCGCGGCATGAAACTGCCCTTCACCATGGGCCATGAAGTGTTGGGCGAGGTTGCCGCCCTGGGCCCCGATGCCGCCGGCGTCGCGGTCGGCGACCGCCGCATTGTCTTTCCCTGGATCGGCTGTGGCGAATGCGATGTTTGTAAACGGGGCGAGGAATTACTCTGTCTGGCGCCCAGAACCGTGGGCACCCGCTATGCCGGCGGTTATGCGGAATATTGCATCGCCCCGCATGCGAAATATTTGGTGCCGTTCGAAGGGACCGATGAACCCCATGCCGCGACCTGCGCTTGCTCGGGCGTGACCGCCTACAGCGCCTTGAAGAAAGTCAATTTCCTGAAGGATCATGAACACCTGTTGATCATCGGGGCGGGTGGTGTCGGCCTGGCCGGCATCGGCATGGCCAAGGCCGTGGTCAACGCTAAATTGATCGTCGCCGACATAGACCCGGCCAAGCGCGCCGCGGCCCTTGCCGCCGGCGCCGATATTGTCATCGATAACGGCGATGCCGCGGTGGTCGCCACGTTGTTGGAGAGCACCGGCGGCGGTGTCGAGGCGGCCATCGATTTCGTCGGCGCGCCGGCTACCTCCGGCTTTGCCATGCAGGCCCTGGCCCGTGGCGGCACGGTTATTGTCGTCGGCCTGTTCGGCGGCGCGTTGCCCCTGCCCATGGCCAGTCTGCCCCTGAAGATGATGCGTCTGATCGGCAGCTATGTGGGCAACCTGGCGGAGATGCACGAGTTGATGGAACTGGTAAAGGCGGGCAAGGTGAAAGCGGTGCCGACCACGCCACGGCCGCTGCGCGAAGCGGGCCAGGCCATTGCCGATCTGCGCGACGGCAAGGCCGTCGGGCGCTACGTGCTGGTCAATTAGAGCGGTTCCGGGCTATTCTGACCTATTTGGTGGCGTCCATAAGCCCTTCGGGTAGGCGCGTTGCGCAGCGCGATATGGTATATCGGGCAAGCGGCGCAACGCATCCGAATGGCTTAGGGTCGCCACCGAAGGCCGCTCACCAAGGCCCCGTGGCGGCGTTACGGTTCTTGGACGATGTCCCACATCG
>JAKZRK010000090.1:0-8608 GCA_047518225.1 Alphaproteobacteria bacterium | reverse complement strand
CCCAGACAATGCGGCTCCATCAAGAGCCATTGACGGTCGGTGATAACAAAACGGTCTTCAAGCATGCAAACCTCCTGTAAAAGGAAGCTTGAATCACATTTCGGGCGAAAAGGGAATCCTGAATCTCAACAGGCCCTAGAGCAGGCGGATCGCCCGCGGCCGCCCGATCAGCCGGGCCAGGGCCTGGGTGGCGCCGATGGGCGGGATGAAATTGATGGCGATCTCGGGCTGGCCCAGACGGGCATCGGTGGCGGCGAAACGCAGATCGCAATGCAGGGTCATTTCCAGGCCGCCACCGACCGCCGTGCCGTGGATTGCCGCCAGCAGCGGTTTATCGGAATGGCGCAAGGTTCTCGCCACACCGTGCACCAGGCCGACCCAGTCCCGCATGCCCCTCTCGCCGATGCCCTTGAACGCGGCGATGTCCGCGCCGGCGCAGAAATAGCCCTCCAAGGCGCTGGCCAGGACGACGACCCGAACCTCGCCATCCGCCATGTGCTGCTTCAATCCCTGGTGAATTTCGTCCACCATCCGCCAATGGAAGGCGTTTATGGGCGGCTTGTTATAGTTCAGCCAGCCGACCCGGTTTACGACCTGCATCTGAATGTATTGGTATTCCGTCATTTCCGTTGCCTCGAATTATCGCCGATGCCCTTTGACGCCTTCGCCCCGGCTGCTAGTTTGGAGGCGATTGTAATCCGAATTGCGAGCCAACATGCATTCCTTCCGTTTTCAACCCGCTGATCTGCCGCCCGAGGCGGAGGCGGTGCGTGCCGATGTGCGTGCGTTTCTGGACGAAAATCTGGCCGGATATCCATCCGCCATGCGGGCCCGTTCCTGGTCTGGCTTCGATCCCGAGTTCAGCGCCAAGATGGGTCAGGCGGGCTTTTTGGGCATGACCTTTCCCACTGTCTATGGCGGCCACGGCAAGACCGCCTTTGAACGTTACGTGATGTTGGAGGAGGTCCTGGCGGCCGGCGCCCCGGTGGCGGCCCATTGGACGGCGGACCGGCAGAGCGGACCGTTAATCCTGGAATTCGGCAGCGAGGAAATGAAGCAGAGCATCATTCCGCGCATCACCAAAGGCGAAATTCTTTTCTGCATCGGCATGAGTGAACCGGATTCCGGCTCTGATCTGGCTTCGGTCCGCACAAAAGCGACCCGGACCGATGGCGGCTGGTTGATCAACGGCACCAAGATTTGGACTTCCGGCGCCCATCTGGTGGACTATACGATCGGCCTGTTCCGCAGCGACCCGAACGCCGAGCGCAAGCATGACGGCCTGTCACAAATACTGGTCGATTTGCGCAATACGGACGGCATTTCCATTCGCCCCATCAAGAATCTCGCGGGCGAGGAGCATTTCAACGAATGCGTCTTCGAGGACGCCTTTATTCCAGGCGAAAACCTGATCGGCACCGCGGGCCAGGGCTGGTCCCAGGTGATGGCCGAGCTGGCCTTCGAACGTTCGGGCCCGGAACGCTATATGTCCTCGTACCAGCTTATTTTGGAATTGCTGAACGCGGTAGCCAAGGACACCACCCCCGCCAGCGCCATCGCGGTGGGCCGGTTGGTGGCCCATTTGGCCACACTGCGCAACATGTCGATCTCGGTCGCGGCCAAATTACAGGCTGGCGAGAACCCGGCCCTGGATGGCTCCGTGATCAAGGAACTGGGCACCTTGTTCGAGCAATCCGTGCCCTTGATCACGCATCAAACCCTGGAGCGGGAACCAAGCCCGGATCATGGCGATGACCTTGGGCAGACCCTGGCCTATGTCACCCAGGCGGCGACTTCATTTTCCTTGCGCGGGGGCACCCGTGAAATTGTACGGGGCATCATTGCCCGGGGCCTGGGTTTGCGATGAGTGGCGATAGTGAACTGCGGACCATCCTGGGCGATCAGGTCAACCGCTTGCTGGGCGATCAGGTTAGCAAGGAGAATCTGGAAAAGGCAGAGGCCGGTGCGCCCCAGGATCAGTTGTGGCGGGCCATCGAGGAGAACGGCCTGCCCAGTGTGCTGGTGCCCGAGGACCGTGGCGGCGTCGGTGGCGGCTGGGGCGAGGCCGAGGTGGTGATCCGCGCCGCCGGTAAGTACCTGGCACCCGTGCCACTGGTGGAAAGCATTCTGGCGGGTTGGTTGTTGTCCAACGCCGGGCTGGATATGCCCATGGGTCCCCTGTCCATCGCGCCGGTGCGCGCCGATGAAGGCCTGACCATTAACAAGGACGGCGGCGGGTACAGTATCAGTGGTGTGGCCACGCGCGTGCCCTGGGGGCGCAGCGTGGAACAGCTTGCCGCTTTTGCCCGATGTGACGGCGAACCGTACGTCGCCTTGGTGGCCTCCGACGCCTGGACGGTAGAATTGCAAGACCGCAACATAGCGGCGGAGCCCCGCGACAGCCTGCGTTTCCATGGTCCCGCGGCGGCCGCCGCGCCCTTGCCCGAACGCATCGATCCCGAGCGTTTGTTTGCTTTTGGCGCCATGGCCCGGGCGGCGCAGATCGCCGGCGCCCTGGAAATGGCCTTGGAGCAATCGGTGCAATATGCCAACGACCGCAGCCAATTCGGCACGCCCATCGGCAAGTTCCAGGCGGTACAGCAGGAGTTGGCCCACATGGCGGGCGAAGTGGCGGCGGCGGGCGCGGCGGTGGAGGCCGCATGCCGCGCCGCGGACAGGGTGGGAAGTGGCGCCGGCTTTGGAATGGCGACGGCAAAGATCCGGGCGTCGGAGGCGGCCTCCATCGTTGCCTCCATCGCCCATCAGACCCACGGCGCCATGGGTTTCACCTACGAGCATTCCCTGCACTTCGCCACCCGGCGCCTGTGGTCCTGGCGGGCCGAGTTTGGTTCGGAAAATTTTTGGGCCGAGAATTTGGGCCGGTCCCTGGCCGCGCACGGCGGTAATGCCTTGTGGTCCCACTTAGTCGAGAGAGCGTAGTAATTTCATGTCACGAAAAATCAAGACCACCGTGGTCGGTTCCTATCCCATGCCGGCCTGGCTTGTGGCCGCGCCCTCGGAACAGGCCTTGGTGGATGCCACCCGCGTGGTTCTGCATACCCAGGAACAAGCGGGGATCGATCTGGTTTGCGATGGCGAGATGTACCGCTTTGACGTCAACCACCCCGAAACCAACGGCATGATTGAGTATTTTGTCCGTCCCATGGGGGGCATGCGGACGGATATCCAATTCGATGAACTGCTCGACTATCGCAGCCAGGAAGGCATGGGCTTTCGCCGCCGCCCGCCGGCCGTGGTGGACGGGCCCATCAACAGCGGCAGCTTGGATCTGCCCGGCGCCTGTCAGGCGGCCAAGGCGCTGACCCGGCGGCCGTTGAAGTTCACCTTGACCGGCCCGCATATGCTGGCCAAGACGGTGGTCGATCATCACTATGGCGACGTTCGGCTGGTGGCCGACGCCATCGCCGATGCCTTGGCCGAACAGGTCCGCCATTGCCATGCGGACGTGGTGCAATTGGACGAGGCCAATCTGCCCGGCCACCCGGACGAATGGGAATGGGCGGCAAAGGCCATCAACAAGGTACTGGATGCCATTCCGGGCCCGGGGGTTGGCGCGGTGCATCTATGTTTCGGCAATTATGGCGGACAGAGCATTCAAAAGGGCAGTTGGGACAAATTGCTGGGCTACCTCAACGCCTTGCACGTGGATCACATCGTGATGGAGAACGCCCATCGCCCGGTGGAGGAACTGGCCGCCTTCAAGGAATTGCGGCCACAGATCGGCATGGGCCTTGGCGTGGTCGATATCAAGCGCACGGATATTGAAAGCGCCGATGCCATTGCCCGACAAATTGAACGGGCGGAAGAATTGTTGGGCGAGGGGCGGGTGAAGTATGTCCATCCCGATTGCGGTTTCTGGATGCTGCCGCGCAACGTCGCCGACGGCAAGATCCGCGCCCTGACCGCTGGGCGGGACCTGTTCGAAGGGCGCGGATGAAATGACCCAATTGGATGACTGGCTGGCCCGGTGGACAGAGGTGGCGTTAGAGCCTGATTTGCCGATCTGCGATCCCCACCATCATCTGTGGGATCGGCGGGAGACCTTCGTGTACCGCTATCTGCTGGATGATTTCCTGGCGGATATAGGCGGCGGACACAACGTGGTCAGCACGGTCTTTCTGGAATGCGAGGCCTTTTATCGCGCCACGGATCGTCTTGGGGGCGATCCGTACATGGCCCCGGTGGGAGAGACCGAATTCGTCAATGGTGCCGCCGCCATGAGCGGTTCGGGCCTGTACGGCAAGACCCGGGTGGCCGCCGCCATTGTCGGTTTTGCCGATCTGCGCCTGGGCGAGCGGGTCAAGGATATCCTGGGGGCCCATATCCTGGCCGGCGGCGGGCGCTTTCGCGGCATCCGACATTCCACGGCCCATGACGACGATGACGGGATCATTGGTGCCGAACATACCTCTCCCCGCGGGCGCCTTTACTATGACGAGACCTTCCGCCAGGGCTTCGCACAATTGGCGGCGATGGATATGAGTTTCGATGCCTGGCTCTATCACCCGCAAATTCCGGAACTGACGGACCTGGCCCAGGCGTTTCCCGAAACCCCCATCGTCATGGATCACGTTGGCGGTCCCTTGGGCATCGGTTCCTATGGCGGCCGGCGGGACGAGATTTTTGCTGTCTGGTCCAAGGCTATCAGTGATCTGGCGCAATGCCCCAACGTGCATGTAAAACTGGGTGGTTTGGCCATGAAGTTGACCGGCTTCGGGCATCACAAGCTGGAGACGCCGCCATCGTCGGAAGTTCTGGCCGAGGCATGGAAGCCTTATGTAATGCACTGTATCGAAGCGTTTGGGCCCGACCGTTGCATGTTCGAAAGCAACTTCCCCGTGGACAAGGCCTCGTGTGGCTATACCACCCTGTGGAATGCCTTCAAGCGCCTGGCGGCTGGTTTCAGCGGGGCTGAAAAGGCCGCGCTGTTTCATGATACCGCCGCGCGGTTCTATCGTATCCAGGAGACTTGAGATGATCGACCTCTACACCGCCTCCACCCCAAACGGTTGGAAGGCCTCGGTGACGTTGGAAGAACTGGCCATGCCTTACGAGGTGCATGAAATTAAATTGAGCGAGGGAGATCAGAAGACGGAAAGCTTCCTGGCCATGAATCCCAATGGCCGCATCCCCGTCATCGTCGATCGGGAGGCAGACGATTTCGTGGTCTTCGAGACCGGCGCCATCATGATCTATCTGGCGGAAAAGGCGGGCCGCCTGCTGCCCACCGACGTCAAGGGCCGCAGTCTGGTCATGCAGTGGCTGATGTTTCAAATGGGGGGCATCGGGCCGATGATGGGCCAGGCCAGCGTCTTCTACCGCTATTACCCGGAGAAAATCCAACCCGCTATCGATCGTTATCAACATGAAACCCGCCGCCTGTTCGAGGTGTTGGAGCGCGGCTTGACGGACCGGGAATATCTGGCCGGCGGCTATTCCATCGCCGATATCGCCAACTGGTGCTGGGTCAGAACCCACAAATGGTCCGGCGTGGAAATTGAGGGTTTGCCAAACCTGACGGCGTGGCTGGACCGGCTAGGGGAACGGCCCGCCTGCCGGAAGGGTACCAAGATCCCATTCGACCTGGCCAAGTTGAAGCAGGGCGGCGGCAAGGGCGCGAAAAAATTCGCCGAGGACGCCCTGAAAATAGTCATCCGCTAAAACAACGGAGGGGTGGGCGTATGGATTTCGGCATCAGTTGCGGCAAGATCGACGAGATTGGCTTCATCACCCACGCGGAAAATCTTGGCTATGACTTCTGCTGGGTGACCGACAGCCAGATGATCCGCTCCAACCCCTGGGCCGTGCTGGCCCTGGCGGCGCAACAAACCCGTACCATTCGCCTCGGTACCGGCGTGGCCGTGCCGGGACTGCGTCTGGCCCCGGTGGCGGCGAACGGCATCGCGACCATCAATCGGCTGGCGCCCGGGCGTACCTTCATGGGCATCGGTACCGGCAACACCGCCATGCGGACCATGGGTCAGCGGCCAACGACCATAAAGGCGTTCGGCGAATATATCCGTACCGTGCGCGCGTTGCTAAACGGCGAAGAGGTGGATTACACCTTGAACGGGGTCACCCAGCCCATCCGCTTTCAGAACACTGAACTGAGTTATCTGGATCTGGACAACCATATTCCCATCCATGTGGCTGGTTTCGGCCCCAGGGCCCAGGCCCTGGCGGGCGCGTTGGGCGATGGCCTGATCACCGGCATCCCGCGCGGCGGCACCATCCCCTCGGCCCTGGCCAACGTGAAGAATGGCGCCGATGGGGCCGGCCGAAGCATGGACGGCTTTTACACCACGGCCTTGGTTAATCTATTGATGTTGGCGCCCGGCGAGTCCCTGGATTCCGAACGCGCCATAGCCGAATGCGGCTCCTCCGTCATGGCGAACGTGCATTTTCTGATCGACTGGGTAAAAGAAACCGGGGGCGACCCACCCGAATACGTCAAGCCGATCTGGAATGACTATCTGGCCTTTCACAACCAGCGCGACGCCGCGACCCGGCACCAGAAGCTGCATGAAAGCCACTACAGCTATCTCGACCCGGACGAGGCCCGATTCATCACGCCGGAAATCATCCGTAATTTCTGCATCGCCGGCCAGCCGGAAGACATCGTCGAACAGCTTCGGGAATTGGAACGCCAGGGACTGAACGCCATTAACTTCATTGCGCCCCTGCATCAACAATACCGTTTGATCGAGGATTTCGCCGAAAATGTGATGTCGCGCATGTAGTACTAGCCCGGAAGCGCTCTAACCGGCGCTGTCACTAATAATGCTGCGCTTCCATGTGATCGAAAATTGTTCTAACTGCCCGTGGTCGAGGATACCAATCCAACGTTGGCTACGGTTGATGCCCCTGACCTGCCCGCACGTCCGCTACGGCTGGCCGGCCAACGGTCGGGCCGGACCTGATCACGGATCTTCGAACAGACCTCGAGAATGTAGTCGATGTCCCCGTCGTCCAAGCCGTTGTGGACACACAGCCTGACCAGGGATCTGTTGCGCGGCGTCGCCGGCGCACAGAACACCGATCCGATGACGCCATTCGCCTCCAAGGCGTCGCGCAACCGGGCGGTTTCGCTTTCCGGGCCGGCGATCAACGGGATGATCTGACTTTCGCTGCAAGATACCTCATAACCCCGCTGCAGCAGGCCGGTACGCAGTCGTTCACTTAATCCCGAAACCCGCGCGCGCCGATGCCCTTCGCCACGCACCACGGCCAGCGTCGCTTCGAAGCGTGCGACTTCGTTCGAAAAGACGGCGGAGAAAAATATAGCCGGGTTGGATTCATAACGAAAGTCTTCGGCGAAGCGCGCCGGCCCGACGACGACACCGCCCCGCCCGACCAAAGCCTTCGACAGGCTGAAGACTCGGAACGGTACCCGTCCGGCGAGGCCAAGATGGCTGACCAACCCTTCACCCTGCAAGCCGATGACGCCGATCGCATGGGATTCGTCGACCACCAGCATGGAGCCGGTCTCTTCGCAAACCGCAACAATGTCATGCAGCCGGCAGAAATCGCCGATGGTGCTGTAGATCGCGTCAACCGCGACGACGCCCGGACCATGTTTGGCGATCTGACGGCGCAGATGTTCGGCGTCGTTATGACGAAAAACATATGCCGGCGCATCGGCGACCGCGGCACCTTGCCAGACCGAGGCATGGGCGAACATATCGATGTATGCCGGCGTTTCCGGACCCGTCGTGGCTTGGATCAAACCTTCATTGGCGGCGAAGCCGGATTGGCACAGCACCGCAGCCTCCGCACCCAGCCACGCGGCGTAGTCTTTTTCCAGCCGTAGATGAAGATTCAGATGCTGGGTATAGACGCCGGACATGAAGATGTTCTCGCGCCCCGCCGCCAAGGCATCAAGCTGCCGCCGCACGATTCTTGGATCGTTGCCAATGCCAAGATAATCATTGCCCCAAAGACAGATATCCGATTCCTTCGTAGCACGTCCATGAATCAAATGACCGCCAGGGTAGCGATCGAAATGATCGTCAATGCGCCGGTCCAAAGACGGCAAGGCCGCGCGCAAGAGCTGCTCGTTATTTTTAGAAGACATCTGACACACTCACCCACTTTTTTTTATGCTCAACTTTACAGAGCGCGGTCGGCCACCTCAAGCAATAACTAATAATCGAAACCCACAACCGCATTTGAAATTATAGGGTTATGGCGGTATCTTAGCAACAATTCTCAAGACAGTATTGCTAGATGGCAACAGCAAATCACTTTTCAATATTGTCATAATATTATTCGAAGTATATTTTGAATGATTAAAACTTGCATTGAAGAAAATCTATTCGGGTTAAGGTTTTCGGACGCTAATCAAATTAATATAGTTGGAATAATATTTATAATTTTTATTTGATATCAATTTTAGTATAAATGCTTCCTTGCCTATCCGGTTTACACCCACACCCACTAGGGCTAGGATGGGCGCAAACCGGATATAGGGGAGCGCGCCATGGATGTTCTCGACCGCGCCGATCTCCCATTCCCGCATTCGCTACCCGAGTTCCAGCGACTTTTCCCCGATGATGCGGCCTGCGCCGCCTACCTGGAGAAAGCCCGC
>JAKZRK010000089.1:0-7889 GCA_047518225.1 Alphaproteobacteria bacterium | reverse complement strand
GCCGTATCCGCGAGGGCCGGGCCGGGGCCTGTGACCGTTATGCCAATCAGGCGGGCGAACTGGTGCGCCTGGATCCGTTGCTGGTGGCGCAACGGACCCTGGATCAGGACGGCGCCATGGTGCCGTTCTTGCATAACGCCGAAGACTGGGACGGCAATTTGGTGGCGGGCGCCGAAAGCTTCATCACCGGGGTTGGTGCCACAACCACCTATCCCGACTATAAACCGGCCCCTTTCATCGTTGCCTCCAAGCCCGACGGTGTTGATATGGTCACCGTGGTTTCCGAAGGCATTTTCAGCTATTGCGGCCTGAAAGTAAAAATCGATACGGATCGTTTTCTAGGCGACGAGCAAAAGGCGGTGCGCTGTCAGGGTGAACAGGTCGGCCTTGTCACGACGGCGGAATATGGCAGCCAGATGCTGGCCCTGGGCGGGGTCCGTCATCTGACGGGCGGCAGTAAGAAGGAAGGCACGGTGACGTGCCGGATGATGCTGGAATTGTGCCAGGGCGAGGCGGTGGAACTAAGCGTCGATGACGGCGCGGCCGTCATTGTTCAGGCCGGCCAGCCGCCCATCGTCGATGGCGAGTTAGAGTCTCGCATGCGGGTCGGCTGCGGTTCCGCCACCCTTGGCATGTTCGCGCCGCAATGGCATGGCCTGGCGGATGAAGTGGTGGTGGTGGACGACCATATCACGGGGGTTTTGACGGAACACCAGGCCGGAAAGTTTCTCGATATGCCGCCCGCCGGCGTGCGGGTGCGCGGCCGGCGGTCGACGCCGGGGCGCTATTTTCAGGTCGCCGGCCATGGCAAGGGCTGGGGTGGTACGGACGTCAGCGATCCGCTTGCCATTATCGACCGGATCGAGGCCAAAAATGCCTGGCCGGGTTTGCGTCTGTTGATGGTCAGCACGACGGGGGAGGACTCCGCCTATTTCACCCTCGATGATGATCTGGTGCCGCAAGCCGCCCATATGCCGCCGCCCTTGCAAGCGGTGGTCGACCGGATCGCCGAGAATTGCGAACCGGCTTTATGCTCTGTCCTGTTCATGGCTGGTGCCGGGGGCTCGTTGCGGGCCGGGGTAACGGAAAATCCCGTGCGCTTGACCCGCTCCGTGCGCGAGCAAATCACTCGGGTCAGCTGCGGTGGGGCGCCGGTCTATATTTGGCCCGGCGGCGGTATCACCCTGATGGTTGATGTCACCCGGATGCCCGCGGGCTCCTTCGGCTATGTCCCCACGCCGGCCCTGGTCGCGCCCATAGAGTTTACCCTGCCGCTGGCGGATTATGAGGCCATGGGGGGCTATATGGATGGGCTCCGATCCGTGGAGGATGTCCTGGCGAAGGGCAAGGCGAAAAGCCTGCCTTGGCGGGGCGAGGACCCCTGGCCCCTGGCGCCGGGCAAACGCCCATGAGTGGCGCGCGCATATCGCGGGGCGCGGACGGGCGGTTGTTTTTGCGCCACGGGCCCATTGATCTGATTGTCGAGATGTTCGGTCCGGCCGGGGAGGTGACCCGGGCCCAGGCCCAGGCGGCCCGGTATTTCGATGGCCTTCTGGACGAACTGGTGCAAGAGCTGGCGTTGTTGCGCCGGCCCATGGGCGCCGCTTACCCGATGTTCCGCGGTTCCGTTGCCCAGGCCATGGCACGGGCCGTATGGCCCCACGGTGAAGATTACATCACCCCCATGGCCGCCGTGGCCGGCGCTGTCGCCGATGGGGTGCTGGCCGCCGGCGTGCAGGGGCGTGACTTGGAAAAGGGCTATGTCAACAATGGTGGCGATCTGGCGGTTTTTCTCTCGCCCGGCGCCAGTCTGGATGCCGGCGTGGTGGCGGATTTGGACCAGGGCGGGTTATCGGGCCGGGTGCATCTGAGCCATGCCATGGGGGTTCGCGGCATTGCCACTTCCGGGTGGCGGGGACGCAGCCATTCGCGGGGGATCGCCGATGCG
The DNA here is from genome assembly GCA_047518225.1 of Alphaproteobacteria bacterium. Taxonomy (GTDB): domain Bacteria; phylum Pseudomonadota; class Alphaproteobacteria. Next base: position 5,941 of record JAKZRK010000089.1, on the reverse strand, counting down.
GTGACCGTATTGGCCGGCACGGCGGCCCGGGCCGACGCCGCCGCCACGATGATCGCCAATCGGGTGGACATAGATTATCCGGGTATTGAACGGGCGCCGGCCAACAGTCTCGATCCCGACAGCGATCTGGGCGACTTGCCTGTTACGGTGGCGGTTGCGCCCTTGCCGCAAGGGGTTCGGCGGGCCGCCTTGCTGTCCGGCGTGGATCATGCACGGGGTCTGCTGGCCCGCGGCATCATCCAAGGCGCCATGTTGAGCCTGGGCGATCAGGTCGCCACGGTGGGTTCCTTCGCAGGGGACGTTTTGGAAAATACATCGCGGCAAGATCAAGGTGAAGGGGTAGTGGGCAAGTGAGCAAGGTTATTGGCTGTGACGTTGGCGGCACCTTTACCGATCTGATCCTGTTGGACGAGGCCGCCGGTGAAGTCAGCATAGCGAAAGTTCCCACCAGGCCCGACAATCAGGCCATTGGCGTGATGCAGGCCATAGCCGCCGCCGGCGCCGACTGCAAGGATTTGTCCTTGTTGGTACACGGCACCACGACCACCACCAATGCCCTGTTGGAGAAAAAGATCGCCCTGTGCGGTCTGATCACCACGGCAGGGTTTCGCGATGTGCTGGAATTGGGCCGGCGGACGCGGCCCAATGCCTATGGCCTGATCGGTTCGTTCGAACCATTGGTCAGCCGTGAATATCGCCTGGAGGTGGATGAACGGATGGACGCCGGGGGGGAGGTGGTCACCCCGCTGGATGAAGAAGGCGTGCGCCGGGCGGCCCGGCAATTGGCCGATCAGGGCTGTGAAAGCCTGATTATTCATTTCCTGCATGCCTATGCCAACGACAGTCATGAACGCCGGGCGCTGGAAATCGCCGCCGAAATCTGGCCCAATGACCACATTACGATCGGCAGCGCCGTTTTGGCTGAATTCAGGGAATATGAACGGGGCGTGGCGGCCTCGGTCAATGCCGCCATACAGCCGGTATTGGCGCGCTATCTGGCGCGGCTGCGGCAGGAATTGATGGCCGGCGGCTATGACCGCGACTTGCTGGTGATGCAGGGCAATGGCGGCACCGTATCCTCGGCGATTGTCGCGGATAGGGCCATCAATACGGTGATGTCCGGCCCGGCGTCCGGCGTCATGGCCGCTGCTTATACAGGCGCGCGCAGTGGCTTCGAGACCATCGTCACCTACGATATGGGCGGCACATCGACCGATGTGGGACTGATCCAGGGCGGCATTCCGGCAACCTCGTCGGAATTGCAGTTGGAATACGGCATGCCGATCCACGTGCCCATGGTGGATGTGCATTCCATTGGGGCGGGGGGCGGTTCCATCGCCGTCATCAATGACGCGGGCATGTTACAAGTCGGTCCACGCTCGGCGGGCGCCGTGCCTGGACCTATCTGTTATGGCAAGGGGGGCGAGGAGCCGACCATCACCGATGCCAATCTGGTCCTGGGACGGTTGAATCCCGTCACCATGCTGGCCGTGGATGGCGGCGTCTCCATGCCGCACTTGCGCCAATGCCTGGTCGATACTGTGGGGGTGCCCTTGGATCTGGATGCCAATGGGGCGGCGGCGGCCATTCTGCAAATCGCCAATGACCGCATGGCCGGCGCCATCCGCATGGTCAGTTTGGCCCGGGGCCATGACCCCCGCGATTTCGCACTGTTTGCCTTTGGCGGTGCCGGTCCCCTGCATGCCACGGCCTTGGCGGCGGAACTGGCCATTCCCAAGGTTTTGATCCCGGCCAGGCCGGGCATTACCAACGCCATCGGCTGCGTCGTCGCCGATGTCCGCCACGACTATGTCAACACCGTGAACCAGCCCTTGGCGGATGTGGATATGGACCGGGTGCATCAAATCCTGGCGGCGCAGATTGCAGAAGGCCGGGCCACCATCCTGGGCGAAGGCGTTGAGGTGGTGGACGAAATCCTGGTGCACGCGGCCGAGATGCAGTTCCAGGGCCAAAGCCATATTCTGCGCATCCCCCTGGACAGCGCGGTCATCGGCCGCGAGGCCATCCAGGCGGTGTTCGAGGAAGCCTATTTTAATCGTTTTTCCCTGCGGCTGCCGGAAATTGGCGCCGTGCTGGTCACTTTGCACACGGCTGTGATTGGCCGCCGGCGCGAGGTCGCCCTGGCCTCGCTGATGGATCCCGCATTACGCGCGGCGGATGTGGCCGGGGCCCAGCGGGGCAGCCGCGAGGTCTGGTTTCAGGGTGGTTGGCGGGAAACACCTATCATCGCGCGCGACGCCCTGCCCATCGGCGCCCGCTTCGCGGGTCCGGCGGTGTTGGAACAGCTCGATACCACCATCATCATTGAACCGGGCAATGAGGTGTCGGTCGACGACGCCGCCAATCTGGTGATCAACGTGCCAGCGGCATTTCGGAGTTAATCGCATGCGGAAAACAGACAATCAGCAGATCGATCACGTCACCCTGGCCGTGCTGCAAAACGGCCTGAACCAGGTCTGCAATGAAATGGATCTGGCCTTTCAACGGGCGGCCTTCAGCCCGGTGATCGCCGAGGCCATGGACCGCTCCGACGGTATCTACCACCGCGATGACGGCGCCTTGATCGCCCAGGGGGAACTGGGCCTGCCCATTTTCGTCGGCACCATGCAATATTCTACCGGCACGGTGATCGCCCAGGCCAAGGATCTGGTCCCAGGGGATATTTATATCGTCAATGATCCGTATCTGGGCGGTACCCATCTGATGGATGTCCGCATGGCGATGCCGTTCTTCTATGACGGCGAGATCTTTTGCTGGCTGTCCAACACGGGCCACTGGCGGGATACGGGCGGTGCGGTGCCGGGGGGCTTTTCCGCCACGGCCACGGAAGTTGAACAGGAAGGTTTACGCCTGCCCCCTGTCAAACTTTTCAAAGCCGGCGTGGTGGATGAAGAAATTCAGGCCATCATCATGTCCAACATCCGCGTGGCCAGTGAAACCATTGGCGATATCAAGGCACAGGCGGCGGCCTTGCGGGTTGGCGAGCGGCGCCTGACCGCTCTGTTGGACCGTTACGGACGGGATCTGTTGGAGGCGGCAATTGTCGAAATGCGCGAGAGGTCGGCGCAACAGATGCGCGCCTGCATCGGCCATATTCCCGACGGCCGGTATCAGGGCATCTCCTGGGTGGATTCAGATGGCGTTGTCAACGAGCCGTTGAAGATCGACCTGGCCATTGAAAAGCGCGACGGCGAACTGTATTTCGATCTGTCCAAATCCAGCCCCCCCTGCAAGGGTCCGATGAATTCGGTGATCGCCACCACCCGCTCCGCCATCTATCTGGCCATGAAGCATATTTTCCCGGAAGTGCCCATCAACGCGGGCACTTTCGAGCCACTGCACATTACCGATCCGGTCGGGACATTCCTTTATGCCGAATACCCCCGCCCCGTATCCGGCTGCGCGGCCGAGGTTAGCCAGCGTATCGCAGAGGCGGTGTTTGTCGCCCTGGTCGCGGCGCTGCCCGACCGCCTGTTCGCCGCGCCCGCGGGAACGTCGGGCAATTTTGCCCTTGGCGGCATCGATCAACGCCACGATAAGCCGTATGTGATGTATTTGTTTTCCGGTGGTGGCTATGGCGGCAGCGCGCGGATGGACGGCTTGAGCAATGGCTGTTCCACCATCGGCATTTCAACCATGCAGCCCATCGAGGTGTTGGAGCAGCGCTATCCCGTGCTGTTCAAGGAATTCGCCCTGCGCGAGGGTTCGGGCGGCGCGGGTGAACAACGCGGCGGTTTCGGCGTCAATTACACCATTCAATTGCGCCGGGGCTGGGGCCGGGCCTCGTTCGTCATGGACCATGGCCGTTTCGGCCCGCAGGGTGTCCTGGGTGGCGCGGATGGGGCCGTGAACGTGGTAAGCATCGAACGCGGCGGCGAGATATATATCCCGCCCCATTTCTCCAAGGATCAGGATATCGAGGTCGCCGAGGGCGATATCATTCGGGTTTCCACCCCGGGCGGCGGTGGCTATGGCGAGGCCCGGCTGCGCGACCCGGCGTTAATCGAACGGGATCTGCGCCGGGGCTATTACAGCGCCGCCGAGGCGAAGGCGCTGTGGGGTGGCCGGTAATCACCGAGCAGGCGGAAATCCGATAACTAACCCGTCGTTAACCATTTTACGGCAGTCTCGCCCCGCATATAGTGCGGAGGGCCGCGTATGGCCGATTATAATTTCGGATTGTTTTCCTGCCTGGTGGTTGAAGATAGCTCCTATCTGCGGACGCTCATCTCATCGTCGTTGCGGGCCATCGGCGTTGGCAATTTAAAAACCGTCGATGATGGCGGCCAAGGCATAGAATTTTTGCAGGCCGTGCGGGACGATCCCATGAAAGCCGGTATGCAGAATGTGGACCTGATCTTTTCCAATTGGCAGATGAACCCGGTCGACGGGATGATGCTGTTGCGTTGGGTGCGCCGGCACAAGGATAGTCCCAACCGCTTTGTCCCATTCGTCATGGTCGCCGGCTATGCCGACCGGGACAAAGTCCGTGAGGCGCGCGCCATGGGCGTGACCGAGATGCTGGCAAAACCTTTCTCCGTGGTCAATTTGGCCCAGCGGCTTTTGCAGGTGGTCGACCGGCCGCGCAAGTTTGTACATACCTCGCAATATTTCGGCCCCGACCGGCGCCGCACCCAGCGCGAAGTTCCACCTGACAAGGACCGGCGCAAGATCAACGAACGGGACGTAGAGGTGATCCATGTCTAAAACCGCCGCCAAAGGCAAGGCCAACAAGGTTCCCGGCGTCCGATTTTATGTTATTCGAAACGTCCTGATGGAGAAAGCCGGCAGTGGCGATGGCGATCCGAGCGCACAGGGTGGCATTTCCATCGAAGCGATTCAGGCGGCCGAGGCGGAATTTCAAAAAATGTCCGAGGATTATCCTGACTGGGTGCAGAGCCTGATCGATGAATTGATGGAAAGCTATCGCCGTTGCATCGACACCTCCGAACTGCGTCACGAGAAATTGGCGGTCATTCATGATATTGCCCATGACATGAAGGGCCAGGGCGGCACCTTTGGCTATCCCCTGATCACGGATTTCGGTGAATCCCTCTATAAATGCACGTACAAGTCCGAACAATGCAGCGACAACCTGGTCGGATTGATAAAGGCTCATATCGACGGCATGAAGGCGGTCATAGGGGGACGCATCAGCGGCGATGGCGGCGATACGGGCAAGGAATTACTCGAATCCCTAAATCTGGCCATCCAGAAGTATACCTCCGAGGAAGCCGCGTAGTTGGCCCTTGATTGAATGCGCCCCAATCCGATGCGGTAATTTCCGCCAAATGAAACAGCCCTCGCCCCATGAACCGGGTGGGGGAGAGGGAAGATTGGAACCCGGTCCGGACTATTTCGGGATCCAAATGCCGTAATTTGCCGGTTGTTGCCGGAAAGTTCCGCTTTTGCGGTTGACCTATTGTGGCAAATAGCGCAGAAAACGGCGCACGGGGAGTGGCGCAGCCTGGTAGCGCATCTGCTTTGGGAGCAGAGGGTCGCTGGTTCGAATCCAGTCTCCCCGACCAATTTTTCCCCCTTATTACAAATGCTTATCGTATTTACGATCCGTTCGATTTGGGCCATTTGACACTTTATTTATTAACCTTTGCCCATCATGTTCGATGGGTGTTTTTGCCGGTTGTCCAAAGCCTGAATTGCACGGTGTTCCTGATGCCGGTCACGTTCAAGCGCGGGCGGCGGGTCCTTTCGGGGGTAAACGGTAATGGTTTGCCGCGGGCGTTTCGGCTTGCTATCCATGGAATAGCCCGGAGCCGCTCTAGTGTCCTGATCGATAAATTGATATGATTATATCTCTATTTGTTTTCAGGAGGCGCGATTGATGGCGAGAGTGGCGGTGACGATCTCTTTGAGCGATGACGAGCGCGCCGAATTGGAGGCGCTGTCTCGTCGTCGCAAG
>JAKZRK010000088.1:0-49813 GCA_047518225.1 Alphaproteobacteria bacterium | reverse complement strand
CTTGCGACGACGAGACAGCGCCTCCAATTCGGCGCGCTCGTCATCGCTCAAAGAGATCGTCACCGCCACTCTCGCCATCAATCGCGCCTCCTGAAAACAAATAGAGACATAATCATATCAATTTATCGATCAGGACACTAGAATATCGACTAATCGCGCGGCAGGCGGCGCAGGTCTTGCAATTCGAACGGATCCGCGAGGATATCCTGCAGGGCCGCGCCGGCCAGAAAGGCTAGTTTTTTCGCCGTCTGCACCATGGGCGGATAACCGCACAGATAGACCCCCCAGCCCGACAAATCGCCATGTTCGGTAAGGGCCACCATTTCAGCCCGGCCCGGCCGCGCGCCCGGTTTCAACCCCGCCTCGTCGACTTCGCCGGACAGGCAGGGGTGGTAATGAAAATTCTTATGTTCCCGGGCCAGGGCCTGCAATTGATCGCCGTAATAAAGGCCCTTGGCCATCCGGCTGCCATGATACAGATGGATTGGCCCCGTATGCCCATCCGCCAACGCGTCCCGGAGGATGCCGTAAAGCGGCGCCAGGCCGGAGCCGTTGCCGATCAACAACAACGGCCGCTCGGGCGCCCCGCCAATATAGTAACAATCCCCGTTCGGGCCGTGGAAATCAAGCGGTTCGCCGACCGCTAGGTCGTTGTAAATCCAGTTACTCATCTTGCCCCCGCCCAGGCGTTTGACATGCAATTCAAGGATGTCGTCAAGGCGCGGCACGCTGGCCAGGGAATAAGACCGCACCAGCCCGTCCCTACGGCGCAAGTTGATAAACTGCCCGGCGTGATAAAACAGCGGCGTCGCCGTTTCCAGACGAAGGCGGCAGATGCTGGCCGATAGATGGGCAATTTCCCTGACCGTGGCGCGGCCGAACAGCTCCGCGTCCGTCGGCGCCTCGATCTCCAGGTCAACGTCGGGGCGGCATACGCAGGGCAGGAAATAGCCTTGCTGTTTTTGACCTTCCCGCAAGCCCGCCTGGGAGGCCGCGGGCAACCTACCCGCACGCACCCGCATAATGCAGGTCAGGCAAACCCCGTTGCGGCAGGAAAACGGAACCTCGTGGTCCGTCCGCTCCAGACACTCCAAGACCGACTCGTCTGTCGCCAGGGCAAGTCTTTCGCCGGCAAAACTTATATTCGCCATGACCCTCTATCTGTTCAGCACGTCGTCCCGGGTACAGCCGGCAATCGCCATGACCTCGGCAATGGAATTTTCATCGACCTCCAGTTCTTCCAAAGTCGTCTGCAAATGCCCGGCAACCTTGTCGAAATGGCCGTCGTTCAGGCCATCCGTGACCAATTGCGCGTGGGCGGTGCGTAAATCCTGGCCGGTATATTCATGCGGCCCGCCAAACGCCATGGTCAGGAAGGATTTTTGCTTGGCCCGCTGGTCATCCATATCCGTGGTATCGAAAAAATCCATGACATCGGGATCCGTTAAAACTTTGCGGTAAAAGAGATCCACCGCCGCGTCGACCGCGGCGGCACCGCCAATTCGCTGGAACAGGCTTTCAGACATAACGAATTGCCCTCCCTATTTGCTGTTGAAATCTTATCGTGTCACGAAGGTATGATAATTTGGTAAAGTCAGGGCAATCGATCCAGGGGTCAAAATTCGTGCGTCTTCAGGTAACCGCCGACGGCTGGTTGTATCGTGGCAAACGGCGTTACCGTTGTGCGCTGGGCCGGGGCGGCATCCGTATTGACAAGCAGGAAGGTGACGGCGCCACGCCGGCCGGCTTGTATCCCCTGCGCCGGCTGTTGTATCGGGCCGACCGGCTGGTCCGGCCAGACAGCAAACTGCCCGCGGCGGAAATCCAAGCCATGGACGGCTGGTGTGATGATCCCGGCGACGCCGCCTATAACAGGGCGGTTACTTTACCCTACCGCGCCAGCGCCGAGAGCATGTGGCGGGCGGATGGGCTGTACGATCTTGTGGTCATTACCGGGCATAACGACGACCCGGTGGTGCCGGGCCGGGGCAGCGCCATATTCATCCATCTCGCTAGCCCCGATTACGGCCCCACCGAAGGCTGTGTCGCGCTATCGCGCCCTGACCTGCTGGCCATATTGCCCTTTTTGGCGGACGACAGCGAAATCCAGATAGACCCTTAGGGATATGGCAAGCGGGCGCCAAAGATCGCCGTACCTACCCGGACCAAGGTGGCGCCGAACCGTATCGCCACCTCGTAATCCGCGCTCATGCCCATGGATAGTTCATTCAAACCATTGCGTTGGGCAATTTGCCGCAACAGGGCGAAATGCAGGCTGCCTTCTTCATCCACCGGGGGGATGCACATCAAGCCGCGCACGGATAGGGCCAGCTCGTCCCGGGCCAGGGCAATAAAGTCATCCGCCTCTTCCGGCCAGACCCCGGCCTTTTGTTCCTCTTCCCCCGTGTTGACCTGGATGAAACAATCCAGCCGCCGGCCCTGTTTGGCCATTTCCCGGGCCAGGGCGCGGGCCAGCTTGGGGCGGTCCACGGTTTCTATGACATCGAACAGGGCAACCGCGTCCCGCACCTTGTTGGTTTGCAGGGGTCCGATCAAGTGCAGGCGCAGATCACCGTGGGCCGCCTTCAGGTCCGGCCATTTGCCTTGCGCTTCCTGTACCCGGTTTTCGCCGAAGCGGCGCTGGCCGGCCTGGATGGCGGACAATATAGCTTCCGCCGATTGCGTTTTCGATACCGCGACCAGGGCGGTGTCTTCGGGGTTGCGGCCAGCGGCGGCGGCCGCCGCCGCGACCGCGGCCAGGACGTCCGCCAAGTTAGCGGCCACATCTACCTGTTCAGCGGCTGGTTCCACGCGCGGGGTCATGGCATGCTTATCCTTATGTCTGCCGCAAACCTAGCAAAACTGTCCCTCCGACTCAATCGCGGAGCGGGATATTTTGGCCGACTGCCCGGCGTGATCCTGCTGACGGATGCCACCCGCCTGGCGGATCCGGTGCCGGCCGCAGCCGCCTTGCCCAAAGGCGGCGCCATCATCCTGCGTCATTACGGCGTTCCCGGGCGCGAAGCCTTGGGCCGGGAACTGATGGCGCTTTGCCGCCGGCGCGGCCTGTCCCTGTTGATCGCCGGCGATTGGCGCCTGGCCTGGAAGGTGGGCGCCCATGGCGTACACCTGCCGGAATGGCAGACGGCCCGGCCCCCTGCCCTGCCCCGCAAACCGGGTTGGCTAATCACCGCCGCGGCCCATGCCCAGCCAGCCCTGTTGCGGGCGGCGCGCCTGGGCGCCCATGCGGCCCTGTTATCGCCGGTGTTTGCCACCGCCTCTCATCCCGGCGCCCGGACCCTTGGCCCCACGCGCCTGGCCCGGCTGATCCGGCAGGCGGGCTTGCCCGTTTATGGCCTGGGCGGGATCACGGCCGCCAACGCGGCCCGGCTGGGAGCCAGCGGCGCGGCAGGTATTGCTGCAATTTCAGGTCTCGAATTGACCTAATCCGGCATCCGTTTGGCATCAATGGCGAAGCGGCTTTGAACATAGCCAACCACCCGCTCGACGGCCTCTTTAACCGACAGGGAAGAGGTATCAACCACCAGTTCCGGCGCTTCCGGCGCTTCATAGGGTGCTGAAATACCAGTGAAGTCGGGGATTTCGCCGGCACGGGCCTTTTTGTACAGGCCCTTGGGGTCGCGCTGTTCGCAGGTCGCCAGGTCCGCCTTGATAAATATCTCGGCGAATTGATCGCCACCCGCCAGCCGCGCGCGCTCGCGGTCCAGGCGGTAGGGCGAGATAAAGGCCGTGACACAGAGCAAGCCGGCGCGGCTGAGCAGCCCCGCCACCTCGCCCACCCGGCGAATATTTTCCGCGCGGTCTTCCGGTGAAAAGCCCAGATCGCCGTTCAGGCCGTGGCGAACATTGTCGCCGTCCAGCACATAGGTCTGATAGCCCAGATCGAACAAGCGCCGCTCCACGCCAACGGCAACGGTGGATTTACCGGCCCCCGACAGACCGGTGAGCCACAACACCCCGCCTTGGTGACCGTTGCGGCTAGCCCGGTTTTCCGCCGTGACATCATGCGCCACCCGCTGAACATTGGAAGATCGGCGGGCGATGAGATGCCGTTGGTCGGCATAGCCCTGCATGGAAATGATACCGCCGCCAGCGATGCAATCGTTATCGAGCAGGACAAAGCGCCCGGTCAGCGGCGAGGCGGTAAAGGCATCCAGGGCCTGCATGGTGTCCGCGCGCAGGGTAATCTCGGCCACCTCGCCGCGGGCCACGTTCACGGCTTCCTTGATCGATGGACCGGCGGTGGCGATCAGCCGCTCGATGGATTGCACCGCTACGCCCACCTCGGCCCTGTTCAGCTTCATGGTATAGCGGCTGCCCACCACCAGATCCCGCTCGCCCAGCCAGAACAACCGGGCCAGGAAAACGTCCGTTTCCTTTGGCGGGTTGGTTTCGTGGGAGGCCACATCGCCGCGTTCCGCCAAAATCTGCTCTTCCAGGGTAATGCCGATGCTTTCGCCGGCATTAGCCTGGGTGGCCTGGCCGGCTTGCCCGGGCAGGCCCGAGGCCTCGATGGTTTTCACCTTGCCCACGCGGTTGGCGGGCGAAAACAGCAAGCTGTCGCCCACCCGCAGGACACCGGTTTCGATGCGTCCCGCGATGATCCGCCGGTCATCGAAACGATAGACGTCCTGAACGGGAAACCGCAGCGGAAGACCGCCGGGCTGGGTGATAACCTGGAACTCATCCAGGTCCCGTAGAATAGCGGGGCTGTGATACCAGTCCATGGCCCCAGTGGAAGATTGGAAAAGTTCGGATGGTTGGGAATTTTCCGTGGCCTCCAACTCGGCGATGATCTCGGCAATGGTGGCGGCGGTGCTGTCCAGGGATAGGCCCATATGGGCATCGCCCAACGAACGGTACCGCTTGCTGCTACGGGCAAAGTACAGCGGCAGGGCGGGGATGTTTTCGCGCGAGGTATAGCGCCAGATGTCGATTTCCGTCCAATGCAGCAGGGGATGAATGCGCAAATGTGTACCCGGCGGAGGGGCGGTGTTGAACTGGCCCCAGAATTCGGGGGGTTGTTCCTCGATGTTCCCGGCGCCCGGCGCGCCACGGAGCGAAAAATAGCGTTCCCCGGCCGTGGCGCCCGCTTCGTCCCGGCGAAGGCCCTCGATAACGCCTGTAAAGCCATGGCCTTCCGATGGCGGACAAGTGACGGAAATGTAATCGAGCCCCCATTCCGCGGCATAACGGTTTCGGAACTCATCCATTTCGGGAAACTTGTTTTCCGTATCAATATGCATGACGGGAAATGGCACGTGGCCGAAAAACGCTTTGCGCGCCAGCCAGATCATGACATTGGAATCTTTGCCCAGGGACCACAGCATGGCCAGCTTATCAATGCGGTTGAACGCCTCGCGAAAGATAAAGATGCTCTGGCTTTCCAGAACGTCGAGATGGTTCATGACGGAAGTCTGTCCTTGGAGCAATCGTCTTTCGACGCCGAAAAGGCCGGATATAAGACTGAATAGCGCGGGATGAAAGCGTTTATTTGCCTGTGGGATCAGGCGCACCGGGCAACAAGCAACAACGACTGACGCGTTGTCAGACTTCGGAGCGGCGGCTAGACTAGGCCGAGGGGCCCCTAAAACTTATGTAAGTGGTCGGATGCGTCTTAATCTCGGTTGCGGCTTCGACAAAAAAGCCGGGTGGATCAACGTCGATAAGAGCCAGCTCGCCGAACCCGATGAGCTGGTGGACCTGGAGGCCATCCCATGGCCCTGGGCGGATAATAGCGTCCAGGAAGTGCAGATGCGTCATGTATTGGAACATCTGGGCGCAACATCGGATGGCTATTTGGCAATAATCAAGGAGTTATGGCGCGTTTGTCGTCCCGGCGCCCTGGTCCGTATCGTGGTGCCTCACCCGCGCCATGATCACTACCTGAACGATCCAACCCACGTACGGCCGATCACCGTGCAGGGCCTGGAAATGTTTTCGCAAAAGCGCAATCGGGAATGGCGTAAAAAGGGCATTCCCAACACCCCCCTGGGACTGTATCTGGGCGTGAATTTCGAGATCGTGTCGTTCGATGCATTGCCGGATGAACCCTGGCGCGGCCGCCTGCAACGAGGGGAAATACAGCCGGCGGCGCTGCAGGAAGCCATGCGGATGTATGCCAACGTCATTATTGAAACCACCATCGTCATGCGGGCGATGGAAGCCGATGCCTGAAGGGATCGCCCAGCGTTGTTGCAACATTACCACAGTGTTCGATTATCGACACAGTCCCGGCCATGATGACTTGCCTTTGCCCATTGTAAAGTGCTCTATGAAATTGAGTTGATAATGCTTCATCGGCCCGTAACGCGTGTTGCGATGGCCACCAAGCAAGAGAGAGAAGGTAAAAGCAATGAAAAGTATATTATATGGGACTACAGCCTTGATGGCCGTTGGCCTGATGGCTGGCACGGCGGTTGCGGCTGAGAAGATCAAGCTGGGCTTGGGCGGCTATTGGCGCGCGGCCATTCACCTGGGTGACAGTGACAATGATGCCAACACCGCCGCGACCGGTCAGTCGGACTCCCGCGATCACGGTTTTGGGCAAGAATCTGAAATCTACTTCAGTGGCAAGACCACGTTGGACAACGGTATCAAGTTCGGCGTGATGGTGCAGCTCGAAGGCGAAACATCCGGTGACCAGATCGATAACACCTACATCTGGAGTGCCGGTAACTTTGGCCGCGTCGAGTATGGCGAGACCTGGGGGGTCAGCCTGCTGATGTCAAGCGGTTCGGTCGGCGACATGATTGATGGCCATGGCGACTTTGCCTCGCACACGGCCCACGCCAACGTGAACGATCAGTACATCAATACTTATGGTGGCGATGCGGCTCTTCTGGCCACTCCGGAACAGAAGTTGAACTACTTCACCCCGCGCATGAGCGGCTTCCAGTTGGGTATCAGCTACATGCCGGAGAACAACACGGGCAACAATGCCACCGCTACCGGGCTCAACTCGAAACTTGACGGCACCATCGGCAACGAATTGGTGGACGTCGCCGCCAATTACGTGGGCAAGGTGGGTGGAGCGGACGTGCGTGTGTTCGGCAGCTTCTTCACCTCCGATTCTGAATCCACCGCTATTGGCGTCGCCGCCGGCAAGGACGTCGACGGCTATTCCGCCGGTGCACAGGTTGGCGTTAGTGGCTTCCGCATCGGCGGCCGCTACACCAGGGTGAATGACATCTCCGGCCCGGGCGGCGCACCGCTGGCCAGTACGGCGGCCAGTTTGGACCGGACCAACTGGCGTATCGGTGTCGATTATGGCACGGGACCCTGGAAGGTTGGCATTGCTTACATGAGCCTCGAGCAAGAGATCGCAGGTGCCACTGCCGGGACGAAGTCGGCGCGTGATGACGGGACCGATTACATCTCCATCGGCGGTGCTTACAACCTCGGCCCGGGGATCAAAATGTTCGGCGGTCTGCAGATCTATGATTTCCAGGACTCAGCTGGCGGTGCCGGCGCCGGGGTTTCCACGGAAGCCGACAATACAGTTGTTGTGATTGGTACGAAGTTCTCGTTCTAATCAAGCAACAGACATCTCGTATGGGAACGTGGGGCCTTTTGGCCCCACGTTCTTTTTTTGCCTGAAGTTTACCGCAGTTCCGGGTTATTCTGGATCTTGGTGAGCGGTCAAAGGATCCAGAATAACCCGGAACCGCTCTAACGCCACCGGCGCAGCAGGTCCGCGTGGATCTCCGCCGCGATGCGGTCGGCCGCCATGGCGGCGGCGGCCACGCAAGGTACCGGCGTCTCCAACAGAAGCCGCCGGACCAGGCTCTCGTCAGGTCCGCTGACCGTCGAGGGCAGACTTTCCCGCCCAACCGCCAGCGACGCCATGCAGCCGACCCGGCCGTCCGCCGTCTGGCGCAATTTCGCCAGGCCGCAGGGTGCTTCGCAATAGTCGCCGCGGAATTGCACCTGGACCGGATGCAGATTGCGGTGCCGGCCCAGCAGCAATTCTGACGGCGCGGAGGTGAAGATCGCCGCACCCGGCCGCTGTTCCAACTTGGACAAATGTGCCGGCCCGGAGTCGGCGAATATTGCATAGTCAAATTGCCGCATCAGCGCCAGCAAGTCGGCGACCGAGCGGGTATCTTCGACATAGTGAAGATCCGGGACGGCCGCGTCCAATGCCGACCGCAGCCATTTCGACTGGTTCTGCTGCCGGTTCAGGACAATCCGCACCTCCATGCCCTCCCTGCGCAAGAGACTGTGCAGGCCCAGAATGAGGCCGGCGGGCAAGGTGCGGATGGGCGAGGATGCCAAGGGCAGAATGCCGATGCGTGGGGGACCGTCGCTGGCCGGCACGGCGGCCACCATCGTCTTGCCCGGCGCCGATAGGCCAAATAATTCATAGAGCGCGGCTTCCATGTCGACCGGCCAGAACTCGATCTCCCGGCGGGCGGGCACATCATTCAGGTCGATGATGGCATGAAAGCGTTTGAATTCATCATGGGCGATCCAGGCAGGATAAACCGCCAGCCCGGGGAACCCGGCATAGACATCCGAGGCCGAGTCGCTGCCCAACAGGGCAACCTCTTGCGGCCGCGCCTGCGCCATGAAGGCCTCGAGAAACAGGCGGATGGCCACATGTTCGCCGATGGCGGGGGGGGGCAACAGGAACAGCACCGACCGCCTGCGGTAGGAATACCGCCGCCACCGCTCGACCTTCAAAGGCCGTCCTTTGGCGTTTCCCAGTTCCCGCATCATCCCCGTTTGGCCGCGCACGATCTGACGATGAAAATTACCCGACGCGGTAACATAGGTGACGTCCCTGCGGCCTTGTTGCGGCGGCAGGGCAGTGCTGTTGGGGGTTTGAAACTCGAAATCCGCCAGGCTGGTGAATACGGGTAACGACTTCGCCAAATGCCCTGCCCCTCCAACGGCGCGGGTGGTGGACCGGCTGTCAACCACCCGTCCATGCCGGTCCGCGTGAACCGGCGAATTTTGGCCACGCCATCGCCATAGCGGTTTGCCAATTGGGAAGCAAGTTTTCTTTACCCAGAAGCTGTCGAATAAGCGGGCTTTTGTCTTGTTGTACCGGCTTCAGGAACGCCGAGGCTGAACGCCCGCGCCATCGCGGCGGGCTGCGATCTAGAGAGGTTCCGGGATATTCTGACCCATTTGATGGCGTCCATAAGCCATTCGGGTAGGCGCGTCGCGCAGCGCGATATGGTATATCGGGCAAGCAGCGCAACGCATCCGAATGGCTTTGGGTCGCCACCGAAGGCCGCACACCAAGGCTCCGTGGCGGCGTTACGGTTCTTGGACGATGTACCACATCGACCTGCGAACCGCGCCTACCCACGGGGCCTTGGTGGGCGGTCAAATGGGTCAGAATAGCCCGGAACCGCTCTAGTCAGCCGATTTTGCCCGCCGCCGCCGCGCCAGCCCGGTAGCATTTACCCATCCCGGTGGCGGCTCCGCGCTAAGTGTTTGAAAAGATATGGCTGAAAGTTGGCGTGTTTCTTGCAAAATCTTTAGTATGACCATGTCCACCATACCGCCCGCCCGTTTTGTTACCGTGCCCGACTATTATATGCCGGGCCGGGAAGACATGGAGCCCGGAACCAATGCGCTGGTCAACGGCGGCAATGGTATCATAGATGGCGGTTCGGCCGGACCGCCCGAGCAAGGGGCGGCGGGCCGTGATTTCTTCAGTGAAGATGGCATAACCTTCACGGACTTCCTTGATGTGTTGAACCCATTGCATCATATTCCGCTGATTGGCGAAATCTACCGCGCCGTGAGTGGTGATGAGATTTCCGCCGGCGCCCGCTTGGCCGGCGGCACTTTGTACGGCGGTCCCCTGGGTTTCTTAAGTGCCCTGACCAATACAGTCGTGGCGGAAGCAACCGGCAAGGACATCGGCGGCAACGTCGTGGCCCTGTTTTCCGGTGACGGGGATGGGGACGACGGCGTGCTGGTCGCAGGCGCCGGCCCGGCCCATGACAATAGGCAAATGGCCGGCCTTGTTTCCGACCCGGCGCCATGGGGCCAAGCCAATGAAGCCTCGATCGCCACGGCCGCGGCCGCGCCACCGGCCCATTCGGAAGCCCAGGCCAGCGTGCCCTTCGGGTTCGCTCTAAACCTGGCGCCGAACGGCACCACGGTACCGCGATCGGCGGTCCTAGCGGCCGGCCGGACAGCACCTGAATTAAGCCCGGCCGCCTTTCACACACTATTGAGCAACGTCAATGGCATGCCCAAGATCACGCTGGCGCAGGAGCACCGATTGGGCCTGACCGCAGGCGGCGAGGCGCCCATGGCCCACAAGGGCACAATTCGGGAAGCCGGATTGGAGATCAACCGCCTATTGCGCCCCCACGCCGAGGGGCATAACTAATCCCCAAATAAACATTTTTCGGGTTCTTATTCCGCACCGGCCGGCGACAGTGTATATAACAGGATACAGTTGCTTGAATTTGGAGTGGTTTTCTATGACCTTGGCGCCACATCTCGGACGGATCTGGCATCGTGTAGGTGTCTATATGGTGGCGGCGCTGCTGTTGGGGGCCTGTGGCCTTGCCGATCCAGAGCAAAATTATCCGAGTAGAACGGGCCGTTCCGCTGAAGCCAGCCCGAGTGGCGAACGGGAGACGGTGTTTGGATCGGGTGGATTGGATAATATTTTCGGCAGTAAAATACCCGATACGGGCGGCGGCGGCGGCGGCATTGGCATCAACAGTTTTCTGTGGCGGGCCTCTCTGGATACGCTGTCTTTCATTCCGCTAAATTCAGCCGATCCGTTTGGCGGCGTCATCATTACGGATTGGTACAGCCCGCCTGATAGTCCGGATGAACGGTTCAAGATGACAATTTATATTGTCGACCGGCGTCTGCGCGCGGACGGTATCAAAGTCGCGGTATTTAAACAAACCAAGGACGACGCGCGGCAATGGTTGAGTGCCGCGGTCGCGGACGATACAGCCATACAATTGGAGAACGCCATTTTGGTCCGGGCCCGGCAATTGCGGCTGGATATCCTGGAGCAATAGGGAATAGAAACCCGCGCGGACCATCGTTGTTTTCGCCCATTTATCTCTGGCGCACGTGGCGTATTGTCGGGTTCCCCGGGTTTTGCGAAAACCTTGTATAGATGCGCCCGGTATAGCCCGGCGGTGCGCCATGAGAGCGAATTTCAATTAAATGGGCTAGCAAATGCGACTTAAGTGATTGGTTCAATTGCTCTAATTTAAGGAATCCGGGCACATTAAGATTAAATGTGCTAGTGCATACGATTGGGTCCTCCGCTCATGGAGCGGCCGGGGAGAATGAAGTCCATGGCGCGTTACAATGCCAAAACCACCGAGGCGAAATGGCAGGCGGCCTGGACGGCCGCCATGACCTTTCGGGCGGTGGAAGACCCCGATAAACCGAAATACTATGTCCTGGAGATGTTTCCCTATCCCTCGGGACGCATTCATATGGGTCATGTGCGCAATTATGCCATGGGCGATGTGGTCGCGCGGTTTAAACGGGCCCGTGGTTTCAACGTGCTGCATCCCATGGGCTGGGACGCTTTCGGGTTGCCGGCGGAAAACGCGGCCCTGGAGAAGCAAATCCATCCCGCCAAGTGGACCTACGAAAACATCGCTAAAATGCGCAGCCAATTGCAAGCCATGGGACTGTCCCTGGATTGGTCGCGGGAATTCGCCACTTGTGATGTGGATTATTATCGGCATCAGCAAAAACTGTTCCTGGATCTATTAAGGAGCGATCTGGCCTATCGCCGGGAATCCTGGGTCAATTGGGACCCGGCCGAACATACGGTCCTGGCCAACGAACAAGTGATCGATGGCCGCGGCTGGCGCTCTGGCGTGCCGGCGGAACGACGGCAGTTGTCGCAATGGTTCTTCCGCATTACCGCATTCGAGGATGAGTTGCTCGATGCCTTGGGCGAACTGGACCGTTGGCCCGACAAAGTCCGCTTGATGCAGGCCAACTGGATCGGCCGTTCCGAAGGCGCCAAATTACGCTTTGCCGTCAAGCATCGGGACGTTGAGATCGAGGTATTCACCACCCGGCCTGATACTATTTTTGGTGCTTCTTTTCTGGCCCTGTCGCCGGATCATCCCCAGACCGCCGCGCTGGCGGCGGACAACCCTGAAATTGCCGCCTTTGTCGCGGAGTGCCGGCGCCAGGGTACTTCGGAAGAGGCCGTTGAAACAGCCGAAAAGATGGGTTTCGATACCGGCCTGCGGGCCCGGCATCCGTTCCTGGCGAATGTCGAATTGCCGGTTTATATCGCGACTTTCGTTCTGATCGACTATGGCACGGGCGCCATATTCGGCTGTCCGGCCCATGATCAGCGGGATTTGGAATTTGCCCGCAAATATAATCTGGCTGTACGGCCCGTTGTGGTCCCTGAGGGAACCGAAGCCGCTGATTTTTCCATCGATAGGGAGGCCTATACGGGGCCTGGGCGGCTGGCGAATTCCGAATTTCTTGATGGTATGAGCATTGATGATGCCAAGGGGGAAGTGGCACGGCGGGCCGAAGAAGGGGAATTCGGTGCCCGGGAGATTATGTATCGCCTGCGCGACTGGGGCGTGTCCCGGCAACGCTATTGGGGTTGTCCCATCCCGGTGGTCCATTGCGATGACTGTGGCGTGGTGGCCGTGCATGAGGCCGACCTGCCCGTTACACTACCCGATGACGTGACCTTTGACCGCCCCGGCAACCCCCTGGACCGCCATCCCACCTGGGGTGCGACGGACTGTCCCACCTGCGGCCAACCGGCCCGGCGGGAAACGGATACTTTTGACACCTTTGTGGATTCGTCCTGGTATTTTGCCCGGTTTTGCAGTCCCCACGCGGAACGGCCCCTGGACCGGGCGGCGGTGGACTACTGGTTGCCGGTAGATCAATACATCGGCGGCGTCGAACATGCCATTTTGCATCTGCTTTATGCCCGGTTTTATACCCGCGCCATACAAATGAGCGGCCATTTGGGGGTTATCGAGCCATTTGCCGGACTATTTACCCAAGGAATGGTATGTCACGAGACCTATCGGGACGAAGATGGCAACATGCTGGAACCGGCGGAAGTGACCCGCAATGATGCCGGGCGGGTTATCCGCATTGACAATAACGCCGCAGTGACCACCGGCCGATCCGAAAAAATGTCCAAATCCCGCAAGAATGTCATTGATCCGGAAGATATCATCGAGCGCTATGGCGCCGACACGGCCCGTTGGTTCATGCTATCCGATAGCCCGCCGGAGCGGGATTTGGAATGGACCGACGGCGGTATTGAAGGCGCCTGGCGCTTTACGGGCAGAATCTGGCGCATTATTGAGGAAGCCGCCGCCGATTTGCCGGCGGCCGGGCTGGCTGAGCCGGAACGTTTCAGCGACCGGGCGCTGACACTGCGCCGTATTACCCATCGGGCCATCGCGGCCGTGACCGATGGCATAGAACGGTTTCAGTTCAATGTTTCCGTGGCCCGGCTATATGAATTGGCCAATGCGCTGGGATCCTTTAGGGCGGAAGATGGCCCGGGGGAAGGGGCCGCGGGCGAGCGCTGGGCCCAGCGGGAAGCCATTGAAACCCTGGTGGTCATGATCGGACCCATGATGCCCCACCTGGCGGAAGAAGCCTGGCAGGCCCTGGGCCGGGGCGGGCTGTTGGCGGACGCGCCTTGGCCCACGGTTGACCAACGCCTGTTGGTGGAAAACATCATCACCATTGCCGTGCAATTGAACGGGAAAGTTCGTGCGACGCTAGAAATTGAGCGCGACCAGCCCGAGAATGATGTGCGGGAGGCGGCCCTGGCATTGGACAAGGTCAAGGCGGCGGTGGCGAATAAGACGGTGCGCCGGGTCATCGTCGTACCCAACCGTATTGTCAATGTTGTTGTCTAGTTTGTACGGCAGTCGGTATTTGGCGGTTGCGCTAATATGCGGTGTCATGGCGGGTTTCTTGCCGGGCTGCGGCTTTCAACCTTTACACGGTAGGCGTGTAAATCCTATGGCTAATTCGACAATTGTTGGCGGCAATACCATAAGCGACATGGCCTATGTGGAGGTCGTCCCGATTGGCGACCGTGTCGGACAATCGGTGCGCAACCAACTGCTGGACCTGCTGCACCCGCGCGGCATGGTGGATCGGCCCGTATTCCGCTTGGTTGTTACCCTCGACGAGAGCCGGGAGGGTCTGGCAATTCAACAGGATGATAGCACGACCCGCTACAATCTGCGCCTGATTGCCAAATTTCGTTTAACCGACACCCGTAACGGCGCCGAGTTGCTAAACGGCGCCACACGGGCCATTGCGGCCTATAATGTGGTGCGCTCGGACTATGCCAATCTGATCAGTGAAAGGGACGCCCGCAAACGCGCCGCCCACAGCGTGGCCGAAGGGATTCAAAACCGCATAGCGGTATATTTTTCCCGTCGGCGCGGTTGAGAGATTGAACGGGCGCCATGGTGAAAGTCGCTAACCGCGCCATCGAAGCGTTTTTGGATGCGCCCCAGGCCGGAATTGTGGCCGTCTTGCTGTACGGTGAGGATAATGGCCTGGTGCGCGAGCGCGCGGCCCGCCTGGCTGCCACCGTGGTGGACGATCCCAACGATCCGTTTCGTGTGGCCGAGGTGAACGCCGCCATGCTGAAGGAGGAGCCAACGCGGCTGTTCGATGAAATGGCCGCGTTGTCCTTGACCGGGGGGCGGCGCCTGGTTCGCCTGGGCGGGGCCGGGAACGGCAATAGCGCCGCCATCCAAGCGGTTTTGAATGACCCGGCTATTTCCGCCTCGGACAGCTTACTGCTGGTTGAGGCGGGGACGTTGGCGCCGCGGGATAGTCTGCGAAAACTATTCGAAACAAGCGATCGCGCCGCGGCGGTCCCCTGTTATCTGGATGACGGCCGTTCGTTGGAGGCCTTGACCGCCGAGATCATGGGCCGGCACGGCTTGCAAGTCGAACCTTCGGCCATGGCCTATTTGAGCGATAATTTGGGCACGGATCGCCAGATCACCCGGTCGGAACTAGAAAAACTGGCATTATACAAGGGGCGGAACGGCGGCGCGGTCAGCTTGGACGATGCCGAGGCCAATGTGGGGGATGGCGCCCCCATGGCCCGGGATGACGTCGCCCTGGCAACGGCGAGCGGCGACCAGGCGGGCCTGGACCGGGCCCTGATGAAATGCCGGGTCGCCGGGGAATCGCCCATCGCCATTTTGCGCGCCGTGATCCGTCACTTGCAACGATTACATTTGCTCTCCCTGAAAGCGGCCGAGGGCGGTGATATCGGCCAATTGATCAAATCCCATCGGCCGCCCATTTTTTTCAAGCATCAACCGCGGATGCAAAGGCAATTGCAGGATTGGCGCCCGCGGCGTCTGGCCCAGGCCCTGAACATTCTGACCCAGGCCGAATTGGATTGTAAAACCACCGGTCTTCCCGCCGATGCAATTTGCGGCCGGGCCCTGATCCGAATTGCCAACGCCGCCCGGCCCCGTTCCGGCCCATAGGCTGGAGCGGTTCCGGGCTATTTTGTCACGACGATAGCTGTTGGCTTAAACGTTTGAGAATTTCGTCGAATTGATCCAGCGAGGTGAAGGCTATGCGCACTTCGCCGCGCTCTCCCCGATGGCTGATTTTTACCGTCAGGCCCAGCTTTTCCGATAGTTGTTTTTCCATGGCCCGGGAATTTTCGTCCTGCCCCGAGGCAAGCGATGGTGCCGTTGTATCCGCTGTTTTTTGCGGTTTTTTCGCCAAATTTTCCGTCTGACGCACGTTCAGGCCTTGGCGCACCACGGTTTGGGCCAGGGTTTCCGGGTCCTCGGCCCCCAACAGGGCCCGGCCATGACCGGCGGACAGACTGCCGGCCTGCAACAGGGCTTTTACCCCTTCGGGCAAGGCCAAAAGGCGCATCATATTGGCCACGTGGCTACGGCTTTTTCCCACCGCGCGGGCCAGGTCTTCCTGTGTATTGGCGAACTCGTGCATCAGGCGGCGGTAGCCTTCCGCCTCTTCCAACGGCGTCAGATCCTGCCGCTGGACATTTTCGATCAAGGCCACTTCCAGGGCCTGACTATCGTCTAACTCCTTGACAATAACCGGTACTTCGTACAATTGCGCGGCCTGGGCGGCGCGCCAGCGGCGTTCACCCGCGACGATTTCGAAGTTGTGTTTGCTCTCGCCAATACGGCGCACCAGGATCGGCATCAGAATGCCGTTTTCCCGAACCGATTGGGTCAGGGCTTGCAATTCTTCTGGATCGAAATTGTGCCGCGGCTGATAACGGTTCGGCACCAGGCTTTCGATGGGCACTGTCCGTCCCACACGCAGGCGGTCCAACGCCGGCTGGTCGTCGGGATCCTCCGCCAGCAGAGCCGAGAGGCCGCGGCCAAGACCCTTGCGGGGTTGCTCCTCGCTCATGCCGCTGCTGCTGCTAGGCGCTCGCGCCGCAGCATTTCGCTGGCCAATTGCATATAGGCCAGGCTGCCGGCGCATTTGTGATCATACAACAAGGCCGGTTTGCCATGGGATGGCGCCTCCGACACCCGGACGTTACGTGGAATAATAGTTTTATAAACCTTGTCGCCCAGAAAGCCACGCACATCCGCGGCCACCTGGTCGGAGAGGTTATTGCGCTTGTCATACATGGTCAAGACAACGCCTAGGATTTCCAGTTCCGCATTAAAACCCGTGCGGATGCGGTCGATGGTTTTGATCAACATGGACAGGCCTTCGAGGGCGAAAAATTCGCATTGCAAGGGCACCACCACCGACTTCGCCGCCACCAAGGCATTGACGGTCAACAGGTTTAGGGATGGCGGACTATCGATCAAGACATAGTCCAGATCCTCGGCCCCGGCCACCAGGGCCTCGCGCAGGCGATAGGCCCGGCGCGGCATATCGATCAATTCCAGCTCGGCCCCGGTCAAATCGATGGTAGAGGGAATGATGCACAAGCCGGGGACGGCCGTCGCCACCAGGGCCTGGGCCACGGTCGCCTCGCCCATCAGGACATCGTAGGAGCTGACATGACGGTTGGTACGGTCGATGCCCAGGCCGGTGCTGGCATTGCCTTGGGGGTCCAGATCCACCACCAGCACGCGCCGGCCGATTGCCGCCAGGCCGGTACCCAGATTGATGGCGGTGGTGGTTTTACCCACGCCGCCCTTTTGATTGGCAATGGCAATGATCTGTGGCCGTTTGGCCTGGCCCTCGCGCGCCGATTTAGCGGCATCCACGACGGCCATATTGGAATCTTGATCTTTAGGTAAGGGAACATCAGACACGGGATATCTCCGTCAGCTGTAAAATAGAGCCTGACTCATCCGTCACGCTTGGGATGTGTCGCACGCTCATATTCCAACATTTTGTGGCTTTCGTCAATTCGACAACAACATCTTGTCCCTTCAGCAATATTATTTGGCCGCCGGGGATCAGATGCCCATAGGCCAGGGGCAGCAGCCGGGGCAGCGGCGCCAGGGCCCGGGCGGTAATGGTTTGGGCGCCCTGAGGGGACAAGACTTCGATTCTTTCATTATGCACAGTCACTTCCGCACCGGTAATCCGCGCCGCCTCGCGCAGGAAGGCACATTTCCGACCATCGCTTTCCACGAGATGAACATCCCTAACGCCGGCGATGGCCAAAACCAGGCCGGGGAAGCCGGCCCCGCTGCCCAAGTCCAGCCAAGGCGCCAAGGTCTCATCGGTCGCGCCAGTTTCATAAAATTGGTAAAGTTGGATCGAATCGAGTATATGGCGCCGCCAAAGATCTTCCAGACTGCGCCGGCTGACCAGATTGATGCGCCGGTTCCATTTGCGCAACAGCGCAGCGTAGGCTTCAAGGCGGGCCAATGTTTCACGTGAAACATTGGCTGCCATCCGAAATTCCGCCACGGTCATGGGTGCGGACGTCCGAGGGCGTCCTGGATTAGGGTTTTTAGGCAACGGCGCGCCGTTTGCCACGGCGCACGTGGGCCAGCAAGATCGTCAGCGCCGCCGGCGTCATGCCAGGTATCCGGGCGGCGGCCCCCAATGTCGCCGGGCCGTGGCGTTTCAGCTTTTCCCGTACTTCATTGGAAAATCCCGCCACCTGGCCGTAATTTAAATCTTTGGGAAGTTCCAGGGCCTCATCCCGCCGGTAGGCTTCGATATCCGCCTGCTGCCGGCCCAGGTAGCCGGCGTAATGGGCTTCGATCTTCACCTGCGCGGCAATGGAGTCCGGTATGGATGCCAATTCCGGCCAAAGCGCCGCCAAACGCGTCATGTCTATATCTTTATAGGCCAGCAATTCCATACCCGTACGGCGCCGGCCATCCGCATTCACCGGGATTCCTTTCTTGCTGGCTTCATGGGGCGTTGCCTGATGGCCCTCCAAGAACAGCCGCGCATCATCCAGGGCGGCCAGCTTGGTCTTAAAGGCCGCGGCCCGCCGTCCCTGCACACAGCCCACGGCCAGGCCCAGAGGGGTCAACCGCTGATCCGCGTTGTCCGAGCGCAGCAACAAACGGTATTCCGCGCGGGAGGTGAACATGC
Source organism: Alphaproteobacteria bacterium (assembly GCA_047518225.1). GTDB lineage: Bacteria > Pseudomonadota > Alphaproteobacteria. The sequence continues at coordinate 31,285 of JAKZRK010000088.1, read as the reverse complement.
GATAAGGCTCCTGAGTGCCCCGTGTAACCAGATCGTCAATCATCACACCGATATAGCCGTCGGCCCGGTCCAGCACCAACGGCGCGCCGCCCGCCGTTGCCATGGCGGCATTCAGCCCCGCCATCAAACCCTGCGCCGCAGCTTCCTCGTATCCGGTGGTGCCGTTAATCTGACCGGCCAGGTACAGGCCGGGTAAACGGCGGGTCTCCAGGCTTGGCCACAACTCCCGCGGATCGATGAAATCATATTCAATGGCATAGCCCGGTTGAATCATACGCGCCTGTTCCAAACCCGGGATCACCCGTAACAGGGCCCTTTGAACGTCTTCCGGCAGCGAGGTGGAAATGCCGTTCGGATAAACCGTATGATCGTCCAGGCCTTCGGGCTCCAGAAAAATTTGATGTCGGGTACGATCCGCGAACCGCACCACCTTGTCTTCAATAGAGGGGCAGTAGCGCGGTCCGGTGCCCTCGATTTGCCCCGAATAAATAGGCGCCCGATCCAGATTGGCGCGGATCAGGTCATGCGCCGCCACCGTGGTTCCCGTAATATGGCAATCAATTTGCGGATTGGTGATCGCTTCCGTCAAGGTAGAAAACGGTTCCGGCAGCGGGTCGCCCGACTGCCGTTCCAATTGCGTCCAGGCAATGGTCCGTCCATCCAGCCGCGGCGGGGTCCCGGTTTTCAGACGACCCATGGACAAATTCAGATCATAAAACCGCGCCGATAGACCCATGGCCGGCGCCTCCCCCATCCGGCCCGCGGCCCAGTTTTTCTCGCCAATGTGAATACGCCCGCGCAAAAATGTACCGGTGGTGATCACCACGCGCGCCCCGGCCAGCGCCTGGCCATCGGCCAGTTTGACCCCCGCCACGGCGCCATCCCGCAGTAGCAGGTCCTCCACCGCACCGGCCTGAATGGTCAGGTTTTCGACCGCTGCCAAGGCCCCCTGCATGGTCGCCCGATACAGCGCACGATCGGCCTGGGCGCGCAGGCCCCGTACCGCCGGCCCCTTGCTTCGATTGAGCATGCGGAACTGTATGCCGGCCGCATCGGCCACCCGGCCCATGAGGCCATCCAAGGCATCTACCTCGCGCACCAGATGGCCTTTGCCCAGGCCGCCAATGGCCGGATTGCACGACATCTCGCCAATGGTATCCAGGCGGTGGGTCAGCAATAGGGTTCGCGCCCCGACCCGCGCCGCGGCGGCGGCCGCTTCGCAGCCCGCATGGCCGCCACCAACCACAATGACATCATAGTTGTTCATGGCCGGCAAGATAAGCAGCCAAGGTCCCGGAGTCAAAAGTTCCGCACGAAAAATTTCCAATGTTTCACGTGAAACATGGAAGGACCGTTATACCTACCTTATTTGCCTATGCAGAAGTCGTTGAACACAACATCTAGGATATCTTCCACATCAACCCGGCCGGTGATACGCCCCAGATGCCGGGCCGCGAGGCGCAGATCCTCCGCCACCAGCTCGTCATCCGCCACGCCAAGCCCCCGCAACAGGGCGTCCCGGCAATCCTGCAAACCCTGACGATGGCGCAGGCGGGTCAAACCCGGTGCGCCACCGCCGACCATGCGCAGCTTCGCCTCCGCCTCCAGACGGCTCATCAATTCCGGCAACCCCGCGCCGGTCTTGGTCGATACCGCCAAGCCATCCGCCGGCGCCCTAACGGCCAGATCCACCTTGTTGGCCACCAAAATACCATCTTCCCCGGCCAGCGCACGAACCTCCGCGCCGGCCTTCGGCGCCACGGAGCAATCGTAGAGCACAATTTTCAAATCCGCCCCCTCGCCACGGGCCCGCGCCCGGCGCACGCCTTCCACCTCGACCTCATCATCGCTTTCCCGCAGACCGGCGGTATCCGCCAATACCACCGGATAGCCACCCAGGTTCATATACACCTCCACGATGTCCCGCGTGGTGCCCGCCTGGGCCGAGACAATGGCCGCGTCCCGTTGCGCCAAGGCGTTCAACAGACTTGATTTGCCCACGTTGGGCGCGCCCAGGATGACCATATGGCAGCCCTCTCGCAGCCGTTCGCCACGGCGACCGTCATTCAAATGGGCCGACATTTCAGCGCTCAGCCGCTCAAGCACCGGTATTTGCCGCGCCAAAAGATCCCCGGGCAAGTCTTCATCGGGAAAGTCGATCTCCGCCTCCAAATGCGCCAGGGCGCCGATCAGGTCCGCCCGCCAGCCTTCATACAGACGGCCCAGCGCGCCCTCCATCTGCCGTTGGGCCTGCCGCCGTTGCGCCTCCGTCTCCGCGGCGACCAGGTCCGCCAAGCCCTCGGCCTGGGTCAGATCCATTTTGCCGTTTTGAAAAGCCCGCCGGGTAAACTCCCCGGCCTGGGCCAGCCGGCAGCCTGGAAGACGGCCCAGCGCTTCCAAAAGAGCGGTAATCACCGCCGGGCCGCCATGACCATGCAATTCGGCCACGTCCTCGCCGGTATAACTATCCGGCGCGGGAAACCACAACGCCAAGCCACGGTCCAGGGTCTCGCCACTGACGGGATCGGCAAATGGCGTCAAATGGGCCCGGCGCGGGACGGGAAGGTCCCGGCCACTCATCACCGCCCCTAGGGCCGCGCCCGCCCCGGCGCCCGAAATGCGCAGCACCGCCACGCCGGCCCGGCCAGGCGCCGTCGCCAGGGCATAGATGGTATCATTAGGACCGCCGAGGGCCGGCATCACCACGTCTGCAGGTAATCCGCCGGATCCGGGCGTTTTTTCGTCGGGGTCGTGCTTCTCGCCGTGCCAATATGAATGAAGCCGACGAGAGCATCCTTGGGGGCCAAGCCCAGGGGCGCCTTGACGTTTTCATCATAGCAGGACGCCCCGGTCACCAGAATGGCGTCGTAACACTGGGCATGTAGCGCGTTCAGCAGATTTTGCACCGCCGCGCCCGTGGCCACCACCTGTTCAATTGGCGGCACTTTCGGGTGATCCTCGACAATTTCAGCCCAAACCGCCAGAACCAGTGGCGCCCGCATGGGCTTACCCCTGGCCTTTTCAATATCATCCGGTCGCGCCCCAGGCTCTCGTTGCGCCAGGGCGGCGGCGAATATATCGCCCAAAGCCTGGCGCCGTTCGCCGCGGATGATCAAAAACCGCCAGGGCCGCAATGCGCCATGGTCCGGCGCCCGCATGGCGGCTTCCAGCAAAGTCAGGACCTCGCCGTCACTGGGCGCGGGTTCCACCAGTAATCCCGCCGGCGTCGATTGCCGTCCCATTAAGCATTCCATGGCGTCCATCGCCCATTTCCCCTATGCAACAGCACCGAGACCCCTGGAGCACATGTTATTCGAATGAACCCGGAGTCGTTTAAATAACTCAATTAATTCAGTCACTTACGTCGCGATAGCGGCGCTAGTAGAAAACCGCGCCCATCTATTCCTTAGGGTCGCCCTGCCCCATGGCTTTCGCCAAAAAGGTCTTTTGCAGTGTATCCCAGCCCTGCAGTCCGGAGGGCAGCCACGTCTGCAATAGACTTTCCATGTCCGCCCCGGCCAGGGCATCCTTCATCCGGCTCTGCATCTCCGCCAGCAAAGCCTCCTGCATGGGCGCAACATCGGGCAGTCCCAGAAAGGCGCGGGCCTCCTGAGGACTGCAATCAATATCAATCTTGATTTTCATTTCGTCAATATCCTGCTTTTGCCCAGGCTATCAACGTGCCAGACTTAGTGCCGGGGATCAACAGCGGCAATGACGCCTCGACTTATCGATATGGGTAATGGGGAATATGGGCATGGCGAACGAACTTGGGGCCGAGACCTCGCCCTATCTGCTGCAACACAAGGACAACCCGGTGCACTGGCGGGCCTGGGGCGATGGGGCCTTGGCCGAGGCCCGCGCCAGCGGCAAACCAATATTGCTATCGGTGGGCTACGCGGCCTGTCATTGGTGCCACGTCATGGCCCATGAATGTTTTGAAAACCCCGCCATCGCGACCCTGATGAACGAACTGTTTGTCAATATTAAAGTGGACCGGGAAGAACGCCCGGACATTGACGCCGTTTATATGGCGGCCCTGGGATTGATGGGGCAGCAGGGCGGTTGGCCCCTGACCATGTTCCTGACGCCCGAGGGAGAGCCGTTCTGGGGCGGCACCTATTTCCCCCCGGAAGCACGTTACGGCCGGCCGGGCTTCCCCGATATCATGCGCCGCGTCACCGAGGTCTATCATACGGACCCGGACGCCGTGCGCAAAAATACCGCCGCCGTGCTGCAATCCCTAAACCAGCTTGCCGCCGGCGATCCCGAGGCCCCGGCCGTCGCGATTGGCCCCGATATCCTGGACCAGGTGGCGCGGACATTGCACAAACAGGTGGACCCCGTGCATGGCGGCGTCGGCCAGGCGCCAAAGTTCCCCCAGACATATGCCATCGAAATGATCCTGCGCGGCTGCTTGCGTCAGCCTGACGAGGCCATGATGGGGGCGGTGGACACGACCCTGACCGGCATGTGCCAGGGCGGTATCTATGACCACTTGGCGGGTGGATTCGCACGCTATTCCACGGACGAGCGGTGGCTGGCGCCGCATTTCGAAAAGATGCTGTACGACAACGCCCAACTTATTGATATTTTGACTCTGGCCTGGCAAGCGGGCAAAACTCCCCTTTATTATCAACGCGTTAAAGAAACCATAGCCTGGACATTGAATGAAATGGTGGTCGAGGGGGGCGGCTTTGCCGCCACTCTGGACGCGGACAGCGAGGGCGAGGAAGGGCGTTTCTATGTTTGGCAGGAAGCCGACATCGATGCTGTCCTGTGCGATGACACGGCCGTCTTCAAGGCCGCTTACGATGTCTCCCCCGGCGGCAATTGGGAAGGCAAAGTTATCCTTAATCGATCGGCCCGGCCGGATCTGGGTACCGATGACGAGGAAGCCTTTTTACGGCGCTGCCGTGAAAAGTTGCTGGCCCAACGCGGCAGCCGCGTCCGGCCCGGTTGGGACGACAAGGTTCTGGCTGATTGGAACGGCCTGATGATCGCCGCCATGGCCAACGCCGCGGCCGTGTTCGATCAACCGGACTGGGCGAGTGCCGCCATTACCGCCTTTGATTTCGTCGCCGACAAACTATCCCCGGATGGGACCTTGATGCATGGCTATCGCCAAGGCCAGCCCAAACATCGCGCCCTGTTGGATGATTACGCCAATATGGCCCGCGCGGCCTTGATGCTCCACGAAATCCATGGCGCCGAGCGCTACCTGCAACAGGCCCGCGCCTGGGTCGCAACCGTTGAAGCCCAATTCGCCGATACGGAACGGGGCGGGTACTATTTTTCCTCCGTCCAGGCCACGGACGTCATCGCCCGCATGCGCCACGCCAACGACAACGCGGTGCCGTCGGGCAACGGGGTCATGGTCGGTGTGCTCACCCGGCTCTGGCTGTTGACCGGCGATGGCGCATACGGCCAACGGGCGGATGCCGTGGCGCGGTCGTTTTCGGCACAAATGGCCAGCCATGCCCTGGCCATGACCACATTGTTGAACAACGTTGAATTCATGCAGCGGCCATTGCAAATCGTTATCATGGGTGAACGGGACGACGACACCGTCAGGGATATGCTGGCGGCGGTCCATAGCCTGGCCCTGCCCAACAAGGTACATCAAGTGCTGACGCCGGAGCGGACCTTGCCCGCCGGCCATCCGGCAACCGGCATGACGCAGCTTGGCGGCCGGGCCACGGCCTATGTCTGTATGGGGCAAACCTGTTCCCTGCCCCAGACCAAGCCCGAAGATCTGCACACCGCGCTGACCATGGCCACCACGACCATGAGCCCCGGAGACTGACGCGATGCCGCAACTATCCATGCACTCCCCCATTGGCGATCTGACCATCACCTGCGAAGACGGCGCCCTGGTTGCGTTGGATTGGGGCTGGGCCCGGGATCAGTCGTCCGGCGATCTGCTGGAGCAGGCAAAGGCACAGTTGGTGGCTTATTTCGATGGTAGAACAAAATCCTTCGATCTGCCACTGGTGCCTGCCGGTACCCATTTCCAGCGTCGGGTCTGGCATTTGATGGAATCTATTCCCTGTGGAGAAACAAGGAGTTACGGCGCCATGGCCAAAGATCTGAACAGTGCCGCCCGCGCCGTCGGCATGGCCTGTGGCGCCAATCCAATTCCCGTGATTATCCCCTGCCACCGGGTCCTGGCCGCCAACGGCATGGGCGGCTATTCCGGCCAAGGCGGCCTGGAAACCAAGGTCGCGCTGTTACGTCTGGAAGGCGCCTTGTTATAGGTTTGGCAGTTTTCTAACCATTTCCTAGGTGACAAGCTTTGGCCCATGGGTCTATTGTTCCTCCATCCAAATATTACCTACCGACAATTCCGGCACTAATCGTAACCAATCCACTTGGGGAAAGGCTCCACGAACATGGTCAAGGCAATCCAGTTTCATAAAACAGGCGGCCCATCGGTGATGAAATGGGAAGAGGTAAAACTGGGTAAGCCCAAAAAGGGCCAGGCCTTGATCCGCCATACCGCCATCGGTCTAAACTACATTGACACCTATCTGCGTAGTGGCTTGTACCCCATGCCGCTGCCCTCGGGCCTAGGCATGGAGGCCGCTGGCGTGGTCGAGGCCGTCGGCGCTGGCGTCAAGCATGTCAAGCCCGGCGACCGCGTGGCCTACGGCAGCGGCGCGCCGGGTGCCTATTCCGAAGCCAGGGTCATGGACGCGGCCACCTTGGTGAAAATTCCCCGTGGCATATCCGATGAAGCCGCCGCCGCCATGATGCTCAAGGGCATGACCGTGGAATACCTGATCCGCCGTACCTATCCGGTCAAGAAAGGCCAGACGGTCTTGTTTCACGCGGCCGCGGGCGGCGTCGGCCTGATCGCCGGGCAGTGGCTGAACGCCCTTGGCGTCCGTGCCATCGGTACCGCGGGCGGTGCCGCCAAGGTAAGGCTGGCCAAGGCTCACGGCTATGCCGAGGTTATCGACTACACCAAAACGGATTTCGCCAAGGAGGTCGCCCGCCTGACCAAAAAGGAGGGCGTGCCCGTGGTCTATGATTCGATCGGTAAATCGACCTGGGACGGCTCCCTCGATTGCCTGCAGCCCCGCGGCCATATGGTGTCATTTGGCAACGCCTCTGGTCCGGTGAATAGTTTCGCGCCGGCCATTCTTGGCGCCAAGGGATCCCTATACCTGACCCGTCCCAGCCTGGTCACCTATACCTCCAACCGCAAGGAGTTGGAGGCCTGCTCGAAAGCTTTGTTCGCCGTAGTGAAAAGCGGCAAGGTCAAGATCGAAATCAATCAGACCTATGCCCTAAAGGACGCGAAAAAGGCTCACAAAGACCTGCAAAACCGCAAAACCACGGGATCAACCGTCTTAATTCCATAGTTTTGAACGAAATCGCGGGAATTTCGCGTAAAAACATAAAACTAGGGCCGCGCTGTCGCCAGCGCGGCCCTTTTCTATATCTTAGACTATTTCAAGACCGCTCCTAGGTGTTCATGGAATCGAAGAACTCGTTGTTGTCCTTGGTGGCCTTCAGCTTGCCCAACAGGAAGTCCATGGCGTCCATGGTACCCATGGGGTTGAGGATGCGCCGCAGCACCCACATTTTCGCCAAGGCGCCCTTTTCCACCAACAACTCTTCCTTGCGGGTACCGGATTTGATAATATCGATGGCCGGAAAGACCCGCTTGTCCGCCAATTTGCGGTCCAGCACGATCTCCGAGTTGCCCGTGCCCTTGAACTCCTCGAAAATCACCTCGTCCATGCGGCTGCCGGTATCGATCAGGGCGGTGGAAATAATGGTCAACGAACCGCCCTCTTCAATATTCCGGGCCGCGCCGAAGAAGCGTTTCGGCCGTTGCAGGGCGTTGGCGTCCACGCCACCGGTCAGCACCTTGCCCGATGACGGCACCACCGTGTTGTAGGCCCGCGCCAGGCGGGTGATGGAATCCAACAGGATCACCACGTCGCGCTTGTGTTCCACCAGGCGTTTGGCCTTATCGATCACCATCTCCGCAACTTGAACATGGCGCGAGGCGGGCTCGTCGAATGTTGAGCTGATCACCTCGCCACTCACCGATCGTTTCATATCGGTGACTTCCTCCGGCCGCTCGTCGATCAACAGGACGATCAGGAAGCATTCGGGATGGTTGGCCATGATGGAATGGGCAATGGATTGCAGAATAACAGTCTTGCCGGTACGCGGTTGCGCCACGATCAGGGCCCGCTGGCCCTTGCCGATCGGCGATACCAACTCGATCACCCGGCCGGTCTTGTCCTCCAGGGTCGGATCATCCCGTTCCATGACCAGCCGTTCATCTGGATACAACGGCGTCAGGTCATCGAAATGAACCTTGTGCTTGGCCTCTTCCGGATCACTGAAATTAATGCTCTTGACCTTCAACAAAGCAAAATAACGCTCGCCATCCTTGGGCGCGCGGATCTCTCCTTCAATGGTATCCCCGGTGCGCAGGGAAAAGCGCCGGATTTGCGACGGCGAGACATAAATGTCATCCGGTCCGGGTAGGTAGTTGGCCTCCGGCGCGCGCAAAAAACCAAAGCCGTCCTGCAGGATTTCCAGAACCCCGACGCCGGTGATTTCTTCACTATTATCGGCGGCGAGCTTCAAAATCGCGAACATCTGCTCTTGCCGCCGCAGCGACGAGGCATTTTCAACCTCCTGTTCCTCGGCATAGGCCAGAAGGTCGATCGGCGACATCGCCTTTAATTCTTGCAGTTTCATATTTTTATCGTTTGCTTGCTGGGAAGGGAAAATGGGCGTGAAATCGGGCTTCGCTGGACAACGCCGTAACCGCGGCATCAACCGAATAGATAGGTGGAAAAAGAGGCTCGCCGAGAGGAGAACTCGAAACGCGGCGCCGGACGGCACCGTTGGCCTTGGTCCGTGATCTTCACCTAACATAGGTGGGGACGCAGCGAAAGCAAGAATTCGTCGCAAATTAATCCGCGTTGCTATTCCACTAGGACCCGGATGCCCTATCGCGCCGCGTAACCGCCATCGATCAACAGATCGGAACCGGTCATGAAACGGGAGTCATCGCCGGCCAGATAGACTGCCGCGCGGGCGATTTCCCCTGGCTGGCCCAGGCGGCCCATGGGATGGGCCGGGCCCCATTCCCGTTCCGCGGTTTCCAGATCGCCAAATTGCCGGGCCAGACGGTCCGTGGCAATACCCCCCGGCGACAATGTGTTGGCCCGGATATTCTGCGCCGCATGCTCCAGCGCAATGACCTTGGCCAACTGCAACAAAGCGCCCTTGGTGGCGCAATAGGCCCCACGCAGCGGCGTTGCGACCCGCGCCATCTGCGAGGCGGTGATGATGATAGAGCCGCCACCCGCCGATAACATTTGTGGAATCAAATATTTAGACGTCAGGAACACGCCGGTTAGATTGACGGCCAGGGCCTGGTTCCAATCTTCCAGAGACAGCTCCACGATACTGGCGGGCTGGGTCAGGGTGGCGGCATTACACATGCCTATGTTGATGGGCCCAAAGGTTTCCGCGACCGCGTTCACCGCCCCCTGGACGGAGGCCGCATCGCGCACATCGCAATGACAGGCCATGGCCCGGGCGCCACCCGCAACGATCGCCGCCGCCCCGGCCTCCGCCGTGGCAGTATCCAGATCCAACAGTCCCACCGCCGCGCCTTCATTGGCAAAAGCCTGGGCACTGGCCAACCCAATGCCCCGCGCCGCGCCCGTAATTAAAGCGACTTTCCCTGTTAGAATACCGTCCGCCATGGCGTGATCTCCTACCATATCGATTCAAAAGGTCGCACAATCACCATAATCACGATGATTATCATCAAAACGGTGGGAATTTCATTGATCTTACGGTAAAATCCAACTGAATGGACATTGCAGTCCTCGGCAAAGGCCTTGCGCCAGCGCGACAGCCAGGCATGCATGCCGCCTAAGCCGACGATGGCACAAAACAGCTTAATCCAGATCCAATATTCGTCAAAATCCACCAAACCTGGCGTAAAAAGCAAGCAAAGACCAAAAATCAGCGCCAAAATCATTGCCGGATTGATTGTTGCCCGCAATAAGCGCCGCTCCATCACCTTGAGGGTTTCCGATAGCTCGGAGCCGACCGCCGAGCCCGCGTGATAGACATAAAGACGCGGCAGATACAACATTCCCGCCATCCAGGCGATCACCGCGATGATGTGCAGGGCCTTGATCCAGCTATACCATTGTAAAAGAAATTCGTTCATGATCCGCCGCCCCATCCACAAGCGGTCAAGCCCGCCGGACAACAACGGCTGTCATTGCCCTTGCCGCAACGGGCACCCGGCCCGGACCAGGTCAATGCCGTGCGGGTCATTGACGCCAGCCCGGCGATAAATTGCGCCTGGGTGCCGACCGTGGGGACCCGGGCATAGCTGCTTACCCCCGATGTTTTCGCCAAATTATGATAATCAATATCCAGCTCGACCAAAGTTTCCGAATGTTCCGAGACAAAGGCAACGGGCACAAGCACGACGCCCATGCCCTTTTCGCCGGCCCGGACAATCTCATCATCGGTCGCGGGTCCAATCCATTCCAGGGGTCCAACGCGGCTTTGGTAACAAACGCGCCAATCCAGATCCGCGAAACCCAACACCGCCAAATCCGCGATAATAGCCGAACAAGTTTGTTCAACCAGCCATTGATAAGGATCGCCACGGGCAATTATTTTTTCCGGCAGGCCATGGGCCGACAGCAGCAATCTGGCCGGCCCTTTTTCCATCGCAGCGCGCAACATAGGCGCGATCAGCGCCACCTGCGCGGCGATAAAGCCGGTCTCCCGGGCATAGCAGCAGACCGCTCGTTGCGGTGCCTCCAGGCCCGCCGATATTGCCGCGCGGCGCCAATCGTTAATCGACGAACCGGACGTCGTCGTTGAAAACTGCGGATATAGGGGCAGAAGAACAATCTGATCCGGCGCAAATTCTGCCACCGTCCGGACTACGTCATCACTGAAAGGATGCCAATAGCGCATACAGGGAAAGGCTTTGACCGTGCCCAGGTCGGCCAATGCCGCTTCCAGCGCCCTGGCTTGTTTTTCCGTTTGGGTCCGGATCGGAGAACTGCCGCCGATCTTGGCATAAATCGATCGGGCATGGCCTGCCCGGCGGGCCGAAATCAGCCGCGCCAGAAACCAACGAAGTGCCGCCGGCGCGGTAATAATCGCAGGATCGGAGAACAAATTGCGCAAAAAAGGTCTGACTGAATCAAGGCTGTCTGGACCACCAAGGTTGAATAAAATTACCGCGACCCGTGACATTCAGACCTATTCCCCCCATCCGCCGATCCCACCGTCAGCCGCGCAGTATGTCAGCCAGGCGGCCCACATGTTCAGGTGGCGTCTCGGGTACGATGCCATGGCCCAGATTGAAAATGAAGGGCCCTTGTCCCAGGGTTTCCAGGATTCGCCGCACCTCCCTGTCCATGGCCGGCCCGCCAATGACCAGAAGCCGGGGATCCAGATTGCCTTGCAAGGTGACCTTGCCCTGTGAATTGGGCCCCTGCAATTCCGCCACGGCCCAATCCAATGGCACGGTCCAATCCAGGCTGACGCCGTTGACGCCCGCCGCCTGGACAAAAGCCCTATATCCGGCGCCGGCACCACGGGGAAAGCCAATAATGGGAAGATCGGGATACTTTTGCCGCAATTGCTCCGCAATCTGTCGTACCGGTTCGATACACCAGCGCTGAAAGGCGGTTTCCGATAACGCCCCGGCCCAGGTATCAAACAGTTGCACCGCCTCGGCGCCGGCATCCACCTGCTTACCGAGGTATTCCACCGTGGCCGTCACCAACAATTCGATCAGCTGGCCAAAGCCGTCCGGATCGCCATAGGCCCATTGTTTCACAACCGCATGATCGCGGCTGCCCTTGCCCTCGACCATATAGGTGGCCACGGTCCAAGGCGCGCCGGCGAACCCGATCAGCGCCACATTATCGGGTAATGCCGCCGCCAGGCGGCTGACGGTCTCGTACACCGGTGCCACCCGCCGGTGCAAATCATCCATGCGCAATGCCGCCAATTCCGTGATACTTCGGATTGGCTCCAGTATCGGCCCCTCACCCTCGCGATAATCCAGGGCCTGGCCCAAGCCATGGGGAATCAACAAGATATCGGCAAATAATATGGCACCATCCATGCCGAACCGCCGGATTGGCTGCAACGTGACTTCCGTGGCCAGATCGGCATTAAAACAAAGGTCCAGAAAGCTGCCCGCTTGTTCGCGCGTTGTGCGGTACTCCGCCAAATACCGGCCGGCCTGCCGCATTAACCAAAAGGGCGGCCGGGCCAGTCTCTCACCCCGCAGGGCGCGAATAAGCAATTTGTCTTCTGTCTGCATTATTCGCGTCCCATGTCCTTTAGACTCAATCCAATTTTTAATCTTTTTACATATAATATTTTTAAAAGATAGATAGTGGTAGTTAGTGAATCCCTGTGAAAATCGGGGATTAAGGCCGGTGCCTCGATTCGTCCCGAAATTCGTCCCCAATCCATCCGCCTTGGTGTTTGATGGGGATAAAAGATCAATTTCGGGACAAGATCAGGCCGTGCGGCATGGGGATATTCGGGATAGAAGGCGCGCCATGAAAATACTCACGGCATTTCGATTCGAAATCAGGCTGGCGATAAGAGCCTAGAAAGCAGAGGTACGGAAAATCTCTCAAGGTGCGCAATTTTCCTTGTCAGTCCGAAAAGGGCGGCTTATCCCCGTCACTAACAATTTTCGTGATTCTGATTTTCAACCTGCAAAAGGCTTTTGAACCGCAATGACGAAATTTCATTTGCACCTGGTATCCGATGCCACGGGCGATACCTTGATTTCCCTGGCGGCGGCGGTATTGGTGCAATTCGAAGGGGCGGAGCCGAACCGCCATATGTGGACAATGGTGCGCTCCGAAGCTTTGCTTCTACCGGTTATTGCCGCGATCGAGAAAAACCCGGGACTGGTGATGTTCACGCTGGTGGATCACAATCTGCGGGAAAATCTGCGTGAGGAATGTCGCCGCCTGCAAGTCCCCTGCGTGCCCGTGCTGGATCCCATTCTCGGCGCGCTGGAAAATTTTCTCGGCGCCGAAAGCCGCGAATTACCGGGACGACAACACATCATGGACGCCGACTATTTCGGTCGTATCGATGCAATGCAATTCAGTTTACACCATGACGACGGCCAGTCCGTCGATGGATTTCACCGGGCCGATGTCATCTTGATAGGTATTTCCCGCACATCCAAGACACCCACCTGCATGTATCTGGCCAACCGAGGCCTGAAAGCCGCTAATATTCCCCTGGTGCCGGGCATTCCCCTACCCGATTTATTAATGCATTTGGATGATGTCCTGATCGTCGGTCTGACCGCATCGCCGGACCGACTGGTCCAAATACGACGCAACCGCTTGAAATACTTGAACCAGGATGAAGACACTGATTATGTGGATATGCAGTCCGTAAAAGAAGAAGTGGTCAATGCCCGGCGCCTGTTCGACAGCAAGGGTTGGCCCAGAATTGATGTCACCCGCCGTTCGATCGAGGAAACCGCGGCTGCGATCATCGGCATGCATACCCAGAGGATGGAAGAAAAGGCCGAATTTCAGGCCAAGTAAGGCGTTAGAGCTGTTCCGACCCGGCCCATTGAAACGGAATTTCCGGTGCCGCCAATTCCGGCCGGGGAAGAACTGCCGCGTCTTTGATACGTAACCAGGGTTTCAATAGATCACGATCCCGGTGCCGCCGATCGCCCGGCCGCGCCGCCGCCGTGCGCTCCAGACGCAGGCGGTACAATAGGGGGAAGGCGCCGTCGTTGGGCCCCGCCGCGCCTAACCCGGTCAGGGCATAATCGCCTAACTCCTGGATGCCGGCCGCCATGGCGGCCCGTTGAAAGCGTTGCAGTGCCAAGCCATCGGGGCGGATCAGCAGATATTGTTCTATCAAGGGGCCATGATCCAAAATGGTCAGGCGGCAATCTTCCTGCCCCGCGACGAAAACGGCAAACCGCTGGCGATGGGCGGATAATAACTGGGCCGCCATGGCGGCGGCGCTTTTTCGCCCGGCCGCGTTAGCGGAAAAGCCGAAATATTCGAAAAACTTGCCTTCCAGGGCCTCGACATAGTCTTCGCCCCGTTCAAACAACCGGCGGTCGATATAACCCAGTTGCTTTCCCAGCTCCTTGATCGCCGTGTCGGTCAAGCGCTCCAGTTTTACATGCATATGGCTAAGCGCCGTATTATCCCCTTCAGCGCTTTCCTGGGCTAGCAGGGCATAGTCCAGGGCCAGGAGACGGTTCAATAATGGCTCAAAACTGGAATCGGTCAGCTGACAATGTGCCGCCTTGAATTCGGACAGGTCCAGATCCGGGGCCAGGCGCTGAATATTGCGCCAGGTGACACGGTTTGAAGTACGGAGACGGAAATGTTTATTAAGCGGACGCGCCAAGGTGCCATCGATCAGGAACATCAACACCGTACTCTGATGCCGATGCTCGACCCAGGACTGGGCGAGGTTGGGTAGCAGCTGGTCCGGCGAAACGAATGGATAGGGCTTTCCATCGGACATGAAGCGAAAGAAACTATCGATCAGACTATGGCGCAGCAATTGGCTGGTCAGCCGCGCCCGATTTGCCAAGAACTTGTCGGCCTGAACAAGGCCTGGCAGGGGAATGATATTGCTCTTGTCCGTCATATTAGAATACCAATAAAAGACGTATTTTCAATGCCTTCGCATATGAATATAATATTAATTATTAATATAATCAAGAAACACTCGGAAATAACAGGAACTATTTGGCGATGTTAAAATCCCAGGGACCTCGGCTAATTCTTGCTTCCAACAGCACGGCCCGGCGGGCCATGTTGCGTCAGGCGGGTTTGGAGATCACGGTACACCCCTCGGATGTGGACGAGGGCGGGGCCAAGGCGGCCTTGCAGGCCGGCAATGCCACCGGGGCTGCCATCGCGGCTGCTCTTGCCCAGGCAAAAGCACGGGCCGTTGCCAGGGATCATCCGGACGCCTGGGTCATCGGGGCGGATCAAATCCTCTCTTGCGATGGCGAATTGTTTGACAAGGCGCTAAATTTCGCGGCGGCAACAACAACATTGCAGTCCTTGAAGGGCCGCCGGCACGAGTTGCATGCGGCTGTCTGCGTGGTGCGGGACGGGGACGGGGGGATGTGGCTCCATGGCAACACACCAGTACGGCTAGTTTGTGGATGCGGCCGCTATCAGATGATTTTATTGCCGGATATTTAGACCAGGCGGGCCGGTCGGTGTTATGGTCGGTGGGCTGTTATCAGATCGAAGGTTTGGGTGTGCAATTGTTCGACCGTATCGAAGGGGATCATTTCACGATCCTGGGGCTGCCGTTGATACCCCTGATGCGTTATTTGCGTGCGGCGGGGTTGTTGCGCGAATGATCAGCGGCAACGCCCGTTTGGCCGGCGTGGCGGGATGGCCCATATCCCATTCCCGCTCGCCGCGGCTGCATAATTTTTGGCTGCAGGCCTATGGCATAGATGGTGCCTACCTGCCCCTTGCCATCAAACCGGAGGATTTCGAATCGGTGATCCGGACCCTGCCCAAGCTGGGTTTTGCCGGCTGCAACGTCACCATGCCTCACAAGGAAGCGGCCTTGAAAGCCGTGGACCGGTTTGATTCGGCTGCCCAGCGGATCGGTGCCGTAAACACCATCGTGGTGGCGGATGACGGCAGCATGGACGGATCCAACACAGACGCATTCGGCTTTTTGCAGGCTCTGCATGAAGGCGCGCCGGCGCTGAATGTCGCACGGGGACGGGCTGTTCTAATCGGGGCCGGCGGCGCGGCAA
This sequence comes from Alphaproteobacteria bacterium, assembly GCA_047518225.1. GTDB lineage: Bacteria > Pseudomonadota > Alphaproteobacteria. The sequence goes on along the minus strand of JAKZRK010000088.1, from coordinate 15,453 downwards.
AAGCCATCGCGGTGGCTTTGTTGGATGCCGGGGTAGCCGAATTGGTCGTGCTCAACCGGACCGAGGCGCGGGCCCATGCCCTGGCGGAAGCGTTGGATACGGGGGTCACGGTCGGCGCCTGGACAGAGCGCGCCGCCTGCCTGGCCGAAGCCGATTTGTTGGTCAATAGCACGACGCAAGGTATGCAGGGCCAGCCCGCCTTGGATCTGGTCCTGGATGATCTGGCCGCGGACACAGTGGTTATGGATGCGGTCTACACCCCATTGATAACACCGTTATTGGCGGCGGCAAAAGAACGGGGTAACGCAGTTGTCGACGGCTTGGGCATGTTGTTGCATCAGGCCCGCCCTGGTTTCGCCGCATGGTTCGACCGCGAGCCGGTGGTTAGCCAGGCCTTGCGCGAACATGTTCTGGCGGATTTGCAGGGAGCGTAGGCGTGTTTATCGTTGGTTTGACGGGCTCCATCGGTATGGGTAAATCGGAAACATCGAAAATGTTTCGCCGTCTGGGCGTACCGGTATTCGATGCCGACGCGGCGGTGCATGTTCTGTTAAAAAAGGGTGGCGGGGCGGTGCGCCGGGTTGAACAAGCCTTTCCCGGGGTTACCAGGGACGGCGCCGTCGATCGCCCCGTCCTGGGCGCGCGGGTCTTTGGCAAGCGTCGGGAACTGCGCCGCCTGGAAGCCATACTGCACCCAATGGTGGGCCAGGCCCAGCGCGCTTTTCTGGCCGATGCCCAGCGCCGGCGCCTGTCATTGGTGGTGTTGGACATACCCCTGTTGTTCGAAGGCCGGGGCGAGGACCGCTGTGACGCCACGGCGGTGGCCAGCGCGCCTTATTTCATCCAGCGGCAACGGGTTCTGGCCCGGTCCAATATGACATCTGAAAAATTCGGAAATATCCGCCGCCAGCAGGTACCCGATACGGTGAAACGTCAGCGCGCCGATTTTCTGCTGCCGACCGGGCTGGGCCGCCGTCATACCCAGCGCCATGTGGCGCAACTAATCAGGACGGTCAAAGGGCGGCGCGGCCACGCCTGGCCGCCGAAAGGGCGTCCCCAGCGCCGCCCCAACACTCATCCCAGCCGGAGGCCCGTGCATGCGCGAAATCGTATTCGACACTGAAACCACGGGACTTGACCCGGCCGCCGGACACCGGGTGGTGGAAATCGGTTGTGTGGAACTGCTCAACCACATGCCCACGGGCGAAACCCGGCAGTGGTATCTCAATCCCCAGCGCGACATGCCGGAAGAGGCCTTTCGCGTCCACGGCCTGTCCGAGGAATTTCTGGGCGATAAGCCGTTATTCGCGGCCGTGGTGGACGAATTTCTGCACTTTGTCGGCGGTGCTGTATTGATCGCCCACAACGCCGCTTTCGATATGCGTTTCATCAACGCCGAACTAGCCGCGCTCGACCGACCCAATCTGCCCAAGGACAAAGTGCTGGATACCATTGCCCTGGCGCGCCGGAAGATACCCGGGTTGCAGTACAGTCTGGATGCTTTGTGCCGCCGCTTCGATATCGATCTTTCGGCGCGGGCAAACCACGGCGCCCTGCTGGACGCGGAACTGCTGGCCGAGGTTTATCTGGAACTGATTGGCGGCCGCCAGCCGGGCCTGGTTCTGGCCAGCGAAGCCAAGGGCCCGACAGCCGTGCAGTCCGCCGAGCGCCAGACCCGTCCACCGCGCGGCCACGCGCCCAGCGCCGACGAAGAGGCCGCCCACCAAGCCTTCGTGGCAAAAATGAAAGACCCGATCTGGAAGAAATAACCGCGCTTTTTTTCGGCTTCAGGCCACGGCGTCGCCGTTGCCGCCGGCGGCGGCTTGTTCCCCGGCATTCTCCATCGATTGCCGGAAAAGCTGCACGAAATCGATGGGTTCCAGCAACAGGGGCGGAAAACCGCCATCGCGGGTGGCGTCAGCCACGACCCGGCGGGCAAAGGGAAACAACAGGCGTGGACATTCAATCAGGCAGACCTGTTTCAATTGGTTCTGGTCCACGTTATGCAAGGTGAAGACCCCGGCATATTGCACCTCGACCACGAAGGCCTTTTGCGCCCCGAATTCAGCGTTGGCGGTAATCCGCAACTCTACTTCGAACTGATTGGGAGCAAGCCCGTGGGCGCCGACGTCGACCGAAACCTCGATATTCGGCGCCGCGCTCTGATTGGCCAGGTTTTGCGGCGCACCTGGATTTTCGAACGAAAGATCCTTGACGTATTGGGCATGCACTTCGACGCGGGGGGCGCTTTGCGCGGCGTCAATGCCGGGGGCCTCGGGCGCCGCCGGGGCGTCGGGTGCTGTGGTGTCGTCGGTCATGATGAATATGTCTCGGCCTGCTGATAGCTGCCGGCTTGGCTATCACGTCTCCGTGCCGCCAGCAAGGAACCTCTCGTTTGTTTTACTTGGTGTTCCTCTCGTCGTCCGGATGACGGTCAATGCGGGGCGGGTCGTCGGGGGCGACCTCCTCGAAATCCACGTCGATGATGCCGTCATGATTGATATTATCGCTGCTCTGCCCCCTGGGCGGCGGTTGCTGGCCGCGGGCCCCGGCGTCAAAGGGCTGCCTATGAAACCGGCCGTCGGCGACGATATGTTGCGCGACCAGACGGCCCAGGAATAATCGAACCCAGGGTATCAATAGCAGGGCGCCGGCCAAATCGGTAACAAACCCCGGCGTCAGCAACAGCGCCCCTGCGACCAACAGGCACAGGCCGTCAAAAACTTCGCGCAGGGGCATTCGTCCTTCCGCCATTTGCAGCTGGGCCCGACGCAAGGTTGATAGGCCCTGGCGGCGCAGCATATAGGTGCCGCCCAATGCTGTTCCAACCACGATGGCCAGGGTCCACCACAGGCCGATGAAACCGCCAATTTCGATGAAGACGGCAATTTCGATCAGGGGTATGGCTATGAACGCCAAAAGAATAACAAATCCCATGCTTGCTCCCGGCCACGGCTATGCTTATTTAGTACGGTATGGCGAGCGGCGCCATAGCGGTTTGGAGGATTCCGTTCGTTAAGGCAAGTTCGCTGGACAGCGCATTGTGCGGGCCGTAAGGTATGACTCCGCACCAAAATGCAGACTGTTTGGTTGCTGGTGGCGGGCGGCTACCCGACAGATATGGTCATCTTTGGTATCTATGGTGCGAAAGATGATTTAGCTGGATAGAAAATCCAACAGACTCAACGACCCGACAGGACAGATAAATTTTATGGGCGAGGGTTACTTTCTCGATATTATTTTCCTGGCCATGGTGGCGGGATTTATATTCTTTCGCCTGCGCAATGTGCTTGGACGGCGCACCGGGAATGAACGGCCACCGCCAAAGCAGCGAAGCCGAGAACATTCCAACGAGCAATCCGACGACCAAGGCGCGGCGAACCAACCGGACGACGATGATAATGTCGTTGCCCTGCCTGATCGCAGCCATCCCGATGCTGCCGAAGATGGCGATACCACGCCGGAGGAGGAGGCCGCCTTATGGGCCGATGATTCCCCGATTGGCGCCGGTCTGACGAAAATAAAGCTGGCGGATCACCGCTTTGAGCCCAGCGCTTTTACCAATGGCGCCCGCGCCGCATACGAGATGATTGTCGATGCTTTTGCCAATGGCGACAGCGCCGCGCTAAGGCCGTTGTTGAACGATCAGGTCTTTGAAAATTTCGTCGGCGCCATAGAAGACCGTGAAAGCAAGGGGCATACCCTTGAAACCAAGATCGTTGCCATCAATGGAACTGAAATCATCGATGCGGAATTGAAGGACAAGGTGGCCGAGGTCACGGTCAAATTCGTTTCTGAAATGATTTCCGTAACCCGAGATGAAGCGGGCGAGCTGCTGCCCGATCAACCGGCGGGCACCCGCGAGGTCACGGATATCTGGACCTTTGCGCGTGATACCCGCGATCGCGACCCGAATTGGCAGCTCATCGAAACCCACGGCGAGAATTAATACCCCGACCGGCTATGCAGGGTCGCCTTGCCGCCATATGGGCTGGACCTCTGCTGATAAGCCTGGGTTTATTGTTGTGGTGGCTGACCCGCCCCGGGCCGCCGCCCGCGCCCGCCATTCCCAGCGGACAGATGGATTATCGCCCGGTGCCGTTCACGGCTTTGGAAGGCTGGGAACAGGATGATCATGGGGCCGCATTGGCGGCTTTTTTGCGTAGCTGCGAGCGTATCGGCGGTTGGCCCGCCGGCCGCCGCTTGAGCGGCCGCGACGGCATCGCCGGCAGTGCAGGCGACTGGGCCGTGATCTGCCGCGCCGCCCAGGCCGTCGAACCGGAGACGCCTGATCGGGCTCGGCGCTTTTTCGAAGATCATTTCCGTGCCGTCGCGATCCGCTTCGGCGGCCAGGCAGCGGGCCTGTTCACGGGTTATTACGAACCGTCGTTGCGGGGCAGCCGGGTCAGGGGCGGGGCTTTTACGGTGCCTCTGTATGGGCGGCCGCGGGATCTGATCAATGTCAATCTGGGCGATTTCAGCGACAGCCTGCAAGGCCGGCACATCGTTGGCCGTGTTCAGGACCGCCGGCTGCGTCCCTATCATGAACGAGGGCGGATCGCCACCGGCGCCTTGGCCGGGAAGGGCCTGGAAATCGTTTATGTGGATGATCCGGTAGATGCCTTTTTTCTACAGATCCAGGGTTCCGGCCGGGTGCGGCTTGTCAACGGCGAAGAAATTCGCCTGGGCTATTCCGGCGGCAATGGCCGGCGCTACTTCGCCATTGGCCGGGAATTGATCAAGCGTGGCATTCTGACCAGGGAGAACGTTTCCATGCAGGGCATCCGAGCCTGGTTGACCGCGCATCCGGCGCAGGCGCGGCGGGTCATGGACATGAACCCATCCTATGTCTTCTTTCGCGAGATACAGGGGCCGGGTCCGATCGGCGCCTTGGGCATCGCCCTCAGCCCGGGCCGCTCCATCGCGGTGGATCATCGGCTGATCCCCCTGGGCATCCCGATCTGGCTGCAAACCAGCCATCCGGCCGCCAATCCCGATCAGATGGAGGAACCGTTGCACCGGTTGGTGCTGGCCCAGGATACCGGCGGCGCCATCGAGGGCGGGGTGCGGGGTGATCTGTTCTGGGGCCACGGCGCCCGCGCCGCCGCTATCGCCGGGCGCATGAAAAATCCCGGGCGGTGGTTTCTGTTATTGCCCCGTGCCCTGGCCGGGCGGCTGTAATCATCGGGCTTTGACTGTTATAAAGCCAGATGGCGGCCGGCCATCGGCCGACGGGCAAAGGGTCAAGCATGGCAAACGAAAGTTCCAAGGCGCCGATCAACGTTGGTTTGTTCGCAACTTGTCTTGTGGATCTGTTCCGGCCCACGGTTGGCTTCGCGGCGGCGCGGCTGATCGCGGCGGCCGGCTGCAGGGTGCATGTGCCCGAACAGACGTGCTGCGGCCAGCCGGCCTACAATTCCGGCGATCGCCGGCACAGCCAGCAAATCGCCCGTCAGGTCATCGAGACGTTCGCGGCTTACGACTATGTGGTTGTCCCCTCGGGCTCCTGCGGCGGCATGATCGCCGTGCACTATCCGGACCTGTTCGCCGATGATCCGGAATGGAGCCGCCGGGCCCGCGCCCTGGCCGCCAAAACGTTCGAGCTGACAGCCTTTCTGGCCGACGTCATGAAAATCGATCCTGTCGCCGCGCAATATGATGGCACGGTGACCTATCACGATGCCTGCGCCGGTTTGCGGGAATTGGGCCTGTGGGAGCAACCGCGCGAATTGCTGGCCGGTGTGGTTGGCCTGGACCTGGAGGAAATGGCTGACACCGAAGCCTGCTGTGGCTTTGGTGGCACTTTCTGTGTCAAGTATGGGGAGATTTCCACCGATATCGTTACCCGTAAAACCGCCAATGTGGCCAAGACCGGCGCGGATTTGTTGCTGGCCGGTGATCTGGGCTGCCTGTTGAATATCGCCGGGCGCCTGAAGCGGGAAGGCTCGTCCGTGCAAGTGCGCCATGTGGCGGAGGTTCTGGCCGGGATGACCGACCAGGCGCCGCCCATTGGCGAGAACGATGAAAGCGGCGGGGGCTAATACCACATTGCGATGATAGGAACCCATAGAGACGCATTTCGGGAGTTTTCGGGTAGGAGCGTGCGCCGAAGCGATGCGGGGCATCGTTAGGCGTGCGCGACGCCCTCCGAAAGCTCCCGAAATGCGCCCATCGGGTCGTCTCCGCGCAGCCTCGGATGGCGTCGAGAAGGCTTGACGATATCCCATATCGCCTGCACCTTCTCTCCTACCCGAGGATGCGTGGAGACGATCTCTATGGGTCCCTATCATCGCAATGTGGTATAAAGCCATGGAATTCATGAACCCCGGCATTTTTAAGGAAAACGCCCGCGCGGCCCTGGCGGACCAGGATTTGCGCAGCGCCATGGCCATGCTCAACGCCGGCATGGTGCCCAATCGCCAGGCCGCCGTGGACCGCTTGCCGGAGTTCGCGCGTCTCTCCCAGCGGGGGCGGGAGCTGAAAGATCATGTGCTGGGCAATCTGGATTTCTATCTGGAGCGCTTTGAACGCAATTGCAAAGCCGCCGGTGGACAGGTGCATTGGTGCGCCACGCCGGAAGACGCCCAAGCGGCGGTGCTGAAGATCTGCCGTTCGGTCGATGCCAAGACCGTGACCAAGGGCAAATCCATGATCGCCGAGGAAATTCATCTGAATGAATTCCTGGAAAAGCATGACATTGAACCGGTGGAAACCGACTTGGGCGAATATATCATTCAACTGGCACAGGAACCCCCCTCGCACATCATCGGCCCGGCCATTCACAAGACCAAGGATCAAGTCTCTGATCTGTTTTTGGAACATCATGCCAAACTGGGCCGAACCGAGCGTCAGACCGAGCCGCCGAAAATGGTCAACGAAGCCCGCGAGGTCCTGCGGCAAAAATATTTCGACGCGGATGTGGGCATTACCGGCGCCAACTATCTGATCGCGGAAACCGGCAGTTCCATTATCGTTACCAACGAGGGCAATGGCGATCTGACCCAGACCTTGCCGAAAATCCACATTGTCATCACCTCGCTGGAAAAGGTGGTGCCGACCTTGGAAGACGCCACCACGTTTCTGCGCATCCTGGCGCGCTCGGCCACGGGTCAGGAATTCTCCGCCTATACCACGATCTCCACCGGGCCGCGGCGCCCGGACGATCTGGATGGGCCAGGTGAATATCACGTCATCCTGCTGGACAATGGCCGCACCGCCATGCTGGGCAGCGAGGTCCAGGACATGTTGCGCTGTATTCGTTGCGGCGCCTGCATGAACCATTGCCCGGTCTATCAATCGGTGGGCGGCCATACCTATGGCACGGTCTATGTCGGGCCCATGGGCGCGGTGCTGTCGCCGGCCTTGCTGGGGATATCTGAGACCCGGCATCTGCCCTGCGCCTCCACCCTGTGCGGGCGTTGCGAGGAAGTCTGCCCGGTCGGCATTCCCCTGCCGCGCCTGTTGCGGCAATGGCGGGAGAGGTCATTCGAGGCGGGCGACGTGCCAGGCCTGGAACGTTGGGGCCTGTCTTTCTGGGCCTTTTTCGCGCGGCGGCCCTGGCTGTATGACTTGGCTGCCCGTCTGGCCGTGCGCGCCCTGCGCTATCTGGGCCGGCGGCAGGGCCGGCTGAGTAAGCTGTGGTTCGCCGGCGGCTGGACCGATGGCCGCGATCTGCCGGTGCCGGAGGGACAGACCTTTCAGGAACGCTGGCGCCGCCAGCAGGCCGGGCGGCAACACTGGGGGCGGCGCGATGACTGATCTGGGTGCAAAGTCAGGGCGCGCGGCTATTCTGGGTGCCATTCGGCAATCCTTGGGCCGTCCCGCCCTAAGCGCCGATGCCCGCCACGAACTGAACGAACATATCGCTAAACATCGGGCCAATCTGGTGCCGGCGCGGGGCAAGGGCGAACATCTTGCCCTGGTCGAACGGTTTCAAGAGATGGCGCGGGCCGCCGCCTGCACGGTTGAGGTGGTCGCCAGCGAAACCGCGGTGCCCGGCGCCGTGGCGGACTATCTGCGCGCCAACAATTTGCCGACCCAGGTGACCCTGGCCCCGGACGAGTGGCTGTGCGGGCTGGATTGGGACGGCCAAAGTCTGTTGGAAACCCGGCAGGGCGTCGCCGGTATTGACGATCTGGTCTCGGTCACGCCGGCCTTCGCGGGGGTGGCGGAAACCGGCACATTGGTCGCTCTTTCCGGCAAGAACCATCCAACGACCCTGAATTTTGTTCCCGACTATCACGTTGTCGCCCTGCGGACCAGCCAGGTGGTGGGTGCCTACGAAGAGGTTTGGGCCCGCCTGCGCAAGGCCAACAAACAGGGCCGCGGTTTCACCATGCCGCGTACCGTCAATATGATTACCGGTCCCTCGCGCACCGCCGATATTGCCCTGACCATAGAGCTCGGCGCGCATGGGCCGCGCAGCTTGCATATTGTTCTGATCGATGACCAAACCGGGAAAGACTAAAGGCCCGATCGAGGGCGATGCGCTGTTCGAGACGGCCATGCGCGATGCCCGGCCGCTGAAGCGGCGGCCACCCCATCCGCCGCAGGACAGCGCAAAAACAGCCAAGACTACGGCCAAGACCAGCACGGCGGCGCGGCCGGCGGCAAAGGACCGGGCCGCCCCGGCGATCACCGTGGCCGGGACAGCCATCGCCGGCCTGGACAAGCGCAGCGCGGAACGTCTGCGACGGGGGCAAATGGCGATCGAGGGGCGCCTTGATCTGCACGGCCATACCCAGGCTGATGCCCATCGTGCGCTGCACGCCTTTATTACCGGCAGTTATCGCGCGGGCCGGCGCTGCGTCCTGATCATCACGGGCAAGGGCGGCCCGCGCGATGATGTGGACAGAGGTTTCATGCCGGATAGGGACAGCGGCGTGCTGCGCCGTAATCTGCCCCGCTGGCTGGGGGAGGGGGCGGTGCGGCCAATGGTCTTGCGGATCGAGACCGCCCGCCCGCAACATGGCGGCGAAGGTGCCTACTATGTCCTGCTGCGGCGCAAGCGCTAGGACAGATACCGGAGGGAAAGGGGATAGCGATGTTATTGCAGGGATCGTGTCATTGCGGCGCCGTCGGTTTCTCGGTAGAGAGCCAAAGTCCACAGCCCTATCAGCGCTGTTATTGCTCGATCTGCCGTAAGGCCGGCGGCGCGGGGGGGTTCGCCATCAACCTTTTGGCCGACTATGAGACCATGAAGATTACGGGCCAGGAGCATGTGTCGGTATACTGTGCCATGACCGATGGCCGGCCTTCGAAACATCAGCGCCATTTCTGCCGGTTATGCGGCAGCCATCTTTGGGCCTGGAACGAAGTCTGGCCGGACCTGGTGCATCCATTGGCCTCCGTCATCGACACGCCCTTGCCCAAGCCGGAGCATTTCGTGGATATCATGTTGGATAGTGCCGCGCCCTGGGTGGAACTGCATGAAGGCGATCACATTGAACGCTTTGCCGATTATCCGGCGGAATCCATCGAGGCCTGGCACCGCCGCCACGGCCTTTGGCTGGATGAATAGGCGCCATGGCGGCCGGATTGACGCCCTTTGGCGCTAGAATTCGTGCGCTACGCCGGCAACAAACCGTCAGCCAAAAACAGATGGCCGCCGATTTGCAGATTTCGGCGGCTTATCTCTCCGCCCTGGAAAGGGGCCGGCGCGGCCGGCCCTCGCCGGTCCTGGTGGATCAGATCTGCGGCTACTTCAATATCATCTGGGACGAGGCGGATGGCTTGCGCCGTCTGGCCAAACTCAGCCACCCACGGGTTGTGATAGACACCACGCAAACGGGACCGGAGGCTACGGAACTGGCCAACCGTCTGGCCGAGGGGATCAACGAACTGCCGGTGGCCAGGGTCAAGCAAATGCTGGCCGTCATGGCGGCGGAGACTTAGGGGAACAATGGTGAGTGAAAAAATCTTCGGTGACTATGATCAGGCCGGGCTGGACGCGGAATATGATAACCGTGCCAAGGTGCCCGAAGCTTCGGATCTCATGGAAAGGTATGCCGAGAACAGCCAGGCATGGCGCCGCCACCAGACCGGGCAACTGAACATTCCCTTTGGTCCCGGTGCGGATGAAGTGCTGGATCTGTTTCCCAGCCGGAACGGGGGGGCCGCTGCGGCGCCGATCCAGGCGTTCATTCACGGCGGCTATTGGAAAATGTTGAGCAAGGATGAATTCTCCTATGTCGCCCGCGCGTTCACGCCCAAGGGCTGCGCCACGGCGGTGATCAATTATGGTCTGATCCCCGGCATTGATATGGACGAACTGGTGCGCCAATGCCGGGCTGCCCTGGCCTGGATCTATCGCAACGCCGCCAGTTTCGGCGGTGACCCGGAGCGCATGTTTATATCCGGTCATTCCGCGGGCGGCCACCTGGTGGCCATGATGATGGCGACGGATTGGCCCGCCTTCGACGGCCGGTCGCCAATACTGCCGATGGATTTGGTCAAGGGCGGTTGTGGCATTTCCGGGCTGTATGATCTGGAGCCGATCCGCCTGTGCTTCCTCAATGACGATTTGAAACTCAGCCCGGAAGAAACGGCCCGCAACAGCCCCCTGGGCCTTGTCCCTGCCGGCACAAGCCCCCTGTTATTGACGGTGGGGGGGGATGAGGGGCGGGAATATCTGCGTCAAAGCGAGGCCCTGGCGGCCGCTTGGCGCCGTCATGGGGTTGCTGTCGAAGTGGCCGTATTGCCGGGACAAAATCATTTTACCATTGTCGATCAGCTAACCGACCCGGAGGCCGATCTCAGCCGCCTTATTCTGCGCCAAATGGGGCTGTAATCCAGCTCTCTCGGCGCCCTTGATATAATTGTTTACAAACCCAACTTATTAGACGTAATATCGGCATGCTAACATATATCGAACTATAATAATACAGATCGAACCTATGGCGCTTGAGGCAGGCGGGCGGAATTGTGCCTTTGGTTGATTGTGGTGAAAGTGCGGGGACCATGTCCGAGAATCGTGATTTTCTAGTTCGCTTTTGGGGCGTTCGGGGGAGTATTTCCATCTCCGATGCCAACTCGGTGCGCTATGGCGGAAACACTTCCTGCCTGGAGATTCGATGCGGCGAGCGCCTGTTGATTTTCGATGCGGGCTCCGGTATCCGTTACTTTGGGAATAAATTGTTGGAGACCGATGGCACCATCGACGCGGATATATTTCTCACCCATACCCATTACGACCACATTTGTGGCATTCCATTCTTTAAACCATTCTTCAATCCAAATAATCAGTTCCGCCTTTCCGCCGGCCATCTGTTGCCGGAGACCACTCTTCGCAATGTGCTATGCGACCTGATGATGACGCCGTTGTTTCCGGTGCCCCTGGAGATTTTCCAATCAAAGATCGAATTCCGGGATTTCGCGGTCGGCGATACCTTGAGCGTTGGCGCCGATGTGGTCATTCGTACCGCGCCCTTAAACCATCCCAACGGTGCCACGGGCTATCGCGTCGAGTTTGCAGGCAAGTCGATCTGTTATCTGACCGATACGGAGCACCGGCCCGGCGAACTGGATCAGAGCATTCTGGGCCTGATAGACGGCGCCGATCTGGTGATTTACGATTCCATGTATACAGAGGATGAATATCCGAACTGTGTCGGCTGGGGTCATTCCACATGGGAGGCCGGCGCCGACCTGTGCGATGCGGCGGGAGTTCCTCAGTTTGTAATTTTCCACCATGACCCCGATCACGATGATGACTTCATGGATCAGATCGCCGCGGCGGCTGAAAGGCGCCGCCCTGGTACTGTCGTGGCCCAGGAAGGCATGGTATTACGGCCCTAGTCGTTCTGCTGACCTCGAATGATCGAGACGTCAGTTTCCGGCCGCTAAACAATTGTGTTCGAGATCGATTGAACCACCCGCTCCCCCGGGGTAGAGGACGGACGCTATGCACAGGCGCAGTATGCGGTTGGGGCTGTTGACGGTACTGGGTCTGGCCCGACGCGGCTTTTTTATCCCCTATCGTTACGCCAATACCCTGCCCTATCCCGGTCGCAACCCAAGCTATCCACCCCTGGCGGCGCTCATGAGCGCCGCCGAACCCGGCTTCGCGGCCCTGCTGCGGGATATCGACCGCTTTGAAGAGGCCCTGCAGGCGATCGGCGAGGAACCACCCCCCGCCCCCCGCTGGACCCAGGATTGGTTTCCAACCCTGGATGCCGCCGCCGCCTATGCCATGGTGCGGACCGGGGCGCCGAAGCGGATCATCGAGGTCGGCTCGGGCCACTCGACGCGCTTTATGAAACGGGCCGTGGATGATGGTGGCTTGTCGACCCGGATCACCGCCATAGATCCAGCCCCCAGCCGTTTCGTGGATCGCCTGAATATCGAGTTTTTAAATGACACGCTGGCGACGGTGGGCCTGGATATTTTCGACGATTTAGGGGCCGGCGACATTTTGTTCATTGATTCGTCCCATATCCTGATGCCGGGCAGTGATGTGGACGATTTGTTCAATCGGGTGATGCCAATCCTGTCGGCCGGCACATTGGTGCACATTCATGACATATTCCTACCCGACGATTATCCGATGACCTGGGATTGGCGCGGCTATAACGAGCAACTGGGCGTGGCGCCCATGCTGGCCTGCGGCGCCTACGAGATCCTGTTCGCCTCTCATTACGTCGCCACCCGCATGGCGGCGCCCCTCGCGGCGTCCGCCGTGGCCCGGCTGCCGGTCAAGGCGGAAAGCCTGCCTGCCAGCCTGTGGCTGCGAAAATGTTAGAGCGCATATTGTGCAAATCCCCCTGGGGCCGGCATCACGACAAAGACCTGCCGCCGCGGGTGGCGGCGGCCATCCACGGGCATCAATTGCAAAGCGAAATTCTGATCGCCTGGGCCCAGTTGCTGGTCGGTGCCACCTGGGCCAGCCTGTATGCCCTGGCTCCGAAAACGGCGGCGGCCACGGCCATGATCGAGCCCGTGCCCTTTGCCCTTGGCTTGTATCTGGCGTTCTCCATTCTGCGCCTGATACTAAGCCATCGCGGCTTTGCCGCCGCCTGGTTCCTGGCCCTGTCCGTGCTGGTGGACATGGCCATCCTGATGGCCTTGATCTGGAGCTTTCATATTCAGTACGAACAACCGGCGGCTTTCTATCTGAAGGCGCCGACCTTGCTGTATGTGTTTATCTTTATCGCCTTGCGGGCCCTGCGCTTTTCCGCCGGCTATGTTCTGTTGGCCGGGGCGGCGGCGGCCATAGGCTGGCTTTTGATGTTGTATTATGCCCTGGCAACCTCGTCGGCGCCGAACATGGGGGTGACCCGCGACTACGTTGCCTACATGACCTCGAACCGAATTTTGATCGGGGCGGAATTTGACAAGGTGATCACCATTCTGCTGTCCACGGCCATTCTGGCCATTGCTCTCTGGCGGGCCCGCCGCCTGCTGGTGCAATCGGTGGTCGAAGGCCAGGCGCATCAGGATTTGGAGCGGTTTTTCGCACCCGAGATCGCGCATCAGATCGTCAGTGCCGAACAGAAGATCGAGGCGGGCCAGGGCGAAATACGTCAGGCCGCCGTTTTGTTCTGCGATATCCGCGGCTTCACGCCCATGGCCATGGGCATGGACCCGGGCGACCTGATGGCGCTATTGGCCGATTATCAAAGCCGCATGGTGAGGGTCATTCAGGACCATGGCGGTAGTATCGACAAGTTCATGGGGGATGGCATCATGGCCACCTTTGGCGCCGCCCTGCCCACCGAAACTTATGCCGCCAACGCCTTGCGCTGCATCGAGGCCTTGGGCGCGGCGGCGGCAGATTGGCGGGATCAGCGCCAACGGGACGGCCAGCATCCTCTGGCCATTGGCTTCGCGGTCAGCGCCGGCCCTCTGATATTCGGTGCCGTCGGCGATGGGGAGCGTCTGGAATTCACCGTCATCGGCGAACCGGTCAACCTGGCCGCCAAACTGGAAAACGCCAACAAGGCGGAAACCGTAACCGCCCTGACCACGGCAGAAACCCTGGACTTGGCCCAGGCCCAGGGCTATGCGCCGCAAACGCCGTTACAGCAACGACCGGCCCGCCCGGTGGCCGGCGCCGGCGAGCCCATCGACCTGGTGGTGTTGTTAGCTTAGACGAGCCAAGCCGCGCAGGTGGGAGCGAAAACTAATCGAGTTCCAGGCCGTCCATGCCGGAATTCTTCCGGACCTGGCCGCACATCTCGCGCAAATGCGGTCCCAGTTCCACCGGGTCCGCCATCTGCTCCATCTCGGCGCCCCTGCGCCAGCCTTCACAGACCGCCACCATGCCGCCGCCTGCTTGAATGACCCGGCCGGAAATATCATGGGCCTCCGCGCTGGCCAGATAGACCACCGCCGGGGATACCCAGCTCGGCAGCCGCCATTTGATCTCCTCCTCGGTATATTCGCGCAGGCTATCGGTCATGCGGGTATAGGCGGAGGGCGAGATGGCGTTGACCGTTACCCCGATCCGCCGCAGCTCCCGCGCCGCGATCACCGTGAATGCCGCGATGCCGGCCTTGGCCGCGCCATAGTTGGTCTGCCCCAGATTGCCGAAAATGCCGGAAGTCGAGGTGGTATTGATGATGCGCCCATCCACGGGGCCGTCCGTCTCCTTGGACAGGGCGCGCCAATGGGCCGCGGCATGGCGGGACGGCGCAAATGTGCCTTTCAGGTGCACCTGGATCACCGAATCCCATTCCTCTTCGGTCATATTGACAAGCATGCGGTCGCGCAGGATGCCGGCATTATTGATTAGGATGTCCAGCTTGCCGTAAGTCTCGACCGCCTGATCGACCATGGCCTTGGCGCCGTCCCAACTGCTGACATCATCGCCATTGACCACCGCCTCGCCGCCCGCCGCGACGATCTCGTCCACCACCATCTGGGCCTGGGACTTATCGGCGCCCGATCCGTCGACGGCGCCGCCCAGATCGTTCACCACCACCTTGGCCCCATGTTTGGCCAGTAACAGCGCATGTTCGCGGCCAACCCCGCGCGCCGCGCCGGTAACGATGGCAACCCGGTCTTCACATAGACGTGTCATGGACATCTCTCCCTAGGAACATTTGTTTACTGTTGGCTGCGCCAAGGACGAAAGCGCAAGATGGCGTTTGCCGGAACAATCATACGAATTTCAGCTTCGCAGCAACAGACAGAATCGACTCTTTTTGTTACTTGCTCAATGTCGAGACGGGGACGGCCCGAGATGGGCGTCAACGAGCGCCTGAAGGGCACCTGTCGCGTCTTCCAGAGTTGTTTCGTTTGATAAGCAAACGAACACTCGGCGTATAGGCGGGTTCAAGGACTCGTACAAGCTCGCAACCATTTCAGGTGTGATTGGTTCCTTGCCTATCCGGTTAACGCCCATGACCGCTACATGTAGGGTGCCGCCACTCTCCCGAGTAAAGCTCGGCATAGGTTGGAGCAGAGGTGTCGCCCGCGATGCCGAGCAATGAGCGGAAGGCGTTGAACGGGTAG
>JAKZRK010000087.1:0-6630 GCA_047518225.1 Alphaproteobacteria bacterium | reverse complement strand
ACCACCAAGCCGCCACCAAGGGTAACCGCCCCGTGGCGCATCGCAATGCAGGAGAAACTTCAAACAGACGAGGCCAAGAAGAAATACCGGAAACGAAAATCGACCGTCGAACCGGTGTTCGGCATCATCAAATCGGTTCTTGGATTTACACGCTTCCATCTGCGCGGCATCGAAAATGTTCAAAACGAATGGACCCTCATGGCCCTCGCGCACAACTGCAAACGGCTATCTGGACTGGTCGCCTAAAAACCGCGCAGTCATTATGCAGGAGTTGGGTTATCACAAACCCGACAGACTGCTAAAGCACATTCGGGATTCGCCGCCGCGTATGGGCGTGCCACGGGTTTTTTTGACAGAACTTCGAACCGGGCATTACCAGCTTGCGCATTGGTGGACAAAAGCGGATATTGCCGAGGGAAGGGCGGCTACGGACGGGCCTCTTGCCAATCCGGTCAGGTCCGAAAGGAAGCAGCCGTAACAAGTTTGGTCCGGGTTGTTGGCCGTTCTTCCACTTCATCCCAATTGACGCATTCCATTTATATTACCGCCCCGCCATGCTAGCCTGTGAGAGTAGGTTCCGAACCTGCTTTTAGTGAAGCCATGAACGAGATTGATATGGACAGCGCGGCGCCCGCGGGCGCGACAGGCATCGGGGGTGGGTCGCGGGACGATGCCGCCTATCGGGTGCTGGCGCGCAAATACCGGCCTCAGGATTTCAGCCAACTGGTGGGTCAGGACGCCTTGGTCCGCACCATCACCAATGCCATCCGGGAAGACCGCATCGCGCACGCCTTTATCCTGACCGGGGTGCGCGGCGTGGGTAAGACGACGACGGCGCGGATCATTGCCCGGTCGTTGAATTGTATCGGTCCCGACGGCCAGGGCGGGCCGACCATCGAACCCTGTGGAGTTTGCGAACATTGCAAGGCGATCGCCGAATCCCGCCATGTGGATGTGCTGGAAATGGACGCGGCCTCGCGCACCGGCGTCGACAATATGCGCGAATTGCTGGACGGCGTGCGCTATCTGCCCGCCTCGGCCCGCTTCAAGATTTATATCATCGATGAAGTGCACATGCTGTCGCTGCAGGCCTTCAATGCCTTGTTGAAGACGTTGGAAGAGCCGCCCAGCCACGTGAAGTTCATCTTCGCCACGACGGAAATCCGCAAGCTGCCCGTAACCGTGCTCTCGCGCTGTCAACGCTTTGATCTGCGCCGGGTGGGGGCGGAATTGCTGGTCGCCCATTTCGGCGGCATTGTCGAGGCCGAGGGCGTTCGGTCGGAAGCGGAGGCGTTGAACCTGATCGCCGGTGCGGCGGAGGGTTCCGTGCGCGACGGGCTGTCCCTGTTGGATCAGGCCATCGCCCATTGCGGTGGAGAGGTGACGGCCCGGCAGGTGCGCGAGATGCTGGGGCTGGCGGACCGCGTGCGGATCTATGATCTGTTCGAGGCATTGATGCGCGGCGACGTGGCCGGCGCCCTGGGGCAATTGCGCGAACAATACGACTTGGGCGCCGATCCGGAAGTGGTTTTGCGCGATCTGTTGGAATTGACCCATTTGCTGACCCGTTTGCAGGTGGCGCCCGAGGCGGGCGCCGACCCCTCCCTGTCGGAGGTGGAGCGGCGACGGGCCGAAGCCCTGGCGAAGGGCCTCTCCATGCCCGTGCTGGCGCGCACCTGGCAGATGCTGTTGAAGGGATTGGGCGAGGTTCCCGGCGCGCCATCGGCCCTGGCGGCGGCGGAAATGATCCTGATCCGCCTTGCCTACAGCACGGACCTGCCGACCCCGATCGATGCGGTGCGCCAGGCCACGGGTGTCACGGGTGCCACCGGCGCCGCGCCGGGGCAGACACCTCCGCCGGCCGCCGCGCCTTCGCCCTCGCCTGCGTCAGTTTCAGCGCCGGCGCCGGTGTCCGAAGAGCAGGCCTACGAAATTTCAGAGGCGGCGCCCGCGCCGGAAGCCTTCAGCCAGGCGCCGGACGATCCCACGGCGCCCGACACCCTGGCCGCCATCGATAGTTTCGCGGCGATCGCCGAGCGCGCCAAGGCGATGCGCGATGCGCGCCTGTATCATCATTTGATGGAAGATATCCGGCTGGTGGCGTTCCGGCCCGGGCATCTTGAAATTCGTCCCGAGGACGGCGCCCCGGCCGATCTGGCGAATAAATTGCGCGGCAAGCTGGAAGCCTGGACCGGCGAAACATGGGCCGTGGTGATCAACAGCCAAGCCGTGGGTCAGCCGCCCCTGGCCGCCCAACAGCGCCGGGCCGAGGCTGATATACTGAGCGACACCGAAAGCGACCCGCTGGTCAGGGCCGTGCTGGATACATTTCCAGGCGCCAAGGTTACCAACGTCCGTCCCCTTGACGATGGCATTGGTAGTGGCGGTGGCGATGGCGAGCCCGGGGATGGGGCCGTCACGCCGGAGCAAAACGATATTTCCGATGGAGTAGAACAACGATGAAAAATCTGAGCCAGATGATGAAACAGGCCCAGGAAATGCAGGGCAAGATGCAGGAAATGCAGGCCCGCATGGAAGAGGTCGAAATGTCCGGCCAGGCGGGCGCCGGCCTAGTCAGCGTCACCTTGAACGGCAAGGGCGAAATGCGCGGCCTGAAAATGGACCCCAGCCTGAAAGATGGCGAGATCGAGGTGATGGAAGATCTGATTATCGCGGCCCATAATGACGCCAAGCGCCGGGTTGAGGAATATACCCAGGAAGAGATGAGCAAACTGACCGGCGGCCTGAACCTGCCCGCCGGCATGAAATTGCCGTTCTGAATGGCGGATACCCAGGCGCGATGACCGGAGCGCAGATTGATCAGCTGATCCAGCTGCTGGCGAAACTGCCCGGCCTGGGGCCCCGTTCCGCCCGCCGGGCCGCCCTGCATCTGATCAACCGCAAGGAAAGCCTGCTGCGGCCCCTGGCCCAGGCCATGGGCCAGGCGGCGGATATGGTGGCGCCCTGTGACAATTGCGGTAACCTCGATAGCCTGCAGCCTTGTAGCATCTGCCGCGATGCCCGCCGTGATGCCGGCCTCATTTGCGTCGTCGAAAGTGTCGCCGACCTGTGGGCCTTGGAAAGGTCCGGGGTTTTTCGCGGCCGTTACCATGTTCTGGGCGGCACGCTCTCGGCCCTGGATGGTATCGGCCCGGAAGATCTGAACATCGGCGCCCTTGTCGCCCGGGCCAAGGAGGCGACGGTGGGCGAAGTGATCCTGGCCACCAACGCCACGGTGGATGGGCAGACCACCGCCCACTATCTGGCCGAAAAGCTGGCCGGCTGCGGCGTGGAAATTTCCGGGCTGGCCCATGGCGTCCCCGTCGGCGGCGAATTGGATTATCTCGACGACGGCACCCTGGCCACCGCGCTGAGTTCCCGCCACCCGGTTGGTATTAGTCGACGTTGATTACAAGGATCATGCGCCGCCGGCGCGCACCCGCCAGGGCCGCACTACAAGATACAGCGCGGCGGCGGATAGGGTTGTCGCGGCGAGCAGGATGGCGATGGGCCAGGCGCTGCCGTCGTGGGATAGCGCAACGCAGAATGTGCCCAGGCCGCCCCCTGCCATGGGCAGGGCTCCCAGCATCGCGGCCGCATGGCCATGGCCGGCCCGGCAGACATCAAAGGCCCGCACCGGCGCCGTGGCGAAGACCAGCCCCAGGCCAAGACCGAAAAAGCACTGGGTCGCCGTGATGCTCAAGGGCGTTTGCAGCCCGGCGGCAACCAAAACGGTAATGCTTCCCCCGCCCAGGGCGCACAAGCCCAGGCCGACAGCCAGCAGCGGATCGCTGCCCATGCGTCCGGCCATCCAACCGGCGGCCAGGGAGCCAAGGAAAAATGCCATCACGATTGCCGCGTAGTAATAGCCATATTGCTCCGTGGGGACCGCCACGCCTTCTATGAAAAGGAAGGGAAAGGCGGCCAGCATGGCGAAAAGGCCGCCCAGGACCAGGGACATGATCAAGGTATAGGTCATGAACAGCCTGTCCCGCAGCAAGGTAAGATACCCGCCCAACAGGCGTCTGGGGCGCAAGGCGCCGCGGTCGGGCTGTTGCAGGGTTTCGGGTAAGTATCGCCAGATCAGCAGGGTCACCAGGATGATCAATCCGGTCAACAGGATGAAATTCAACCGCCAGCCAAACCAGACATGCATATACCCCCCAATCACCGGTCCCACGGCCGGCGCCAGTGCGATGGCCATGCCATAGGCGGCCAGGACCCGAACCGCGCCGGCCCGGTCGTACAGCTCGCGTATCACCGCATAGGCCACCACCGCCTCGGCACAGGCGGTCAGTCCTTGCAACATCCGGGCCAGAATAAGGGTGTCTATGGAAGAGGCGGCGGCACAGCCCACCGAAGCCACGGCAAAGCCGACCATCCCCCCCAGCAGCACCGGCCGCCGCCCAACGCGGTCCGACAGGGGGCCGTAAAACAGTTGCGCCAGGGCATAGGCGGCCAGGTTCAGGGTTATGGTCAATTGCACCCGTCCGGCATCGGTTTGAAAGACCGATTGCAGATGGGGCAACGAGGGGGTGTAGAGATCGGTCGACAGTATGGATACGGCGGACGCCATGATCAACAGCGCCGGGATCAGCAACGGCACGGGCGCCTTGGCCGTGGGGGCAGATGTTTCAACCATATTCGAAATGGCGCTAGCGCAACGTCCGGAAACAGGTCCGCAGCTCCTCGACAAACAGTTCCGGCTGTTCCATGGCCGCGAAGTGGCCGCCCTGTTGCATCTCGTTCCAATGAATGATGTTGTGAAATCGATTTTCCGCCCAGCGCCGGGAGGCGGCGAAAATTTCTTTTGGATAGAGGCTGCAACCGACCGGGATTTTCACATCCTCCGTTGAACGCCGCCCGAAACTCTCCCAATACAGCCGGGCCGAGGACGCAGCCGTGCCGGGCAGCCAATAGAGCATGATGTTATCCAGCATATCGTCCCGGCTGAGGGCATTTTCCGGGTGCCCGCCGCAATCGGTCCAGGCCCAGAATTTCTCCAATATCCAGGCCGCCTGGCCCGACGGGGAATCGGCCAGGCCATAGCCAAGGGTCTGCGGCCGGGTGCTTTGCTGCTTGGAATAACCCGAATCCCAATCCACGTAATGTTTCGCCGAGGCCAGCGATTTGCGTTCGAAATCGGTCAAATCGTCCATGGTCTCCGGGTCCGGCCGCTCGGTCACCATGTTCAGGTGGATGCCCAGGCAATGTTCGCCTTCCTGCACCCCGATCTGCCGCGTGATGGCGGAGCCCCAATCGCCGCCCTGGGCGAGATAGCGGTCATAGCCCAAGCGCGCCATCAATTGCGCCCAGGCGGTGGCGATGCGCTGCACCGACCAGCCCGGCGCCGCCGGCTTGCCGGAAAAGCCAAAACCGGGCAGGGACGGCGCGATGACGTGAAAAGCATCCTCCGCCTTGCCGCCGTGGGCGGTGGGGTCGGTCAGGGGGCCGATCACATGGCGGAATTCCAGGATCGAACCGGGCCAGCCGTGGCTGATCAACAGCGGCAAGGCATCCGGGTGGGGCGAGCGGATGTGCAGAAAATGGATATCCAGGCCGTCGATTTGGGTGAGGAACTGGTCCATGCCGTTCAACATCTTTTCGCAACGGCGCCAATCGTAGCCGTTGGCCCAGTACTGGCAAATCTCCTGCATGTAGGACAAAGGAATGCCCTGGGACCAGTCATCCGGGGTTTCGGCATCGGGCCAGCGCGTGGCATCCAGGCGGCGGCGCAGATCCTCCAACGCGGCTTCCGATATGGCCACTTCGAATGGTTCGATCAGATCGCTCATGCCGCGTTACCCCAATATGCCCTGTTGTGGGGTCACGTTAGCGCCGGATTAGCGCGGGCGCAATTCCATCCCGCACTTCATTCGGGGGGTCAATGGCGCGGCGTGCAGAATTTCCCGGTGATGTTGGCGTTCCCGGTTATGGATCCTGAAACGATTGTCGCAGCCCTGGCGCGGGCGACCGAAGCTTTGTACGGGCCGGCGCCATTGCAGGTACCTCTGCGGGAAATCGTTTTTCTGGCGGGCAAGGCATAGCGGGGATGGCTGGATTTTCGTAGCTATTTCCGTGTTGGCCAACCCGCCGCAGGCGGGTTGGTTTCGCTTCATCGTCAGCCTCGCCGCCAGATGCGTTCATACCGGCCGGGTCCGGGTGGAACTGCCGGTTTTCCCTAGCCCTGCACCTTGGGAGCAGGGGCGTCGGCGCCATGGGGCACGGGGTTGGTCCCTTGGCTGTAATGAATTTCATCGGGCATGGCGGCAAACCCTGGTTCGGCCTTGTCCAGGGGCACCATGGCCAGGGCGATCAAGGCTACCAACCACACGGCAACCCAGGTCAGGGCTGCTTTCGGTTCGGGGCGTATCTTTTCCAACATGTCATCCTCGTGCCGCGCGGGCCGCGGTTTTTCAAACAAGTTGTCCAGATTAAGTTATTTCGTCCGGTAATCCAACTGCCATACGAAGTATGTGGTAACAATATTGCGTGCCTATCCGGTTGTCACCCATACCCACTACATCTAGGGTGCTCCCAATCCCCCGAGTAAAGCTCGGCCTAGGTCGGGCGGCGATATCTCCGGCGATGTCGAGCGCCTCCTGAACCGGAACGGATCTCCCGATTCAT
>JAKZRK010000086.1:0-16884 GCA_047518225.1 Alphaproteobacteria bacterium | reverse complement strand
TCGGATAGCGAAGACCCTTGCGGTCGTAAAGGCTACGGTTCTCGCGCGTCCACATCGGCCATCTCCCAAAAACGAATCGATGGCACTACAGAATCATAAATGATTCAAACGAATCAACCTCTTTCGGGACGGACACTTAGGGTGACAGCTACAAATCGGAAACCATCACTTCATTTCTTCGCGAACGTTGTGATTATTGATCCCAACAGACCGGGATTGCCCGCTATCAGGTCAATACCGTCTCAATACACTTCAAGCTCGATGAGTACCAACCTCCGGCCTGCCGGCATTTTCTGGTATAACGCCCGCTATCGGAGCAAAGCGGATTTTGCTACTTAATCGCGCAGGTATTCGACGAGCGGCAAACCGATTGTAACGGGGGCCCTCATGGCCACCGCCCTTGACCTGGAAGCCACCGAGGGCCCTGCGGTATCGAAGGGAAGTGACGATCCGAGAGTGTGACAATGGACTATGACAAGACGGCGATACCGGCGGTTTACGATGCGGGACGAAGCCATGCCCCGGACGTGCTGGAGCATTGGCTGGCGGCCATCGAACGCCATATTCCCCGTGGCGAGGTGAAACATATCGTCGATCTGGGTTGCGGCACGGGGCGGTTCACGGGTCACCTCGCCGAACGCTACGGCGCCGAGGCGGTCGGCATCGACCCATCGGCCAAGATGCTGGCCGAGGCCCGGGCCAAGACCTGGCCCGCGGGCGTCCGTTTCGAACAGGGTTCGGCGGAGGCCGTGCCCCTGGCGGACGGCTGCTGCGACCTTGTCTTCCTGTCCATGGTCTATCACCAAATCGCCCATGGGGAGGCCGCGGCGCGGGAGTGCCGCCGGCTGTGCCGGAACGATGGCCATGTGGCGTTGCGCCAGCCCAGCCGGGAGCAAATTCCCGATTACGCCTACCTGTCCTATTTTCCCAGCGTCGAAGCCATCGCCGCGGCCCGTCTGCCGGCGCGGCAGGGGCTCATCGACACCTTCACGGCAGCCGGTTTTACCTCCGTCGCCCGGGTCGCCGTGGATCACCAATTGGCGCCAAACTGGGCCGATTATGTAGAAAAACTGTCGCACCGGGCGGATTCGTTCCTGACCAGTATCCCGGACGCGGAATTCACCGCCGGCCTGGCCCAAATGCGCCGCGAGATCCCCCAGCGCCGGGATCAAGGCCCCGTACCGAGCAAAATCGATCTGTTCGTCTTTCAGGCCACGGCTTAATTGCGTTAGGATAAAGATAATTCGTGAATTTGGAGGTGAGCATGAGCGAGGAAACCTATTCGGCCCAATATTCCGCCCTGTGGCCGCGCGGTGAAAAAACCGTGGAGATCGCCCCCTTGGCGCCGCGCCTGGATACCCTGGAAGGCAAGACCGTGGCCTTCCTGTGGGATTATCTGTTCCGGGGCGACGAGATCTTCCCCATTCTGGAAAGCGAATTATCCGCCGCTTATCCGGACATGCGGTTCGTTGGCTACACCACTTTCGGCTCCACCCACGGCTCGGATGAAGGCCGGATCATCGCCGATCTGCCGAAGACCCTGGCCGAAAACAACGTCGACGCCATCATTTCCGGCATGGGCTGTTGAGGCAGCTGTACCCCCGCCGTGTTGCGGGCATCAGCCGCCGCCGAGGCCGCCGGCGTTCCCTCCTCGTCCCTGGTCTGCGATGGCTTTTTAGGCCAGGGGGCGACCACGGCGGTGGGTTTGGGCCTGCCGAACCTGCCCATGGCCAAGGTGCCGGGCCATGTGGACACGCAAACCGATAACGAACTGCGGCAGAACCTGACTTCGGTCACCGTTCAGGCGGTGATCGAAAACCTGACCGCCGCGCCCGCGGCCGCCGTGATGATCCCCGAGCCGGGACCACGGGACGTGGTCATGGAAGGCAGCTTCGAGGAGATAAACCGCTTCTTCTATGAAAACAATTGGTCCGACGGGTTGCCCATCGTACCGCCGACCCAGGGGAAGATCGAAAGCTTTCTGGCCTTTACCGATCTGCCCGCCGGGCACGTGATCGCAGCGATTCCGCCCGACAACCGCCAGGCCACGGTCTGGAACGTCGCCGTCAACGGCGTCATGGCGGGTTGCCGGCCGCAATATATGCCGGTTCTGGTCGCCCTGGCCGAGGCCATGTCCGATCCCGGCTATGGGGTGGAGCATTCCGGCAATACGCCGGGCGCAGAAACCCTGATCACCATCAATGGCCCCATCATCAAGGACCTGGATTTCAATTACGAACAAGGCGCCTTGCGCGATGGCTTCCAGGCCAACACCGCCATCGGCCGCTGGTGGCGGCTATATCTGCGTAACGTGGCCGGTTTCCTGCCGCATCAGAACGACAAAGGCACCTTCGGCAATACCTGGCGCGTGGTTCTGGCGGAGAACGAGGATGTGCTGGCGCGCATCGACTGGCCGCCATTATCGGCGGATTTCGGCCATGCCCGCGGAGACAACGCCGTTACCATCTCGCGCTATACCGGGGGCGATGTCATCGCCTCGGTTTTTGGCCAAAAGCCCGAGGATATGCTGCCCTATCTGGCCGATGCCCTGGTCAGCCAGACCGGCTGGCAGTTGATCTTCACGGTTGGCTTGGCGGACGGCAGCTACAGCCCCCTGTTGGTGCTGTCCCCGATCCTGGCGGAAACCATGGCCAAAGCCGGCTGGTCCAAGGATATGGTGCGCCAGTGGCTGTTCGAGAACGCCCGGATACCGGCCTCCAAGTTCGAGCGGTACATCGTCGAGTTCACCAATTTCTATTCCGGTGGCCGCTCGATGTTCGAACTGGCACAATTGGGCAAGGCCAACGAGGTCTATGGAACATCCAAGGATCCCGATCGGTTGGTGCCCATCGTTTGCGACGCAAGGGATATCCAGATTGCCGTTAGCGGCGATCCGGGGCGGACCAATGCCCAGGTTTTCTCCCACAACGGCATTCTGGGCTATCCCACCGCGCGGGCCATCCGCCTGCCCAATGACTGGAAGAACAAGTTGGCCGGTGCCCGATGAGTGGGGCGGGGTGAGCAAAGAGCCCTCTCTGTGGATCCTGCTGCCCACCGGGCAGCGGGCCTCGGGCGAATGGATTGACGACACCTTGTACAGCCGGGCCCAGGAACAGGGCCTGCTGGAGCGGCTGACCCAGGTCGCCGCCTTCCCGCGCCAGCGGGTTGAAGTAGTCCGTGGCGGGGATGGCGAGGCCCGGGTGAACGAGATCTTCTACCGCCGGGGCTGGACCGATGGTCTGCCTATCGTTGCCCCCACCATGGCCCGGGTGGATGCCATGCTGCGGGGAGGCGGGCGGGCGCGCAATACGGTGTTGGGCGAGGCCGAACCGTTGAAGGGCGTGGTAACGGTGGAAAAAGTCGCCATCAACGCGGTCATGGCCGGTTGCGAGGATGCCCATATGCCCGTGGTCCTGGCCGCGGCCGAGGCGTTGTTGGAGCCGGAGTTCAATTTGCGCGGGGTGCAGACCACGGACGAGAATGTCACGCCGCTGTTGCTGCTGTCGGGGCCGGCTGCGAAAACCATGCACATGAACAGCCGGTTTGGCGCTCTGGGGCCCGGCTGGCGGGCCAACGCGGCCATTGGCCGGGCCGTGCGTTTGATCATGCATAACCTGGGCGGCGGCTGGCCAGGGGCGGTGGCCTTTGCCGGCCTGGGCCAGCCTGGCCGCTACAGCCTGTGCCTGGCCGAGGACGAGGAATTCAATCCCTGGGAAAGCCTGCGGGAGGAGTTGGGCTTCGCCGTGGATGATAATGTTCTGGTTGTGCAGCGGGCCGAAAGCGTGGTCAACGTCACCGGCGGCCTGGACGATCTGGCCTCGGTCATGGCCTCCGCCACCTCGGCCTTTTCCCGCCTGCATGGGGGCAAGGTGGCGGTTATTCTGGCCCCTTATGTGGCAAAACTGCTGGCGGACCAGGGCCACTCGAAGCAGGATGCGAAGGCCTATTTGCATGCCCACGGCCTGGCCCCGGCGGCGGCGTTCGAAAAATCCTGGCTGCACGCCCGTCTGGCCGGCAAGACCCGGTGGCCCCGCTGGGTCAAGGATGGTGTTGCCGCGGGCGGGGTGCCGGCGGTGGAAAGCCCCGATGACATCACCATCATTGTCGCGGGGGGCGATATTCCCATCCCCCAATGCGCCTATCTGCCCACCTGGGGCTTTCCCGCCTGCCGCATCGCCAAGAGGATTGACCTGCCCCAGGGCTGGAACCCCACGCCGGAGACTTGAATTGCCCAGAGCCCCCCGTACAAGCCATCAGGTGATCGTCATTGGCGCCGGTGTCGCGGGCCTGGCGGCGGCGGCGGAAGCCGCCCGTTGCGGCCTGAAAACCGCGCTGTTCGATGACGGCCTGCTGGGAGGATTGATCACCAACGTGGGCGCCGTGCATGGCCATCCGGGGCTGGAGGGGACCTCTGGCGCCGATCTGGTCAACACCATGCTGGGGGAGGCCCTGGCGGCGGAGGTCGACTATCAGCCCGGCGCGGTCACGGAGCTGGCCGCAATGGGCGATCATTGGAGCCTGCCCGGCAACGGCGTCACCGCCCATCGGATCATCCTGGCCACGGGGGCGGCGCTGCGCACCCTGGGCGTGCCGGGCGAGGCCCCATTGATGGGCCGGGGCGTCTCCCAATGCGCCTTTTGCGACGGCGGTTTGTACAAGGGCAAGGATGTGGCGGTGGTGGGGGGTGGCGATGGCGCCTTTCAGGAGGCCCTGCATCTGGCCACGTTATGCGCCAACGTCACCATGATCCTGCGGGGTGGGAAACCCCGCGCCCGGCCCATCTTCGTCAGCGCGGCCGCCGACCTGGGCAACATGCACTTTCGCTGGCGGACGGAAGTGCGCCAGATCGTGGGCGATCAGGGCGTCGATGCCGTACGCCTGTTTGACCGGGATGGCGGGGGCGAAGAGGTCTTGCCCATCGCCGCCATTTTTCCCTTCATCGGCCTGGCGCCCCGGACCGCCCTGGCGCCGGCGGCGGCCCGGCGGGACAGCGGCGGCGGTTTGATGGTTGACGCTGATATGCAGACGGACCCGCCCGGCCTATACGCCATCGGCGCGGCCCGCGCCGGCCACGGCGGCCAGGTCGCCCACGCCATCGCCGACGCCAAAACGGCGGCCCAGGGGGCCTGGCGCTCGATTTAGGGCGGCCTGGGGCCGCGCCGGAAGATCAACGCACGGCCCGTCAAATTGCCGGTCGGCGCGCCACGAGCAGGCAGGCGTTGACATTGATAACCTGGGTATCGTCCTGATTATAGAGATGGTGATGGAAGGTCATGACGCCGCGATCGGGCTTGCGCATGGAGCGGCGGGCACTGCTGACCTGGGTTTCAAGGCGCAGTCGGTCGCCGGGCCGCACAGGGGCCATATACCGTACATCGTCGAGGCTCAGGGTGGCCAACTGGGCCAGGCCTTCTTCCGCCTTGAAGCGCAGATAATTCCAAAAGGCCAGGGTCTGGGCACCTGACGCCACCAGGCCGCCGAAAATCGAGGCCGCCGCGGCTTCTTCGTCAATGTGATAGGGCCGCGGATCATAGCGCTTGCCGAAGCGAATGAGCTCTTCGACCGTTACCTCGAGATCCCCCGAGGCCAGCGTATCGCCCACTTTCAAATCGTTGAAATAGATCAGCTTCACGGCAATCACCCGGGCCGAACGAATTTCAGCGGCATTTCCAACTGACTTTCAATTCAACTCCAACCTTATCCAGTTTTCACCGTCATTGGAATACTTCCACCTTCGCAGCCGTCTGACCAGGACACCGGACCGCCAGGGCGGCCATGGCCTCTGCCGCCTATAGCCGGTATATTCACGGCGGCACAATACCAATGGGGGGATGGCCATATGTGGCGGACTATAAGAATTTTCTTGTTCGGCAGCATACTGGGTACGGGGTTCGGCGTTGCCGTCGGGTTGGTCATCTTCCCTTATGTCTTTCCCCCGCCGCCGGCGAACGAAGTCCTGACCGAGGCCGAAACCACGAGAGTGGTCGCCCGCGGTCAGTTCATACATGCCAATCCCAACGACCCGATCCACTATGGCAGCGGCGCGGTTACGGTTTACCAGAGAACGGTATTCCTGGGCAGCGATTTCGAAGTCGGGCCGGGACCAAAGTTCCACGTCTACCTGGCGCCAAATGCGACGGTGCGGCAATCGGGCGATGTGGCCGGCACTATGTTCATCGACTTGGGCCGCTTGCGCGCCTTCAAGGGCAGCCAGAAATACGCCGTTCCCGCCGGCGTCGATCTGGCCGGCTATCCAAGCGTGGTTATCTGGTGCGAACAGTTCGGAGTCTTGATCTCGCCGGCGGACCTGTCTTTACAACGGCCGTAGGGCGCGCGGAAATGCTCTAACGCTTGCGCCGGCCACGGCGGCCAGGTCACCCACGCCCACGCCGAGGCCAAAACCGCCGCCCAAGGGGCCCGGCGCTCAATTTAACGCTGGGCCTGAGCCCGCACCGTCCGCCGCCAACCCCCGACCGTCGATCATGCCAATGGCCCCGGCTCGTTGATGTTGTCCAGGGGATAGATCGGGCGGCGCACGTTCTTATAGTCCAGCAGGCTGTTGTCCGAGGTGGTGACCCCGACGCCATCGAGGGTAATGGTATGTTTGGCGATGGGGGCAAAGCCGGCCCGGTAATGAATGCGGGATTTCAACAAGACATAGCGCTTATGGGCCGGATCAATCCCGACCGAGAGAAAAATGCCCTGATCCCAGGGTTCATGGTGGCGGGAGACCACGACGATTTGCATCTTTCCCGTATCCAGCACCGCCGTCGGCCCCATCTGCACGTTCAGGCCGTTGTACATGGGGCCGCGCACGACCCATTCGCCATTCGTCAGCACCTTGACCTTGCCGGTGAGGGTCAAGGGTTCGCCCTTGCGGCCAATGGACGGCATGTCCGTCTTGCCGCCCAGTGGGATGGTCACCGTGGCGCCGATGCCCGCCTGCATCATCCGCTGCACGGCGTCCGGGTCCCACAGGCCGCCCACGGCCACATCGTCCAGACCCTGGCGGATCACCTCTTCGATCACGGTCATGACGTCTTGATTGCCGCCCGAACCGGTGTTGTCCGCGTGATCCAACAGAATGACCGGACCCTGGGCAATCGCCTTGGCCCGGGCCACTGCATCGCTCAACGGTTCGTGGCCATAAAGGTGATCGCCGCGATGCGCCCACATCTCCGCCCTCAGGCGCTCCACCACGCCCTCGGCCGCGGCCTTGTCGCCGTCGGCGATGGTGACGCAGGAGATGCCGGCGTCCTGGATATCGGCCAGGGCAAAGCCGCCGAACACCGTTGCCGCCATCACCTCTCCGGATGCCTCGGCCTCGCGGGTCAGGCGGATCAGGCTTTTGAATGGTTCGTCGTCGGTGCCCTGGCGCAGGGTCTGGCTGAGGACGGGCACCCGCCCCCAGGCCATGACCGGGTCCGCCTCGCCGCGCAATTTGGCCAACAGGATTTTGCCCACCGTGGTGCCCACCTCGAACATGTCCGTATGGGGATAGGTTTTATAGCCGATCAGGGCGTCGCAATTCTCAACCATGGCCGGGGTCAGATTGGCGTGCAGATCGCAGGTCACGCAGATCGGCGTCGCGGGCGCCATTGCCCGCACGCGGGCCAACAGGGTGCCCTCGCCGTCCGGGGTGCTTTCAGTCACCATGGCGCCATGCAGATCCAGCATGATGGCATCGCAGCCCCTGGCCACCGCCTCCAATATGGCATCCGACATGCGCGCATAGGCATCGTCCGCGACCGGTCCCGAGGGCATCGCCTCGGCTGCGATGGGAGAAATGATTTCCGCGTCCGCCTCCCGGCACAATTTGATATAGGCCGACAGGGTCATATTGGTGGGTTCGTACGCGCGGATGACGTCGTCGCCGAAAGCGGCGCTCCAATCCTCGAACCGGGACCAGGGCGTGGGCACCGGCGAAAAGGTATTGGTTTCGTGTTTCATCATAGCCATGACCACGCGCATGATCGACCCTCCGCCATCTGTTCGATTCATTATTGCCGAGCATAATACAAAAGAAAACGCCCGGCACCGGGGCCGGGCGTCTTAACCGTGATGTTGGTTGGTTTAGTTGCGGTTGCCGAACAGATGCAGCAGCATCAGGAACAGGTTGATAAAGTCCAGATACAGCCGCAACGCGCCCATGATCGCTTTCTTGGACATGGTCGCTTCGCTATCGGCATGGGAATACATTTCCTTGATCTTCTGGGTGTCATAGGCGGTCAGGCCGACGAAGACCAGGACGCCGATGACCGAGATGACCCATTGCAACATGGCCGAGCCCAGGAAGATATTGACCACCGATGCCACGACGATGCCGATCAGGCCCATCATCAGGAAGTTGCCCCAAGCGGAGAGATCTTTCTTGGTGGTATAGCCGTACAGGCTCATGGCGCCGAAAGTCACGGAGGTGATCATGAAAACCCGAACGATGGAGGTCTGGGTATAGATCACGAAGATCGAAGCCAGCGAGGCCCCCATCAGCGCGGCAAAAACCCAGAAACTGGCCTGTGCCGCGCCGGCGCTCATCTTCTCTATCCGGGCGCTCAGGAAGATCACCAGCCCCAGGGGCGCCAGCATCACCACCCACGCCAGCGGGGTGCCAAAGATCACCTGCATCACGGCCGGTGTGTTGGCCACCGCATAAGCGACAATGCCGCTGAGCAGCAGGCCCGAGCCCATATAATTGTAGACCCGCAACATATAAGCGCGCAGGCCCTCATCGACCTGGGTATCGACTGCCGCGCCGGTCCGACCCCTGGTCTGACCGAAAACCGAACCCCTTGGATCCAATGCCATTTATTCAACCCCTTATTGTAATGACCGTGTTATCGCGACTGTTTCAAGCCGCGAACTAAGTTAAGCTGAATATTGTCGAAACCACCCGATATTTCAAGGTATTTGCCGCCAATGCGAAGATTCGCCGGGCAATTCCGGACAGGACGATTTACGGGCGTTATTCGTTGGGCAACAGCGGTGCGGGCTTTTGGCTCATGGCCAGCCAGGTTCCCAACATCCCCGCGCCCACGGTCACAATCAGACAGATCAGCGTCGTCAGCAGGACGCCGTTGGGCAGCCAATACCAGGGCATGCCCATGATTTGCGCCACCACGGCATAACCCGCGGCCGTGCCGACCCCGGCGGCCAGAATGGCGGTAATCAGCCCCAATAGAGAGTATTCCAGGAAATAAGTCGCCAGCACACGTCTTCTGGTTGCACCCAATACCTTCAAGACGACAGCTTCATAGACCCGGCGGCGGTGATTGGCGGCAACCGCGCCCACCAGCACCAGGATGCCCGCCGCCAGGGCCACGGCGGCGGTGGAGCGAACGGCAATGCCGATGTTGCGCAGGATGCCATTGACCGCTTCCAGCGCCTCGCGGATACGGATCGCGGTGATGTTGGGATAGGTATCCGTTAACGCCATCTGCAACGGCAATTCGGCGGCGGCGGTGGTTTTCGCCGTCGCGATGAAGGTCTGCGGGGCGCCTTCCAGGGCGCCGGGGGCAAAAACGATCACGAAGTTGATGCCCAGGGTGGACCAATCGATGCGGCGCAGATTGGCGATTTCGGCCTCGATCTCTCGGCCCAGCACATTCAGGGTCAAACGGTCGCCGACGCCAATGTCCATACCCTCGGCGATGGCCGCGTCGAAGGAAATCAGGGGCGGTCCCGAATAATCCTCCGGCCACCACCGCCCCGCCACGATCTCGGTGTGCGGTGGCGGCAGGGCGGTATAGGTCAGACCACGGTCGCCATGCGCCGCCCACGCCGCATGCGGCGCCACCTTGTGTTTGGCCGCATCGATGCCATTGATCTTGACGATGCGGCCGCGCAGGGCCGGGACCTGCTGGATCTCATCCACGCCCGGAATGGCCTTGGCCAGGGTTGCGAATGGCGCCACCTGATCGGGCAGGATATCGATAAAGAAAAACGCCGGCGCCTTTTCGGGCAGCCGTTCGTTGACCTGCAAATTCATGTTGCCTTCAACCCCGATTACCGCCACCAATACGGACAGGCCCAGACCGAACGATTGCACCACGGGAATGGTCGCCGCGCCCGGCCGGTATAGATTGGTCAGGGCCAGCCGCAGCACCGCCCCCCAGCGCCCGGACCGCGGCCGGGGCAGGCGGCGCGCCAGATCGACGATGCCCAATCCAGCGCCCAGGAAAGCGGCCATGGCGACTGCCGCGCCGCAAACGAACCAAATGGCGAAACGCTGCTCCTCCGCCGTCAGGATGGCCAGGCCGGCCAGCGCGGCGAAGGTCAGGGCGGTCAGGGCCATATAACGCCACGACGGCCGGGCCAGCATGGGCGCGGCGAGATCGCGGAACAAGGCGCCCGCCGGCACGCTCTGGGCCCGGGCCAGCGGCCAGATGGCAAAGGCCAGGGCCGTCAGAAAACCATAGGTGGCGGCCAGCAATAACGGCAGCGGGTGCAAGTTGAATTGCACCTGAAATGGCAGCAGATCGGCCAGCAAGCCCGACAGCAACGGCGGCATGCCGGCGCCGACCAGCAATCCCGCGAGCACACCCAGACCGGTCAGGGTCATCACCAACAGCAAATAAACGCGAAAAATCAGCCGCGACGGCGCGCCCAGGCATTTCAGGGTGGCGATGGTCCCGGTCTTGCCTTCCAGAAAGCTGCGCACCGCGTTGCCGATACCCAGACCGCCCACCAACAGGGCGGTCAGGCCCACCAGGGTCAGGAACAGGCGCATGCGTTCGATGAACCGTTGCAAGCCCGGCGCGCCATTGCGCACATCGCGAATGCGCCAGCCGGCATCGGGAAAACGGCTGTTAAGGTCTTCGATCCAGGCCGCTACATCCCTATTCGCCGGCAGGGCGATGCGGTAGCGGTACTTCACCTGGCTGCCTTCGCGGATCAGCTCCGTGGCCTCCAGGCTGGCCTTGGCCACCATCAGGCGCGGGCCAAGGACAAAGGCATCGGCGCCCCTGTCCGGTTCCCGCTGAATGGCGGCGGCAATACGATAGGTCGCCGCGCCAACCCGGACCCGATCGCCGGCCCGCAGTTTCAGACGCTGCAGCAGGACCGCTTCCGCCACCGCGCCGGGCAGGCCGTCTTTTACCGCGAAAGCGGCGGCCAGGTTCTGGCCTTGATCCAATTGCATGCGGCCATACAAGGGATAGCGCCCATCCACGCCCTTCAACTCGATCAGGCCCCGCTGTTGTCCGTCCATGCGACGGGCCATGGCGCGCATTTCGATGGCCTGGCTGACCTGGCCGGCGGCCCGCAAATAGGCCAATTGCGCCCGGCTGGCGGGCTGATGGGACAGGCGCAGTTCCACATCACCGCCCAACAGCAGGCGGCCGTCCCGGCGCAGCCCGTCGACCAGGGCGTCCGATAGGGAGCCAACCCCGGCAATGGCGCTGACGCCCAGGGCCACGCACAGCAGCAGGATGCGAAAGCCGCGCAGACCGCCGCGCAATTCCCGGCGGGCAATGGTAAAAACAAGGCGGCGCGGGACCATTACGATCAGTCCGCCGCCATTGCCGGCGCTTCATCCAGGCGGCCATCGCGCATGTGAACGATGCGGTCGCAGCGTTCCGCCAGGGCGGGGTCGTGGGTGATCAGGATCAGGGTGCTATTGGCGGCCTGATGCAAGCGGAACATCAAATCGATGATCGCCCCGCCCGTGGCGCCATCCAGATTTCCCGTGGGCTCGTCCGCCAACAGCAGGCTGGGACGGCGGACCACGGCACGGGCCAGGGCCACCCGCTGTTGTTCGCCACCCGATAGTTGCGATGGGTAGTGACTTAGCCGATGCTGCAAGCCGACTTCGGCCAAGGCCGCCTCCGCGCCCGCGAAGGCATCCCCCACGCCGGCGAATTCCAACGGCATGGCGACGTTCTCCAGCGCCGACATGGTCGGGATCAGATGAAAGGATTGGAAAACGATGCCCACATGGTCGCGGCGGAACAGGGCCAGGGCGTCCTCGCCCAAATCCTGCAGGATTTGGCCCGCCACCTGGACCCGGCCGCGGCTGGGGCGTTCCAGGCCGGCCATCACCGCCATCAAGGTGGACTTGCCGGAGCCCGACGGGCCGACCAGGCCGACGGTTTCGCCCTTGGGGACAGACAGGCCAACGCCGCGTAAGATGTCCACCGGCCCGGCCTCGCTGGGCAGGGTCAAATGCACATCGTTCAGGTCGATCATGATATCATCAGGATTTGTCATGGGTTCCCTATCCGCCCGCAAGGTATCCGTGGCAGATGGCTACGTCACGCGGCTTGTCAAGGCGGCGGTGCTGTTAAGCGCCCTATTATGGCCGACACCCGCCGCCTGGGCCGGGGAACAAGTGGTCCTGGCCTTTGGCGACAGCCTGAGCGCCGGTTATGGCCTGCCGGCGGCGGATGGCTTCGTGGCCCGGCTGCAAGCCGCCCTGCGGCAACAGGGCCGCAACGTACGGGTGCGGAACGGCAGCGTATCAGGCGAGACTACCGCCGGCGGCCGGGCGCGGCTGGACTGGACCCTGACGGGGCGGATCGATCTGGTGATCCTGGAACTGGGCGCCAATGACGCACTGCGCGGCATCAATCCGGTCGCAACCCGCCGTAACCTGGACGCCATTCTACGAACCCTTCGCCAACGCGGCCTGCCGGTGCTGCTGGCCGGCATGCGGGCGCCGCCCAACCTGGGACCCATTTATGCCCAGGCCCACAACAAAATCTATCCCGATCTTGCCCGCCGCCATGGCGTCACCCTGTATCCCTTCTTTTTGCAGGGGGTGGCGGCGCGGCGCGGCCTTAATCAACGCGACGGCATCCATCCCAACGCCGCCGGGGTGCAGGTCGTTGTCGATGCCATGACGCCATATGTGCTAGACCTGCTGGATCGCAAAGCGGGGGAGTGACAGATTGCGGCTGTTCGTGGCGGTTCCGTTGCCGGACCGGATCAAGGATACCTTGACCGCGCTTTGCGGCGGGGTCGATGGCGCCCGCTGGCGCGACGCCGGGCAATTGCATCTGACCCTTCGCTTCATCGGCGAGGCCGATGGCGCCATGGCCCGGGATATTGACGATGTTCTCCACCAGGTCAGGATGCCCGCCTTTTCCCTGACCCTGCGGCGTACCGGGTTTTTCAACGGGCGCAAGCTGGCCCGCGTGCTGTGGGCGGGCGTTGAAAACGATAAAGCGCTGCGCCAACTGCATGGCAAGATCCAGCATGGTCTGCAAGCCATTGGCCTGGAGCCGGAGCATCGCCGCTACCGCGCCCACGTCACCCTGGCCCGCCTGGACGGTATCGCGCCCTTCGAGGCCGAGGATTATGCCGCGCGTTATAGCGAATATGCCTCGCCACCCTTCACCCTAGACCGTTTTTGCCTATTCTCGTCCCAGTTGGCGCGGCAGGGCGCCATTTACACCGTGGAAGCCGAATACGCCCTGGATCAATCCCTGGACTCTTCAATGGCCGCCATTTCGGCATCGGAAAATCCGAAATGATGGCCGATTTCATGAATCAGGACATGACGCACGATATTATTCAGCTCTTCGCCGCATTCGATCCAGTAATCCAGCAGGGGCCGGCGGTACAGGAAGATGATGTCCACATCGTCGGGCACGACGGTAACGCTTTTCCGCTCCAGACTGACGCCGCTATACATTCCCAGCAGATCGTAGGGTGTATTCAACGCCATCACGCGCATGGTTTCGTCATCGGGAAACTCGACCACCTGGATCACCAGATCGGTCAAATTTTGCCGCAGCGGAGGGGGAATGCGGTCCAGGGTGAGCCGCGCCAGATCCTCGATTTCGGCCAAACTAGGGGCCGTTCTTTTGCCCTTTGCCATGGACCGCAGTCTAACGCCCCGCCCGGGCTGCCGCTAGGCTGCATGCCACGAAATGGCGGACCGCGGGCATCATCCTGCTGCTGGGGGTGGTTTCAGCTTATCACCCGCCGGCGCGGGCGGATTATTCCGCCGGCCTGAAAGCCTATGGCCAGGGTGATTTTTCCGCCGCCCGGACCCTGTGGGAAGGGGCGGCGGACGACGAAAACAAGGCCATGGCCCATTACCGCCTGGGCCTTATGCTGATCAAAGGCACCGGCGCGAACAAAGAACCGGACAACGGCCTGGCCTGGCTGCGCCGGGCCGCGGATGAGGGACTGACGATCGCCCAGTTGGATCTGGCGGAGCTGTTGTTCACCGGCGTTGATCTGCCCCAAGATTACCGCGAGGCCCTGAAGTGGAGCCGGGCGGCGGCCAAATCCGGCAATGCGCGGGCGCGCTATTACCTGGGCCGCCATTTTGACCGCGGCCTTGGCGTGGGTCTGGATTATCATGAAGCCTTGCGCCATTTCCAATTCGCGGCGGAACAGGGCGTGGTGCCGGCCCAACGCCGTCTGGGGCAATATCTGGCCGCCGGCATCGCGGCCGATACGGATCTGGAAAATGCCCTGCGCTGGTTGCAATTGGCCGCCGACGGCGGCGACCGCAAGGCCCAATACGACTTGGCCCGGCGCTACAATCTGGGCCGGGGCGTGGAAATAGATCAAGCAAGGGCGCGGGCTTTCTATCGCCGCGCGGCCGAGGCCGGCCACGCCAAGGCGCAGCATGATTTAGCCATGTTCCATATCAAGGGCCTGTTGGGCGAGGTTGACTTGGCGGAGGGGCGGTTTTGGCTGCAACGGGCCGCGGCGGCGGGTATCGCACAGTCGCAATTTCAGCTTGGCCGCTTGCAACTCACCGAGCTGCGCCATCCGCTGTTGATGTTCGAGGCTTTTGCTTGGATCGGCCGCGCCTGGCGGCAAAATTACGCCGCCTCCCATGTGCTGATCACCAAGCTGGCCAAGGATCTGCCCTCACGAATACAGGGGCAAAATCCGCGCGGCAAAATCGACCCCGACGCGACCACCTTCTGCCTGCTCGCCTACGCCGTTTCGGCCTGGACCAAGATTGACGAGCATTGCGCCGATATGGCCAGGTTCGGCCAAGTCGTGGCGCAGTATGTCATCGACCGGGTCCATGAATACGGCCTGGGCCGGCCGGCCGATTTGGTCAAGGCGCATCGCTGGTACCGCCTTGCGGCCAGCGCCGGCCTGCCACGGGCGCAAAATGCCCTTGGCCGCATGCTGATGCGTGGCCTGGGCGTCAAGCGCAACGCCAACAAGGGCGCCGTCTGGGTACGGCGGGCGGCGGAACAGGGATATCCCTCGGCGCAGTTCAATCTGGGCTTTATGTACCAGACGGGCCTTGGCGTCAGGGCGGAAGCGGTGGCGGCGGCAAACTGGTATCGCCGGGCCGCGGCGCGGGGCCACGCCAGGGCGCAATATAATCTGGCGGTGCACTATATGACGGCCAACGGCCTGCCCTACGACCCAATTCAAGCTTATAAATGGCTGCGCTTGGCCGCCATGCCCCAGGGTGTGGACCGCGGCGAGGGCAGCGCGGTGGCGCAAAAGGCACGGCGCTCCCGGGGCTTGCTGGCGGCCCGCATGACGCCGGCGCAACTGCAACAGGCCCGCCGCGAAGCCACCGGCTTTCGGCCGAAATAGGCCATATTCGAAATGGAGCAGCGCTATGAGCGATCTATTGGACTGGAGTCACCGCCGGGACGCATTGGCCGGCCTGTCCGGCTGGCTGGTGCAAGACGACCGGGACGCCATCGGAAAATCTTTCACTTTCAAGGATTTCAATGCCGCCTTCGCCTTCATGACACGTATCGCCCTGAAAGCCGAGGCCATGAACCACCACCCGGAATGGCGCAATGTTTACAACCGGGTCGATATTGTCCTAACCAGCCACGACGTTGCCGGCCTGAGCGAACGGGACATCGCCCTGGCCGGCTTCATCGATAGCATCGCGGCGGATTGAAGCATTCGCTCTAATCCGAGCCGCCAATGTCCTCTAGCGGGGCGCCATGCGGATGGCGCCGTCCAGGCGGATGGTCTCGCCATTCAGCATGACGTTTTCCACGATCTGCCGGGCCAGTTGGGCATATTCGCTGGGCAGGCCCAGTTTCTTGGGAAACGGCACGCTGGCGGCCAGCGAGGCCCGTACGTCGTCCGGCAGGGTGCCCAACAGGGGTGTCTCGAAGATACCCGGCGCGATGGTGCAGACACGGATGCCCTTGTCCGCCAGGTCCCGGGCCACTGGCAGGGTCATGCCGACAATACCGCCTTTCGAGGCGGAGTAGGCGGCCTGGCCGACCTGACCGTCAAAGGCGGCGACGGAAGCGGTGTTGACAATCACGCCGCGTTCACCGTGCGCCAACGGCTCCAAGTCGACCATATCGGTGCTGGCCAGGCGGATGCAATTAAAGGTGCCGATCAGGTTGATCTTGATGATCCGCTCGAACTGATCAAGGGGATGGGCGGCGCCGCGCGAGGTGGTCTTGACCGCCACGCCGGTGCCGGCGCAGTTGATCAGAATGCGGGCCGTGCCCAGGGCCTCCCTGGTCTCGCCAAGGGCAGCGATCACGCTGTCTTCGGAGGTGACATCGCATTTGCAAAAGACCCCGCCCACGGCCTTCGCCACGGCCATGCCTTTATCTTCCTGAATGTCCCAAATCGCCACGTTCGCACCGGCGTCGGCCAGTTCCTTGGCCGTGCCCTCGCCCAGGCCCGAGGCGCCGCCGGTAATAATTGCTACCTGTCCATCGATTTGCATGCCGTGCCCATCCATTGTTTTATTTATTATCGTATTCTCATAGCAGATACCCCGCCCCGACGGCAATCGTCGCAAATCGCAGGGGACCGCACACTGGAATGACAATAACGGCTAGCAGGCTGCTGAAAAAGTCAGCAACGGTATGATTTGCTTGCTTTTTTGTTGGTTGCAAGCGTGATGTCGAGGTTTTTTGCGCTGTTTGTGTAGTTGCGGCGGGGTATATTCTGATTTTCCCGGGCGTTGGGTACACC
>JAKZRK010000085.1:0-30110 GCA_047518225.1 Alphaproteobacteria bacterium | reverse complement strand
AGGGTCACCAGGGTTTCATCTATCACCGCTTCCTGACCAAAGATGACGCGTCCAATCATTTGCCGTACCTTGGCAATACGTTCGACGGCGACCTCGGTCTCGGCGATCAATTGATTGTCGGCTTCGCTGACGGATGGCATGTTGTCCACTATATTGAAAAGTCCCTGACTTTGATCCTGCTCATAGGGTAACGATTACGCGAGCGAAGGGCCAGAGCGCGTTCGAACGAGGGGTAATTAACTCAGACGCGAAAACGTTCCGATGTGAGAAAACAAATGCTTGATGAAAAGGCGATGGCGGCGATTACAGCGATCGCGGCCCAACTGCCGCAAGGAAAGGTGCCGCCGGTGGAGACGTGGCAGCCTGATTTCTCCGGTGACATGGACATGCGCATTGCCCGCGATGGCGCCTGGTACTATCTGGGTTCGCTGATCAAGCGCCCAAAAATGGTGCGACTGTTCGCATCGATCCTGCGCCATGATCAGGACGGGACGTATTATCTTGTGACCCCGGTGGAGAAGTTTGCCATCACCGTTGACGATGCGCCCTTTCAGGCGGTGGCCATGACGGTGCATCACCAGGGGCGGGACCAGGTCCTTACCTTTCGCACCAACGTGGATGACGAGGTCATGGCGGGGCCCGAACATCCCATTCGGGTGGAGATTGACCCGGTCACCGAAGAGCCGTCTCCGTATCTGCATGTGCGCGCGCGCTTGGAAGCGTTGATCAGCCGTGCCATCTTCTATGATCTGGTCGATTTGGCGGTGGAGGAAGAACGGAATGGTAAAAGCCAGTTTGGCATCTGGAGCGCCGGTGTCTTTTTCCCCATTGGTTCGCTACCCTGAATGACCCAGAATAGCCCAGAAACGCTCTAGATAGGAGCCACTGTTGCGAGACCGTATTGTTTCCAAACTTCGCCCCATGGCCACTTCCCGTGCCCATGACGACTTGCGTCACAGCACGGGAGACCATGATCTGAACCCGTTCATGAAGGACTGGGTGGATGGTGAAGAACGCCTGAAACCGGCGGCGGTGCTGGTGCCCTTGATCGAACATAACACCGGCCTGACCGTGTTGTTGACCAAACGAACAGACCATCTGCACCATCATGCCGGACAGATCAGCTTTCCCGGTGGCCGGGTGGAGGAAGATGACCTGGACGTAATCGAGACCGCCCTGCGCGAGACCGAGGAAGAAATCGGCCTGGCCCGGGACTATGTGGAAGTGGCCGGTTATCTGGATGATTACGAAACCGGAACGGGTTTTCACATTACCCCGGTGGTGGGCTTCGTGCGCCTGGGTTTCGATTTGAACGTGGATGATTTCGAAGTGGCCGACGTGTTCGAGGTACCCTTGGAATTCCTGTTCGATCCGAACAATCATCAACGCCACAGCCGGGAGTATAACGGCCGCCAACGGCAATATTACGCCATGCCCTACGGGGAGTTTTACATTTGGGGCGCCACGGCGGGGATGTTGATGAACCTGTACCGCCGCGTCCATGATCTGCTTTAGCGCAATTTTCGACCAACCGCCGTCGCTATCGCGGCTTAAGTGATTGCTTCAATTGCTCTATCCTAAATAATCCGAGCACATTTAGACGAAATGGGCTCTAGTCCGGGTACCAAACATGATCCGCAAGATACTTTTTCACCTTGTTCCCTTTTTGCTGCCGTTCATCGCCTATGGCCTGTACCTGTTCGCGACCCGCCGGGCCCGGGAAAAGGGCCAGGCCTTTGATGAAGCGCCCTGGTATTGGCTGTTCTCCGCCGGCTTGACGTTGATGGTGGCCTCGTTGATTGCCGTCTGGGCCTTTACCGGGGATCCGGCGGGGGGTAAATATGTGGCACCTCATGTGCAAGACGGCAAAATGGTGCCTGGCCAATTCAACAAAGCAAATTAGGCTTTGGCGGAATGCAGCCCCTCATGCAGCAAACCTGGTTGACGGCGGCGGCCAGCCGCGCGGTGTTGGCGGCCCTGGGGTCGGCGGGGGCAACGCCGCGCTTTGTCGGCGGTTGCGTGCGCGACGGGCTGTTGGGCCGGGACAGCAGTGATCTGGATCTCGCCATCGATCAATTGCCCGGCGACAACATGCGCCTGCTTGAAAATAGCGGCATCAAGGTTATCCCCACGGGCCTGAAATATGGCACCGTCACCGCGATCGTCGAGGGCCGGAATTTCGAAATCACGACCCTGCGCGTGGACGTGGAAAATTTCGGCCGCCACGCCACGGTTGCCTTCACCGACGATTGGCGTCAGGATGCGGCGCGCCGCGATTTCACCATCAATGCCATCTATGCCGGCATGGATGGGCAGCTATATGATCCGGTCGGAGGCAGGGCTGATCTGGCGGCCGGGCGGGTGCGGTTCGTGGGCGATGCCGCGCAACGGATCGCCGAGGACAAACTGCGCATCCTGCGCTTCTTCCGCTTTCTCGCACTTTTCGGACAGGGGGCGCCGGACAGGCCGGCCCTGGCCGCTTGCACCACCGCCGCGCCGGGCATCGGCGGCCTCAGCGGCGAACGGGTGCGCGACGAAATCTTCAAGCTGTTGGCCGCGCCCGACCCCTCGTCCAGCCTGGAACTGATGGCGGGAGCGGGGGTCCTGCAACAAGTCCTGCCCGCGGGCTTTAACCTCGACGGCCTGGCCAAATCGGATGGCGACCCCTTGCGCCGCCTTTCCGCCATCGCCATCGGCGGCGCCCGGGCGGCCCAGGCCATCGGTCAACGCCTGCGCTTTTCCGGCAAGCAAAGCCGCCGCCTGGGTTTCCTAATGGCACCGCCCGTTGAAATAACCGCCGGCATGGCGCGTACAACCCTGCGGCAATTGCTTTATGACCATGGCGTCGAACCAATCGGCG
This sequence comes from Alphaproteobacteria bacterium, assembly GCA_047518225.1. Taxonomy (GTDB): domain Bacteria; phylum Pseudomonadota; class Alphaproteobacteria. The sequence goes on along the minus strand of JAKZRK010000085.1, from coordinate 27,250 downwards.
ATCTGGCGCTGCAACAAGGCCTCCCGGAACTCCTCATCCGTATTCAAGAGGCAGCCCCGCCATCCTTCCCCCTGTCGGGCCGGAATGCCCTTGCGGCAGGCATGCGCCCTGGCCCAGGGGTGGGCAAGGCCCTGCGGGCGCTGGAGGCCGAATGGCGGGCCAGTGATTTCGCCGCCAGCCGGGACGAGCTGTTGGCCGCGCTGAGCGAACGCCATGGGGCAGGAATACGGCAGGATTGAAAAGGAAGACCCCTCTCGCTTAAAAAGCGAAAGGGGCAATTAACGGCTTGATATTATAGCTGTTTTTTCATTGGTCGGAGTGAGAGGATTCGAACCTCCGACCCCCGCCTCCCGAAGACGGTGCTCTACCAGGCTGAGCTACACTCCGGCAAACTTCGCCCGCCATTCAGCATGGCGGACCGCGTGCTTATAGCGCTCAAGAAGTGCGGCGGCAAGGCCGGGAATAGTCCGAATGCGCCCTAATAGGCGCGCTCGATGCAGAAATCGACCACGTCGATCAGCGCGCGTTTGGCCTCGCCATCCGGGAAGATGCCCAGGCCGTCGCGGGCCATGGCGCCATAATGGCGGGCCCGTTCAATAGAATCATGCAAGGCGTCGTGCCGCTGCAACAATTCCATGGCCTTTTCCAGATCGCCATCGCCCTGCTTGCCGTCGGAAATACAACGGCGCCAGAAAGCGCGCCCGTCTTCATCGCCCCGGCGAAAAGCCAGCAGGACCGGCAGGGTCACCTTGCCCTCGCGGAAATCATCGCCCACGGTTTTGCCCAAGGTGGCCTGTTGGGCGGAATAGTCCAGGGTGTCGTCGACCAATTGAAAGGCGACGCCCAGGTTACGGCCGAAATTTTCCAGGGCGTCCTCTTCCACCGACCCGCGATCGGCGATGACGGCGCCGATACGGCAGGCCGCGGCGAACAGAGCGGCGGTTTTGGCGGCAATAACCTCGAGATATTTTTCTTCCGGGATCTCCACGTTATTCATGGTTTCCAGCTGCATCACCTCGCCTTCCGAAATGATGGCCGAGGCATTGGCCAGAACCCGCAGCACTTCCAGGCTGCCGTCCTGAACCATGATCTGAAAGGCGCGGGAAAACAGAAAGTCGCCGACCAGGACACTGGGCTGATTGCCCCACAGCACGTTCGCGGTGGCATCGCCACGGCGCAGATCGCTTTCATCGACCACATCGTCATGCAGTAACGAGGCGGTATGGATAAATTCCACCGCCGCGGCCAAGCCTATCTGGCGCTCTCCCACATAGCCGCACAGGCGCGTGGATGCCAAGGTCAACATGGGCCGCAGACGCTTGCCACCCGAGGCGATGATGTGTCCGGCCAATTGCGGGATCAGCGGCGCCCGGCTGTGCATGCCGTCAAGGATAGTGTGGTTGACCTTGATCAGATCGTCGCCAACCATCTGCATCAGCGACTCCATCGAGGCCCGCCGGGGCGCCGAATTTTCCAAATGTATAACGTTCGCCACCCGGCTTTCCTCTGGTTCCCCGCGACTCCCTGCCGCTGGGCCTATAGACTGCAATACGAGGCCATAATGCAAGACCGCAATGGCGGGAATGGGCAACAGGAACGGGTGATGATCGAACTACTACGCAGCAATGATCTGGTCTTGCTGTCATGGGTGGAGGCCTATTTGCGCGACGCCGGCATCGAAAACATACTTTTGGATCGTCATATCTCTGTCACCGAGGGATCTATCGGCGCCTTCAACCGGCGCCTGATGGTCCTGGATGAGGCCCGTGCCTTATTGGCCGAGGCGGGAATTGAAGCGGGATCTTAGAGACGTGGATACGGATAGGGCGCGGGAGGTTACGCAAGACGGTTTGTTGGACCGGCGCATCCTGCTGACACAGCCCCGCCACGGTTACCGCGCCGGCTCGGACGCCATCCTGTTGGCGGCGGCGGTGACGGCGCGGCTGGGACAGACAGTTCTGGATGCGGGCGCCGGTGTTGGGGCGGTATCCCTGTGTCTGGCCCTGCGTTGCCCTGATCTGTCCATTCGCGGTCTGGAAATTCAGCCCGAATTGGTCGGCCTGGCGGCTGGCAACATCGCCAGCAACAAGATGTCGGCGAGAGTCGCCATCGTGGCGGGGGATATTCGCCAACCGCCACCTGAAATCGGCCAGACAATCTTCGATCACACGGTTTGTAACCCGCCATTTCATGCCCGTGGCGACGGCTCCCCGCCCCCCGATCAAGGCAAGGCCTTGGCCCACGGCGAAGGTGAAACGCCGCTGCAAGATTGGCTGGCCTTTTGTTTGCGGCGCACCGCATCGGGCGGCTCCATAACCGTGATCCATCGCAGCGACCGCCTGGCACCGCTGCTGTCCGGCCTGGGGCATGGCGCCGGCGACATGGTGATTTTTCCCCTTTGGGCGCGGCCGGGCACGCCGGCCAAGCGGGTCATCGTTCGGGCCCGGGTGCAGGGCAAAGGCCCCACCATCCTGCATCCCGGATTATGCCTGCACCGGGTAAATGGCGATGATACGGAACAGGCCCGTGCCGTGCTGCGCCGGGGCGCGCCGCTGGATTTGTCTATCTAACGATAATATTGGGGTCGCCCGTGCCGTGCTCGGCGCAATGGCCAATAATGGCGGCAGCTGGGTAACCACGGGCATGAAACAGGGCCAAGACCTCTTCCGCCGCGCCCGGCTCACAGGCGACCAACAGGGGGCCGGCGGTCTGGGGGTCGTAGAGCATATTATTCTGCCAGTCGGGGAGATCGCCGGGCAGCGCCACGCCATCGCTGAATGCCACGCGGTTGCGCCCGGTCGCCCCGGTATTCGCGCCCGCCTGGGCCAACGCCCGGCCTACCGTCAGCATCGGCACGGCGCCCAGGTTCACTTGTGCCGCGACATCTGAGCCCTGGCAAATCTCGCTCAAATGCCCCAGCAGGCCAAAACCGGTGACATCGGTCATGGCATGTACATCCCTCCGTTCCCCAAGTTCGGCACCAATGTCGTTCAGGCGGGTCGTGCAATCGATCATTTCCCGATAGCCGTCCGGCGACAGGGTTCCCGCCTTCATGGCGGAGGCGAGAAAGCCCGTGCCCAGGCCCTTGCCCAGGATCAGCGCGTCGCCGGGCCGGGCGTCCACATTGCGCTTGATGTTGTCGATATCCACTATGCCGATCGCCGCCAGACCGTATATCGGTTCCAGGGTATCAATGGAATGACCACCTGCGATGGGGACGCCCGCATCCTTGCAGACCGATGCGCCGCCGGCTAAAATACGCTGAATGGTGTCCGTGGAAACCTTGTCGATGGGCATGCCGAGAATGGCCAGGGCCAAAACCGGGCGTCCCCCCATGGCATAGATGTCCGACAGGGCATTGGTGGCCGAAATGCGGCCAAAGTCGAATGGATCGTCGACCACGGGCGAGAAAAAATCCGTCGTCGCCACCATCGCGCGGTTTTCGTCGATGCGATAGACGGCGGCATCGTCACCGGTACCATTGCCGACCAGCAGATCGGCATTGGGCGCGGGCCTTGGCAGGTTCGCAAGCAGCTCCCGCAGCACGGCGGGGGCGATCTTGGTGCCTCAGCCGCCGCCGTGGGCCAGGGCGGTCAAGCGAAGCGGCTCACCCCCTGTGTTATCCTTGCTCATATCTACCTCGTAAAATTCAAGCGGAAAAAAATTGCTCTAGAGCAACTTGCGTTCAATTGAACGCAGACAAGTTGCTCTACCTCCAAGAATTAGATCAAATTATCAGCCGAAAAACGATTCCGTTTTTGGGCTGTTTGATCTAGGCGTTGACGTCGATCACCGTGCGGCCGCGCACTTGGCCCTTCAGGATATCGGCGGTTATGGCGGGCACGTCGGCCATGGGCTTAACATTGGTCATGGCATCCAGTTTGTCCAGAGGCAGGTCCCTGGCCAGACGGGCCCAGGTTTGCGCCCGCCGCGCGGCTGGGCAATAGACGGAATCGATGCCCCAGATCCGCACCCCCCGCAGGATGAACGGCAACACGGTACCCGGCAGGTCGGGGCCCGCCGCCAAGCCGCAGACCGCGACCGTGCCCAAGGATTTGGTGCCGGCCAGCACGTTGACCAGAATGTGGCTGCCCACCGTATCGATGCCCCCGGCCCAGGTTTCCCGGCCGATGGGCCGGCCGGGTTCGCTCAATTCCGATCGCGGCACGATGGATGAAGCGCCCAATCCCCGCAGATAGTCATGTTCGCTCTCCCGGCCCGTGGAGGCGGCAACGCTGTAACCCAGATTTGCCAGCACGGCGACGGCGACAGAGCCGACGCCGCCCGCCGCGCCCGTCACGATGACATCGCCGTCGCCAGGCTTCACGCCGGCATCTTCCAGGGCCAGGACGCTCATCATGGCGGTGAAACCGGCGGTGCCGATGGCCATGGTTTGCGGCAGGGACAAGCCGTCCGGCTTTTTCACCAGCCAATCGGCCTTGGCCCGGGCCCGTTGGGACAACCCGCCCGAGACGGCCTCGCCCACGCCCCAGCCGGTCAACACCACTTCGTCACCAGAGTTGTAGTCCGCACTGTCGGAGGCCTCGACCACGCCGGCATAGTCGATGCCCGGCGCCATGGGCAGGGACCGCATGATCTTGCTCTTATTGCCCTGAACAGCCATGCCGTCCTTATAATTGATGGTGGAATACTTCACCGCCACGGTGACTTCGTTCGCCGGCAGGTCGGCGTCCGCCACATCGCGGAGTTCCACATTCACCTTGCCATCGACTTCCGTCGCCCACCACGCCTTGAAGGTACCGCTCATAACTATTTCCAATCACATTGAAAGTCCGCGAAAATTCCCGCCGGATCATAGCGCCTCCTGGCTGCCCGGCAAGGTCTCGCCAAAACGCAGGGGCCGGCCATCGGCCTTTGCCGCCAACTCGCCCTCGCGCATGACGATCCGGCCCCGGATAATGGTGGCCATGGGCCAACCCGTAACCTCGCGGTCATGGAATGGCGTCCAGCCCGACCGATTGGCCATATCCTGATTCAAGATGCGCCGTTTAGCCTGCAAATCCACAAGGGTGAAATCGCCGTCATAGCCAACGGCGATCCGGCCCTTGCCGGCGATGCCGAACAGCCGCGCCGGCCCGGCCGAGGTCAGGTCCATCAGGCGCAACAGGCTTAACCGTCCGGCGGCGGCATGATCCAGCATGATCGGCAACAGGGTCTGTACCCCCGGCATGCCGGACGGGCTGGCCGGATAGGTCTCGGCCTTTTCCGCCAGGGTGTGCGGGGCATGGTCCGATCCGATAACATCCACCACGCCCTGATCCAGTCCCCACCACAATCCGTCCCGGTGGCTCGCCTCGCGGATCGGCGGGTTCATCTGCGCCCGGGTGCCTAAATCGGTATAACAATCGGGCGCCGCCAGGGTCAGATGCTGTGGCGTCACTTCGACCGAGGCGATGTCCTTGTGTTGGGCCAGAAAGCGTATTTCCTCGGCGGTGGTGATATGCAGCACATGCACCCGGGCGCCGGTTTCTCGGGCGATGGCGATCAGGCGTTTCGTGGCGCGCAGGGCGGTTTCGGTGTCCCGCCAGACCGGGTGGGCGGCGGGGTCCGCGGCCTCGACCGCCAGATGCTGGCGTTCTTTCAGGCGGGGCTCGTCCTCGGCATGCACGGCGCAGCGGCGCCGGATGGCGCCCAGGATGCGGCGCAAGGTAGGGTCGTCCTCGGTCAACAGGTTGCCCGTGGAGGAGCCCATGAAGAGTTTTACGCCGCAACAGCCCGGCAGCCGTTCCAGATCCGCCAGTTGCTCCGCGTTCTCCCCCGTACCACCCATGAAGAAGGCGTGCTCGCACCACATCCGGCCCCTGGCACGTGCCAGTTTGTCCGCCAGCGCCTCTGGATCGGTGGTCAGGGGCGCCGTGTTGGGCATCTCGAACACCGCCGTGACCCCGCCCAGAACCGCGCCGCGGGAGCCGGACTCGAAGTCTTCCTTATGCTCGCCGCCCGGTTCACGGAAATGTACCTGGGTGTCGATCACACCGGGCAGGATGTGCAGCCCCTGGGCATCCACGACCTCGGCGGCGGCGGCCGTGGTCAGATCGCCCATGGCCGCCGTGCGCCCGTCCCGGACGCCGATATCCCCCGGGCCGACGCCGTTATGGGTGACCAGGGTGCCCCCGCGCAGCAACAGATCAAAAGTCTCGGCCATGGTTATCTCCTAAAATTAAACGTCCCAAGAGCGTTTCCGGGCTGCGCTACGCGGCGGTGGCCAGGGTTTCAAAGACATCGCCTTGCGGCTCCGCGCCCAAAACATGACGGCGGTGCCATAGCGCATAGAACAACAAGGTCCAGGCCGCGAAACCCTCGCGCTTGCCGCCTTTTTGAAACAACGCGGCGACCCGGCCGGGTATGGCTATGGCCTCGATCCCCGGTTGCGCCGCGACCAGGGGTCCCAGTTCGTTGCCCCGGCCGCGAATCCATTCCGCGGCCGGCACCGTGAAGCCGCGTTTGCGGTTGAACGGTTTGGCCGCCGGGTTCGCCTCGGCCAGCCAACGGCGCAACAGATACTTGCCCCGGCCGTCCCGCAACTTCAAATCATCCGGCAGGCGATAGGCGAAATCGGCCACTCTCGGGTCCAGAAATGGCGTCCGCCCTTCCACCCCATGGGCCATGAGGCAACGGTCCAGCTTGATCAACAGATCGTTCGGCAGCCAGGCCGCGCAATCAATCGCCTGGGCCAGTTGCAGCCGGCTCAAATCGGCGGCGCCCAGGGTGCTTTCGGCGGCACGGATGCCGTCCCGCCAGCTATCCGATGACTGGCGCAAGACTCCCAGACGGTCAAAGCGGCCGGTACGGCGCATGGTACGCGGTCCGCCCACCCACCAAGGCCGCTGGGCATCGCGGTAGCGGCCATAGCCGGCGAACAATTCATCGCCGCCCTCGCCAGAGAGCACCACTTTCAGGCCCGCTTGCCGTGCCGCCGCCGCTAATTTGTAGGTCGGCAACACGGCGTAGTCCGCCGCCGGATCGTCGATCTCGGCGGCGACCCGGGGCAACAGGGACCAGAAATCGTTTTCGTCGAAGCTGATTTCATGATGCTCGGCGCCCAGGTGGTCGGCCAGGGCGCGGGCCTGTGCCCGTTCGTCATGGGCCCTCGTGCCTTCGAAGCCGGCGGTGAAGGCGCGCACGGGCTGGTCGTTCAAACGGGCCATCAGGGTCAACAGCGCGGAACTGTCGATGCCGCCCGACAGGAACATGCCATAGGGCACGTCGGATCGCTGGTGCACCTCGACGCTGTCCAGCAGAACCTGTTCCAAGTCCGCCAAGGCGGTGGTTTCGTCCAGCTGCCTGGGCGGCGCCAGGGGCAGGGCGCCGCGGCGCCGGCGGTCAACAATCCGGCCCTGTGCGATCACCAGGGTCTCGCCCGGCAGTACCCGGTTGATGTTCGAATGGATGCTGCCCCGGCCGGTGGTGAACTGCATTTGCAGCATTTCGTGCAGTGGCTGCTCGACCAGGCCGGGCGGCACCAAACCGGCCTTTATCAAGGCCGTCGGTTCCGACGCGAAAGCAAAACCAAACGAGCCTTCGACATAATAAATCGGCTTTATGCCAAAGGGATCGCGGGCCAGGATCAATTGCCCTTCGCCCGGATCGTAAATGGCGATGGCGTACATGCCGCGAAGCCGATCGGCAAAGTCGAGGCCATCCCGGCGGTACAAATACAATGCCGGTTCGCAATCGGACTGGGTTTTCAGCGGCGCCTCGCGCAGGGTCTCGCGCAATTCCAGATAGTTGTAAATCTCGGCATTGGCGATCAGGGCGGTACCATCCGGGCTAATTATGGGCTGGTCGCCGGTTTCCAGATCGATGATGGCCAGCCGGGTATGCACCATACCGATCCCGGCACCACTATATTGCCCGGCACCGTCGGGACCGCGGTGGCGCAGGGCGGCCTGCATGGCATCCAGGGCGGTCTGCTCCGGGGCCGCGCCGTCCGCCGTCATAATCCCCGCAATGCCGCACATTATGTCAACGATCCCAGACTTTGGCCGGAACTATGACCGGCCACTTTGTCGAAAAATTCCAGATAACGTTGTACCACCACCGCCTCGCTGTAATCGGCCAGATAATCGTCATGGCCCGCTTGGGTCATGGCCAGGGCCGTCTCCCGGTTGCTGAGCATATGATTGATCCCGGCGGCCAGTGCTTCCACGTCATCGACGGGCACCAACAGGCCATTTTCGCCGTCGCGGATCAGCGCCTCCGGCCCGTCGGCGGCGGCGGCGACGATGGGTTTGCGCCGGGCCCAGGCCTCCAACACAACGTTGCCCAAGGGTTCGATACGCGACGGGCAGACGACCACATCGGCGCCGGCGTAAAGCGCGCCCGGATCCTCCCGCCAGCCGAGAAAACGGATACGCGGCGCCACGCCGAAATGCACGGCCTGCCGGCGCAACTCCGCCTCCAACGGCCCTTCGCCCGCCAGCCACAAATAGACATCGGGCAGCCGGCGCATGGCCTGGATCAGGATATCGAAGGCTTTGTTCCGATGCAGCCGTCCCAGGGCAAGAATCACGGCCGCGTCGTCCGGGGTGGACAGCTCGCGTCGCGGCATCGGTTCCGCCGCGGCGGTGGCGACAAAATTGGGCAGATAATGTGCCCGCTCCGCCGGCCAGCCCTGTTCGATCAGATAGCCGACGATCCCTTCCGTATTGCCGATCAAATGATCGCAGGTGTTATAATATTTCAAATCATAGTAGCCGCCCAGGCGGCCGCAATGAACAAACCGGCCCGTGGGTTTGGGACAGAAAGCGGCGGCGCGGTTCATCCAGCTTAACACTACATCCGGCTTAAAACTGGCCAGTTCCCGGCGCAGGCCAAGGCGGGTGGACACATCCAGCTTGCCGCCAAAGGCCAGGGGCAAGGCCGCGATACCGCCATCGGCCAGCAGTTTTTCGCGCGCGGAATCCCGCCGCAGCACGACCCTCTGGTCCAGCCCGGCGCCATGCAGGGCCAGCACCATGCGGGTAAAAAACGCCTCCGCCCCGCCGTGTTTGGCTCCCGCCATGCATTGCATCACCCGCATGACCTAGTCCTTTTCCAGCCGGGCTTTTAGGTGCGAGAGGATCGGGTACAGCCCGGCCATCAGGGCGGTCAGGAAACCATAGGCCCCCTCGCGATAGCCCTTGCGTGAGATGTAGCATTTACCGAAACGGGAAAACATCCGCCGAATGTTGCCGGCCAGGCTGCCAATATTGCCACTGGCGCGCAGATCCGCCGCCCGGGCCGTGCTGTAGCGGTCCAGGCGCCGCAACATGTCGGAAATATCCCGGTCCACATTGTGTCGGATCGGCGTGCTCAACCAGCGCCGCGGTCCGGTTAATGTCAGGGATGGATGGATGCGTTGTTCACCCCAGCTTTTAGCCCCCTTGGCAAACAGGCGGGGCGCCGCCGATACCCCCCACGAGCCGCCCCAGCCGTGGCGGACCAGGCGCCCCCCGATATAATTATCGAACGGCAGCAGAAAATAGCCGTCATTCAGGCCTTCAATGGCGGCCTTGATTTCCCAGCCCAGCGCCGCGCTGGCCCGCTCGTCCGCATCCACCTCCAGTATCCAGGCGCCTTCGCAGGCATCGATACCCGTGTTCCGCCTATGCCCCTCTATTTCCCATGCGCCTTCCACCAATCGGGCCTCGAATTGTCTGGCGATGGATTTGCTGTCGTCCGTGCATCTGTCCAGCACCACCACCAGTTCGTCGGCGAAATCCAGCGCGCGCAGACAATCAGCCAACTGCGCGGCCTCGTTATGGGCAACCACCAGCACCGAGAGACGGGGCGCATTCATCCCGCCATCTCCGCGATCCTGGCATGCAGGGCCCGGGCCGCCGCTTCCACCTTTGCAACCGATAATGTGGTCATCCAGCTATCCTGTTTGCGGTAATCGTATGCCGGATCGTTGCGGATGTCGTCAAAGTCGCGGTCGGTTCGGACCGACGCCGACCCCTCGCCCCAGGGGCCGTACAATTCCTCGCGGGTGGGGCCGAACAAGCCCAGGGTGGGGATCGAGGCGGCGGCGGCCATGTGCATCAAACCAGAATCATTGCCGATGAAGAAGTCGCTGCGGCGCAGACAGGCCAGCACCTCCGGCAGATCGATGCGGCCGATCAGATCGATAAGCTGTTCGCCGCGCAATGCGTCCAGCAAGGGCTGGGCGGCGAGCCGTTCGTTGGCGGTGCCAAACACGGCGACGCGGGCAGCGGGAAAAAGGCCGTCTGGGGTGGTCAGACGCCCGGCCAGTTCCTTAAAGCGTTCGATCGGCCATTGTTTGCCGCCCCAATTGGCGGTCGGGCCCAGGGCCAGGATCGGGCTGCCTGGCGGCAGGCGGACCGCTGCCGCCTGCTCGTGTTCCGGGCGCAGCCACAATGTGGGCGCCGGCGGCTCGGACAGTTGCAGGACTTCCGCCGCACGGCGCACCCGGTGCAGATCGTTACCGGTCGAGCGCAGCACCCGGCGTTTCCCGGCGCGCAACAGCCAGGCCAGCAACGAGGCCCGCAGATCCACCACCAGGTCCCAACGCTGCCCGGCTGCCCGCCGCCACAGATGCCGCCAATGACCGGCCAGGGGGGCTTTTTCCATCACCACCATGGCCTCCACGTTCGGGGCCAGGGCCAACAGGGGTGCGGGCACCGGTCCACAGGCAATGGTCAGCCGGGCATCGGGGTGATGGTGCACCAGATGCTGCAGCAACCCCGTCGAAAGGACGGCATCGCCAAGCCGGTTATGACTAATAAACAGGATTTTCATCGCCGTTCTGGCGGGTCCCCGATTGGCGGCGGCTGGCCTGGGTTGAGGGGCGGCCATGAGCCCTTGCCAAGGGCCATGGCTGAGTGCATGTATAACCATTGGGGAGTGAATGGTGGAAGCAAAATATTGTCTATTGCCGGCGCGCGGCGTCCTGCGCCTGTCGGGGGCGGATGTGCTGCCCTTCCTGCAGGCCATAATTACCCGTGACCTTGATGAACTGACGCCCGGAGGCGCGGTCTATGGCGCGCTGCTGACACCCCAGGGCAAATACCTGTTCGATTTTTTCCTGGTGCGGCAGGGCGATGAATTGCTGTTGGATGGGGAAGCCGCGCGCCTGGAAGCGTTGACCAAACGGTTAAACATGTATCGCCTGCGCGCCGACGTGAAGATTGCGGATGCCAGTGCCGAGTGGGAAGTTTGTGCGGCCTTCGGGATGGGCACGGATACGGCTCTCGGCCTGGCCGGCGGTGCCGGCGCCGCCAAACCGTTTGGCGACGGCATTGCCTTCATGGATCCCCGCCTGGAAGGGGCCGGGGCGCGGATCATCGCCCCCAGAGGCCAGGCCGGCGCCATGCTGGCTTTGGCCGGGGTTAGCCCAGGCGAGGCGGCGGACTACGACTATTTTCGCCTGGGCCTGGCCCTGCCCGATAGCGGCCGTGATCTGGTGGTTGATAAATCCCTGATGCTGGAAAGCAATTTGGAACGCCTGCATGGCGTTGATTTCGACAAAGGTTGTTTCGTCGGCCAGGAATTGACCGCGCGCACAAAGTACCGCGCCCTGGTGCGCAAACGGTTGTTGCCGGTCCGTATCGATGGCCCGCTGCCCGATCCCGGCACGCCGTTGCTGGCGGCGGAGCGGGAGGTTGCCGTGATGCGCTCCGGCCGGGGGGATCGCGGTTTGGCCCTGGTCCGGGTCGACCGTCTGGCCGAGGCCGGCGGACTGGGGCGAAGCCTGACCGCCGGCGCGGCAACGGTGACGCTTCGGATGCCGGATTGGGCCGATTTCGAATTGCCGGAGCCGAAAGCATGAGCATCCGCCATGACGATGGCCTGACCCGATGCGCCTGGTGTGGCGACGATCCGACCTACGTGGCCTATCATGATGAGGAATGGGGGGTGCCCGAATGGGATGACCGGGCGCTATTCGAAAAGCTGATATTGGACGGCTTCCAGGCTGGCCTGTCCTGGCTCACCATTTTGCGCAAACGGGACAATTTCCGCGCCGCCTTCGACGGCTTCGATCCGGAGGTCATCGCCAACTACGGCGATGCCAAAGTCGAGGCCTTGATGGCGGACGCGGGCATCGTGCGCAACAGGGCGAAAATCGTCGCCACAATTGGTAATGCCAAGGCCTGGCAGGATATCATGGCCGCGGGGCGGGGCGCCTTCGCCGATTACCTTTGGTCCTTCGTCGATGGCCAGGTGGTGGTGAACAAGGCGCGCCGGACCGGCGAAATAGCGACCGAAAACGGCGCCAGCCAGGCAATGTCCAAGGATCTGAAAAAACGCGGTTTCCGTTTTTGCGGGCCGACCATCTGTTACGCCTTCATGGAAGCGGTGGGCATGATCAACGACCATGTGGTCGATTGCCACCGGCATGGCCAGGTTTGACACCACCGCGTGTCACGGCGGAATTGTGGATCAGGGCCCACATCCGCAAATGTAACGCCCATGCCATCCCGGCCGTGGTGGTCCGCCGCGGTGACGGCTCCGCCGGCGCGATCATCATCAAGGTCAATCATCTGGGCCCGGGCTGCGTGGTTCTGGCACCGGCCAATACCCTGGACAGCAATGGCATGGATGGCGGCCGGCAATGGCGGCGGGCCACCGGCGATACCCTGGTGCCGGAGGCGGAGGCGGATGCCTATATCGCGCGGCAGTTAAACATGGACCCCGATATCTGGGTGCTGGAGATAGAGGATCGGGACGGCCGCCATTTGCTGGAAGGCATCGTGGAATAAGTGCGCCCACCGCAAATTGTTCGACGACAACGCCGTCACGGCCTATCGGCAGTAGAGGGGCCAGCGCGTGCTCCGGTCAATCTCGAAAAAATTTGTTTAAAACGACAGCAATGTTCCGAAGACGAATACCGTCGCGGTATTCTCTACCGCCACTGCGTTCAGATTGTCCTGCACGTCCCAATAGGTAATGCCGCTGGTCAACGTAATACCCGGCCCCAAGGCGTAGGCCGCGCCGACCTGATAGCCATCGGTTTCGTCCTGACCCAGGCCGGCGCCGGCCTCGACCTCGCCATGGGCATAGGCCGTGCCGATCGTCCAATCGCCCAGGGCATAAGTCAGGCCCACGGAATAGTCCGTACGGTCCGTGTCGGCGGCAGAGGTACCCAGGTCGTCCTTACGGTAATCGGCGCCGAAGGTAAGGCCGCCAAAACTAAACTCTACGCCAAGGCCCCATTGGTCCTGATCTTCCGCCCCGGCGGCGGTGACGGCCGCGGCGGTACCTTCCACGTTACCTTTGGTCATCCCGGCGTACAGCGCCAAATCCAGGCCGCTGATCCGGCGCAGATAATTGGCGCCGATTTCGACGGCTTCCGACTGCTGGCCGGTGTCGAGCTGACTTTGCAATCCGGTGCCGGCGCTGGTGCAGGCCGCGGCCGGTGGCGCGCAATTGTCCGGAGTATAGGACAGGCCCAATCGAAAACCGCCCATGCGTGGCGTGAAATAGGTGAGCTTCTCGGCATCGCCTGAAATGTCGCTGACCACTGTGGGCGAGCCCACCGCGTTACCCAATGTAACGAATACATGGTCCGGCGAGGCCAGGCCCACGCCATCGATCGCCCAGGGAGAGCCGTAGAACATAAGATCCGATGCCGGATTTTCCTGGCCATAGATCAGCTTGCCAAAGGTACCCGAGGCATAGATGTAGGATTCGCCGATCTGATCTGCGCTGGTCTCGCCCTCCAGTTGCACATTGACGCCTAAGGTAATGCCGTTATCCAGTGTCGTTTCGCCGGTAAAGTGGATCTCGGATTCCTGAGCAACCCCGTGATTGCGTGCGTCCAGGCCGGGGCCGTCATTCTGCTTACCGCCAACCACGAAGGCCTTGAAATAACCACCCAGGCCGAGTTGGATTTTTTCCGCGCCCTGCGCGGTGCCGGTGGCAAGCAACATTGCGCCCGCGGCCATGGCCGTCGTCCCTAAAAAGCCACTTTTCATGACAGTCCTAGTTTTTTGGCCCCGAGGCCATCGTCACTTGATCCGGTCCAAGTATTCACCATGGAGACTTAATATTAACAAATAGCAAAGAGACCCGAACCACTGCCTGGGCATGCCCATTATGCGGGCCCGGTTGACCGGATAGGTGGCGCGGCATCCCGACAGCATTGTCCCCCATGGCGCCGAGGCGTTAATGTGGCGGCTGGTAGCGAAATTAAAGGCGTAGTTGCATGAACGATCAGGCAGGCGGGCTGGCGCCGGGGCCGTTGGACGGCATTCGGGTTTTGGATTTTTCCATGTTTCTGGCCGGGCCGTATTGTACCCGGCTGATGGCGGACATGGGGGCGGAGATTATCAAGGTCGAGCCGCCGGGCGGTGATATATTGCGCCACGCGCCCCCCTTTCGCGACGGACAAAGCGCTTATTTCGGGCAAATCAATTGCGGCAAGAAAAGCCTGGAATTGGATATGAAAAGCGATCAGGGCCGTGAATTGGTGCGCCGCCTGACCGCAAAGGTCGACGTGGTACTGGAGAACTTTCGCCCCGGCGTGATGGCCCGCCTGGGCCTGGATTATGACACCCTGTCGGCACTGCGCCCCGCTCTGGTCTATTGCTCGGTCTCGGGCTATGGGCAAAACGGGCCGGCGGCCCAGCTGCCTGCCTTCGCGCCGATCATCCACGCCGCCTCCGGCTACGATCTGATCATGATGGATTACCAGGGTATCGCGGACCGGCCGCCCACCACGCGCTCCACCGTGGCGGACGTTCTGGGTGCAACCCATGCCTTTGGCGCCATTAATGCCGCCCTGGTGCAGCGCCTGCGAACGGGCCGGGGTCAATATATCGACGTGGCGATGATGGATGCCATGCATAACTTGCTTGGCTATGAATATCAGGCCGCCCAGATCGAGAATCCGGATCGTCCCATCGTTTTTTCGCCGATCCGCACCTCCGATGGCTTCGTCATGGTGGCGCCGGTCAGTGCGGCGAATTTCGCCGCCCTGGCGCAGGCCGCCGGGCGCCCTGAACTGGTCGATGATTCCCGTTTCGATAGCGTAACAATCCGTGTGCGGAACTGGGATCTGTTGTTGGCGGAGATCGAACAATGGTCCCTGACGCAGACCACTGACGCTTGCGAAGGGACGATCCAGGCGGCCGGTTGCCCCTGCACCCGCTATCTGCAAATTGGCCAATCCATGACGGAGCCGCAAATCACCGCCCGTGGCGCGGCGGTGGAAATCGGCGGCGTCAGCGATCCCTACAAGGTTGCCAATTGCCCGGCGCATTTCGCCGGCACGAACGTTGGCGCACGCCCCTGGGTTCCCGGTTTGGGCCAGCATAACGAAGAATATTTCGCGGAAGTCGGCCTATCCACTGGCTGACAATGCCAACGCCGCCTATCTATTGCTCAAACTGTAGTCTTGGGGTATCTACACAATAACCACGTGATATTGTGAATGGCATGCTGACCGGCAAACACATCCTGTTGATTATCAGTGGCGGCATCGCCGTCTATAAGTCCTTGGACCTGATCCGCCGCCTGAAGGAACGCGGCGCCGGGGTGCGGTGCGTTCTGACCGCCGGCGGGGCGCAATTCGTCACACCTTTGTCCGTGGCCGCGCTGTCCGAGGATGCGGTCTTTCAGGATTTGTTTTCTTTGAAGGATGAAAGCGAGATGGGCCATATACGCCTTTCCCGCGAGGCGGATCTGCTGGTCGTGGCCCCGGCCAGCGCCGATTTGATGGCTAAAATGGCCGCCGGCCTGGCCGATGATCTGGCCTCGACCATTTTGCTGGCGACGGACAAGCCGGTACTTTTCGCCCCGGCCATGAACACGCGGATGTGGGAGCATCCCGCGACCCAGCGAAATTTGCGCACTCTGCTGGACGATGGGTTAAGGGCCATTGGGCCGGGCCAGGGTGATCTGGCCTGCGGCGAGGTGGGCGCCGGGCGCATGTCCGAACCGTTGGCGATTGTCGCCGCCATTGAAACCATCCTGATCGGCCATGGCCCGGCGGTGCCGCTACGGGGCCGCAGGGCCATCGTTACCTCCGGTCCCACCTATGAAGCCATCGATCCGGTACGCTTTCTGGCCAATCGTTCCTCGGGCAAACAGGGTCACGCCATTGCCGCCGCCCTGGCCAGGCTGGGCGCCGATGTGGTGCTGGTCGCGGGGCCCAATAATCAGCCCGATCCCGCCGGCGTTACGGTGCGCGGCATAGAATCGGCGGCCCAGATGCTGGCGGCCTGCGAGACCGCCCTGCCCGCGGATATCGCCGTTTGCGCGGCGGCGGTGGCCGATTGGCGGGTCGTGGGCGAGGCACAACAAAAAATGAAAAAAGATGGCAGCGGTCGGCCCCCCGCTCTGACCCTGGTGGAAAATCCTGATATTTTGGCGACCCTTAGCCAGTTGAACGGCGGCCGGCCGCGCCTGGTCGTGGGCTTTGCCGCGGAAACGGAAAAAGTCGTGCATCATGCGCAAGGCAAGCGTACGCGCAAGGGCTGTGACTGGATCGTGGCCAATGACGTGGGCGCCGGCACCGGGGTCATGGGCGGTGATGAAAATACCGTACACCTGATCACGGCCCAGGGCGTGGAAGCTTGGCCGACCATGAGCAAGGACGCGGTGGCGGATGCCTTGGCCAGGCGTATCGCCGATCATTTCGCCGCCGGGTAACATTATGGTCGCGATCCCCGTGCAACGATTGGCGCATGGTTCCGATCTGGCCTTGCCGGACCGGGCGACGGCGGACAGTGCCGGCATGGACCTGTTGGCGGCGGTCGCCGGCGAGGTGATTTTAGCCCCCGGCGGCCGGGCCCTGATCCCGACGGGCATCGCCCTGGCCTTGCCCGCGGGCTATGAGGGGCAGGTGCGGCCCCGTTCCGGGTTGGCGCTGAAACATGGGGTGACGGTGCTGAACAGTCCCGGCACCATAGATGCGGATTACCGGGGCGAGATTGGGGTCATTCTGATCAATCACGGTGACGCTCCCTTCACGGTGCGGCGCGGCGAGCGCATTGCCCAATTGATTATCGCGGCCCTGGCCGATGCCACCCTAAGCGAGGTCGAAAACCTGCCGGCCAGCCGGCGCGGGGTGGGCGGCTTCGGCTCCACCGGGTCGGCGGCATAATCATGCTGCGGCTGTCGAAAAAAACCCTGTACGTGCTGGAAGCGGTGCTGGACATCGCCTGTAATGCCCGTCCCGATCCCGTGCAGTCCAAGGATATCGCCCTTCGGCAGGGCATCCCCCAGCGCTATCTGGAAGGCGCCATGCAGCATCTGGTACGGGCCGGCATTTTGCGCGGCGTGCGTGGTCCCCGGGGCGGTTATCGCCTAGCCAGGGAACGGCGGCGTATCACCGTGGCCGAAATCGTTCACTTGATGGAAAGCCTGGACGGCCATGACGAGGATATGGCGGCATTGGCCGGCTCGCCCCTGGGCCGGGCCGTGGTTCAGCCGTTGTGGCAGGAATTGCACGACGATATGATGCACCGCCTGAAGGCGGTCAGCGTGGAGGACCTGTTCCGTCAAGCCCGCCGGTCAGGCGCCGCCGCCGAGGCCAACGCCGGGGAACAAGGCGCCAACTTTGATATCTAGAGCGCATTCGAATTATACCGGGTCATTTGAACAGCCATGACAGAACCCACGAGCTTGACCGAACGGCGGACCGAAGGGCGGGGCCTGGTCTACAATTCGATCATCGACACCATTGGCAATACGCCGTTGGTTCGTCTCTCCCGGCTACAGCGGGATGCGGGCGTAAAGGCGGAAATACTGGCTAAGCTGGAATTCTTTAACCCCCTGGCCTCGGTCAAGGACCGCATCGGGGTGGCAATGATCGAGGCCATGGAACGGTCCGGTGTCATCGGCCCCGAGACCGTGCTGATCGAACCGACCTCGGGCAACACAGGGATCGCCCTGGCCTTTGTCGCCGCCGCCAAGGGCTATCGCATTATCCTGACCATGCCGGATTCCATGTCTGTTGAACGCCGCCGCATGTTGTCCCTGCTAGGCGCGGAACTGGTCCTGACACCGGCGGAGGAAGGTATCACTGGCGCCATTGGACGGGCCGAGGAACTGGCCGCCGAGATGCCCGACGCGGCAATTCCGCAACAGTTCGAGCATCCCGCCAATCCCGATATTCACCGTCACACCACGGCCATGGAAATTTGGAACGATACCGGCGGCGCCGTAGATATCGTCGTCGCGGGGGTCGGTACCGGGGGCACGATCACAGGCATCGGCGAAACGCTGAAAAGCCGCAAACCGGGCCTCAGGATGGTGGCGGTAGAGCCCGAGGACAGCCCTGTTCTGTCGGGCGGCGAGCCGGGCCCGCACAAAATCCAGGGTATCGGCGCCGGATTTATTCCGGCCGTCTTGAACCGCGACGTCGTGGATGAAGTTTTGACCATTGGCAATGAAACCGCCTTCGAGACCGCCCGGCGCGTCGCCGCGCTGGAGGGGTTGCCTGTGGGAATATCCTCCGGCGCGGCGCTGGCGGCGGCGTTGGAAGTAGCCGAGCGGCCCGAATGCGAAGGCAGGACCATTGTGGTCATCGTGCCCTCCTTCGCTGAACGCTATTTGTCCACGGCGCTGTTCGAGGGCATGACATGACCGAATTGGGGGAGGCGCAGATCGAACGTTACGCCCGCCATATCGTAATGCAGGAAGTGGGCGGTATTGGCCAGGCAAAGCTGCTGGCGGCGAAGGTCCTGGTGGTCGGCGCGGGGGGCCTTGGCTCGCCCATGCTGCTGTATCTTGCCGCCGCCGGCGTCGGCACCGTCGGTGTGGTGGATGACGATGTGGTCTCGCTCTCCAACCTGCAGCGGCAGATCGCCCATGGCACGCCCGACATCGACCGGGCCAAGGTGGACAGCGCCAAGGACCGCGCCGCCGCGCTGAACCCCGATGTCACCCTGGTTCCCCATCGGATGCACCTGAACCGGGACAATGTCATGGAACTGCTGGCGGATTATGACATCATCGCCGACGGTTCGGATAATTTCGATACCCGGTTTTTGCTCAACGATGCCTGCTTTCTGGCAAAAAAGACCCTTGTGTCGGCGGCGGTGCTGCGCTTTGACGGCCAGCTTTCCACCTATAAGGCCTATCTGGGCGCGCCGCATCCCTGTTATCGCTGTATCTTTCCCGAGCCACCGCCCCCCGGCGCCGTCCCGTCCTGTGCGCAAGGCGGCGTGCTGGGCGCCATGGCCGGGATCATGGGCACCATGCAGGCGACAGAAGTGCTGAAAGAGATCCTGGATATCGGTCGGAGCTTTTCGGGCCGATTGTTGATTCACGACGGCCTGGCCGGCGAATTCCGCACCGTCCGGGTCAAGCCGGACCCTGCCTGTCCCCTATGCGGGGAGACGCCGCGCATCAAGGATTTGAGCGCGCCCTAGGCTAGCTAGGGCCGCGGCCGCGGCCCGGCGTTTGTACGCCGCCCCGTGGAGCCGTGCGCCTTGGCGCACTGGCGCGAACGAAAAAAGCTAGTCCCATTCGATGAATATCGAAACGGGACTAAGGCAGGCGTGCCAGGCGTTTGCAAAGCAGATCGAAGAAACCATCCGCGTCTATTTTGTCGAGCACCAAGGCATTGCTCTTGCCGCCTTTGGGGATCTCCTTGACCACGCTTTGCCCAATCCCTTCGGCGTCGTTGACTTCGATATCAACCCAGGCTTTTCGACCGGAAAACAGCGTTGGTTCAAGCAGATAAGCGATCACGCAGGGATCGTGCATGGCGGTGTCCGCCTGACCATAAAATGTCAGCATTTCGTGGGCCGCTTGCCCCGCCTTGTTGCCCAAGGCGGCGATCTGGTCCAGACGGGCGCGGGTTATGGGCACTTGCCGGGTCAGATCCAAGCCGATCATAACCAGTTCCGCGCCCGATAGAAAAACCAGGCGGGCGGCATGGGGGTCAACGAAGAAATTGAATTCCGCATAGTCCGTGACATTGCCCCCCGCCGCGGCGCCACCCATCACCACCACCTGCCGGGCTGCCTTGGCGGTGTCCTTTTCCTGGGAGATCGCCAGGCCCAGATTGGTTAAAGGGCCCAGGCAGCACAAAGTAATCTCGCCGGCCCGGGCCGCCAGACTGTCGCACAAAAAGCTCACCGCGTTCACCGATGCCAGGGGTGCCGCGGGTGCCGGCAACGTGGCGCCGCCCACGCCGTCGCCGCCATGCACTTCGCTGGTTTGCAGGCCAATTAACATGGGCCCGGCCGAGCCCGCATGTACCGGCACCTCCGCCCGCCCGGCCAGGGCCAGGATGCGTTGTGCGTTATACTGGGTCTTGGCCAGGGAGACATTACCGCCAACCACGCTGACGCCCAGCAGGTCCAATTCGTCGGCGCTGGCCAGGGCCAATAGCAAGGCCAGGGCGTCATCGACGCCGGGGTCGCAATCAATGATGATGGGCTGCCGGGTCACGGGTCGTTCTTAAGCAGGCAGCAGGGATTCATCGATGATGCGGTCGGGGGGCTTGTGGCCATCGACAAAGGTGCGAATGTTGATCAAGACCTTTTCCCCCATATCGATCCGTCCCTCGATGGTGGCGGAGCCCATGTGGGGCAACAGCACCACATTGGGCATTTCCAGCAGTTTCTTGTTAACCGCCGGTTCATGTTCGAAGACATCCAGGCCGGCGCCGGCAATCCGCCCCTCTTGCAACAGGCGTACCATGGCTTCTTCGTCGATGACCTCGCCCCGGGCCGTATTGACGATATAGCATTGCGGCGGCAGCAATTGCAGGCGCCGGGCTGAAAGCAGGTGATAGGTGGCCGGCGTATGGGGACAATTGACCGAGATGATGTCCATGCGGGACAGCATCTGATCCAGGCTTTCCCAATAGGTCGCCTCCAATTCCGCTTCCATCTCGGGGGCCACCCGGTGGCGGTTATGATAGTGGATCGACAGGCCGAACGCGCGGGCGCGCCGGGCCACGGCGGCACCAATTCGGCCCATGCCGATAATGCCAAGTCGTTTGCCCCAAATGCGATGGCCCAGCATCCAGGTCGGGCCCCAGCCCTGCCATTCGCCGGCCCGCAGCACCCGCTCGCCTTCGGTCAGGCGCCGGGGTACGGCCAGCATCAGGGCCATGGTCATGTCCGCGGTATCCTCGGTCAGAACGCCGGGGGTGTTGGTGACGATGATGCCGCGCTCACGGGCCGCGTTATGGTCGATATGGTCCCAGCCGGTGCCGAACGAGGCGATCAGCCGCAGACGTTCCCCGGCACTGGAAATGATATCCGCATCGATCTTGTCGGTCACCGTGGGCACCAGCACATCCGCGATCTTCGCCGCCGCGATCAGATCCGCATGGCTCATGGCATCGTCGGTGACGTTTAAACGGGTGTCGAACAGCTCCATCATCCGCGTTTCGATCACGTCCGGCAGTTTGCGGGTAATGATGACCAGGGGTTTGTTTTGCGTCATGAACTTATCTCACGCGGGCATGGTTAGGGCCGGAAAGGGCCGGAATTGGTCCTGCCAGCAAGTCTCTAGCAGACTGGGCGCGTCCCGACAAATAGGCGTGCGCCGAATGTCCGCTTGACCTGCCGCCGCCCGCCTTGGCATAAGGTCGAAGTGAAGCTGATTTCCCGCATTTTTCCAGTGGTGGCATTGGCCGCATTGGCGGCCGTCATGGCTGCGCCCGTGGCGCCCGCCGGCGAAGCGGCGGCGGCGCGATCCAAGGCCGAGGCGAAAGAGGCGGCCCCGCCGGTTCATCCCGGCGCATCCGGGCTGCCCATACCCCGCTTCGTCTCGCTATCGTCCGATAAGGCCAATATGCGGGCCGGGCCGGGGGTGCGCTATCCCATCACCTGGGTCTATCGGCGCAAAGGTATCCCGTTGATGGTCATGGCGGAATTCGAATATTGGCGCAAGGCGCGCGATGCCGAGGGCACGGAAGGGTGGATGCACGGCAGCCTGTTGAGGGGCCGGCGCACGGCCCTGCTGCGGGGCCAAATCAGTGAGTTGCGGCAATCGCCAAATACCGAGGCGCCCGTGACCCTGCGGGCGGAAGCCGGGGTCGTCGGCCGATTGCTCTCTTGCCGGGGCGACTGGTGCCAGATGGTTCTGAACGACGTGCGGGCCTGGCTGCCCCGGTCGAATATTTTCGGCGCGCTTCCGAACGAAGAATTTTAGCCCGGAACGGCTCTAAGCCCCCGCTAGGTCGAACATGGTGGCGGCCAGCACGTTCACGCCCAGTTCGAAATCCTCCAGTTCCATGCTCTCGCGCGGATTGTGGCTGCCTTCGCCGTTGCGAACCAACAGTACCGCCGCCGGGATACCGGCACGGGCGAAGATCGAGGCATCATGGCCGACCGTGGCGAATTCCACGCAAGGTATGGATAAGCGCTTGGCGCTGGTGCTTAGTTTGGCCCGCAGGCCCGGATCAAGGGGCGTTGGCGGCGAGCCCACGGGATCGCCCAGGGTAAAGCGCACCCGCCGGCGCCCGGCAAGTTCCGCTGTCAGGGTGGCGACCGCATCGGCCATGCGTTCCAGGGTGCGTTGCTCGGTGCTGCCGAAGTTAAGGCTGAAATGGCATTCGCCGGGCACCTTGGTCAGGGCATGGTGGGCCGGATCGGTAAAAAGCTTGCCCACGGTGAACACCGCCGAGGGATCATCGTTATCCTCGATTTCATGCCACAGAGCCTCCAGCCGTTGCAGCAGTTCCACCACCGCAAGCACCGCGTCCTGGCGCAGGCGGCGTGGGGCGGCGGCGGAATGCTGATAGGCGCCATAACAAACCCCGTCGCCAAAACGCAAATTGCCGCGCACGGCGGTGGCCACGGCCACGGGCACGGCCTGTTCGATCAATAAAGGGCCTTGTTCTATATGCAGTTCCAGAAAGGCCCTGGTGTTGGCGGCACTGATTTCCGGGTCATCATGGCGCCAGATATCGTCGGCCATGACGCCTACATCGGCCATATGCGCGGCGAGGGAACGGCCGCTGTCCAGGCGCCGCAGACTATCGAACTCCATACGGTCCATGTCCCCCACGGACAGGCGGGCGCCAATATAGGCGATGCCAAACCAGACGCTTTCCTCGCAGCGGATGCCCATTGCGGTCAGTTCGCAGCCCGGCTCAACGCCCGCCCGGCGCAAGGCGGCCAAGGCCACGACGCCGGCGACGGCGCCCGCCAAGCCATCGAAATTGCCGCCGCGGGCAACGGAATCCAGGTGCGAGCCGGTCAGGATGGCCGGTGCGTTGGGGTCCCGGCCCGGCAGGCTGGCATAGGCATTGCCGATCTGATCGGTGCGGGTTGTCAGGCCCTGCGCCCGCGCGGCGCGCAGCAGAATATCGGCCGCCGCCTGGTCTTCCGCGCTCCAGGCGGGCCGGGTCACGCCTTCATGGTCCTGGCTGGCAGTCCTGACTTCGGCAAAGATTTCCGCCGCCAAAGGCATCAATTGCCCGACGGCTTCACGCAATGCTTTTTGCTGCCCTGGCGTCATGACCGTCCGTGCTCTTGCTCAATAGGCCAGCTGTTTCTGGATGCTGATCGTCTCGTTGGCAAGGACGTCGGCGATCCGTTGGCCGGCGGTGCCGTTGCCAAACAGCTCGGAACGGGGGAAACGGCCATGGGCGATCTGTTGCCGCGCCCCGGTTTCAATTGCGATGCGATCATAACCCGCGTGCACGACGTTCTCGCCGCGCTCCCGCCGCGCCTGCCGGGTTCCCACATCCACGGTTGGCGTGCCCAGAAAAGCGCCCTCGCGCAGACCGGAGGACGAATTGCCGATCAGACAGGCCGCATTGCCGATCAGGCGGGCATAATCCTCGGGGGTGAAGTTGCGGTAATAATGCAGCTTGCCGTCACCCGCCGCCTCGCGATGCATGCGCAAACCCTTGGAGACATCGTCGGAACCCGCATCTACGTTGGGCCAAAGCCAGGCGGTCTGCATGTCCAGGGCCAGCACGGCGGCCAGGGTTTCCCGTACCTGATCGAAGCCCTGGCCGAACTCCGTGGTGACGGGATGTTGCACCACCACCAGATAAGGCTGTTTGGGATTCAGGGTTGCGCCGACGCCCCTGTTTTTTTCGAACAGGTCCCCCGGCAGGGACATATCCAGACCGGCGATCAAATCGATCGCCGGACAGCCGGTCAAATGCACCCGCGCGGGCTCTTCCCCCATGCGCAACAGGTATTCGCGGGCCTGTTCCGTGGCCGGGAAATGCACATGCGCCAGTTTGCTGACCGCGTGGCGCACGCTTTCATCGATGGAGCCGGTTATCTCGCCGCCCTGGGTGTGGGCGAGGGGAATATTCATATATGAAGCGGCGATGGCGGTGGCTATGGTCTCGAACCTATCCGCCACGGTCAGCACCACGTCGGGTTGCAGATTTTCGAACTGGGTTGATAGGTCCATGATCGCCATGCCGGTGGATTTCGCCATGGTGGTCGGGTTTTCGCCCTCGACGATGGAGTAAACCGTCGCGGACGGCTCGAAACCATCGGCGCGGATGATGTCCACCACATTGCCAAATCGATACAACAGGGCGGAGGCGCCGACGATGGTCTGCAATTCCAGCTCCGAGTGATCCTGGATCGCCCGCATCACGGATTTGATGCGGCCATAGTTGGCCCGGCTGTTGACCACGACACAAATTTTGCGCCGGTCTTTCGCTGTATTCATTGCATATCCTCTGGACGCAGCAGTCGATCCGGGACCACATCGCGGGACAGGGTGCGGCCAAGTATTTCGTCCAACTCGGTGGCGGCAATGCCGGTGCCCGGTTTCTTGGCGGTGAGCATCTCGGCCGTCAGCACTGTACCCTTGGCCAGGGCGCGGCTGGGCGCCAGGCTTTTGGTAAACAGGCCGCGCATGGTTTCCAGTTCATCCGCCACCGCATCCTTGTCCACCGGATTGGCGTCGATTTCCGCAAAGGCCGCGCGCGCGTCCGCCAGTTGCCGGAACTGCTCGAAAGTTAACGAGGCCGGCACGTCGGGGCCGAACATCCGGTGGTCGAAGGTCACATGCACTTCAATCATATCGGCGCCACGGGCCAGGGCGGCCAGGGCGGGGTAGGGGCTGCCGCTGTGATCGGACAGGCCGACGGGGCAGCCGTGGGCCTGGCGCAACTCGTCAATCACGTTCAGGCCGACCCGATCGAACGGAGTGGGATAGCGCGAGGTACATTGGAACAGGGCCGGATCGACGCCCAGGGCGCGGATGCCCGCGACGCTTTTGGCAATCTCGGCCCATCGGCTCATTCCCGTGGACAACAGGATCGGCCGCCCCGTCGCCGCCATGGCCGCCATCAGGTCGGTGGATTTATACTCGCCGGAGCCGATCTTCCAGGCCGGATGGCCGAGGCCGTGGAGCAGTTCCACCGCCGCGAGGGAAAAGGCGGAACTCAAAAATATCAGCTTCTTTTCCGCTGCATGCTGGGCCAGGCCGGCCCATTGTTCGGGGCTGAATTCCATGCGGTGCCAATAGTCATAGCGGGTGGCATCCTGTTTGGAGAACTTGACCCGGAATTCTTCGTCCAGGGTCGATTCCGCCGCCGCGATATGGGTCTGAAACTTAATGGCATCGGCCCCGGCCCCGGCCGAGGCGTCAATGAAGGCGTGCGCCGTGCCCAGACTGCCGTCATGGGCCTGCCCCACTTCGGCGATCAAAAGCGCCGGCGCGCCGTTGCCCACCGCGCGGTCTCCGATCGTTATGCCGCCGATCCTTAAGCTATCACTGCTCATGCGGTTCTCCATTCGGGCACATCGCCCTCTCCCAGATCCCAAAACAATCCGGTCATGATCTGTAAGCCCTCGCGCAACACCGGCGCAAGGGCATGTTCGTTGGGGGCATGTTGCGAGCAGGCGGCATAGGAATGGGGCACCCAGATGGTGGGCAGCCCCAGGGTTTCGGCAAAGACATCGTTGGGCAGCGAGCCGCCCAGATTGGGCAGGATGGTCGGCTCCACTCCCGTTGTCTCGTACAGGGAGCGCCGGGCCCATTGCACCCAGGGGTGATCGGGCAACAGGCGCGAGGCACGCATCATAAAGCCATCGTGTTGCTGCCCCACGGCTACGTCAGAGTAGCCCTTGGCGTCAAGATGGGCGCGGATGGCGGGCAGAAATCCTTCCGGGTCGCGGTCCACGGTAAAGCGGATCTGGCACCAGGCGATGGCCTTGGGGGGAATGGCGTTGGCCACCTGATCGGGATTGCCGGCCTGGATCGCCAGCACCTCGAAGGTATTCCAGGCGAACACCCGTTCGGCTGGCGTCAAGCCCGGTTGGCCCCAATCCTCTTCCACGTTCGGGCCACCCGTCCCGCCCCGCATTTCGATACCGGACAAAACTTGCCGCACCGACGGCGGGATCGCCTCCGGGCGCAGTTCCGGCAGCAGAATTTCCCCTTTCGGCCCCACCAGCGCGGCCAGGGCATTGGCCAGGCGTGTGCCGGCATTGGATATAAGGCCGCCCCAGTTACCCG
The DNA here is from genome assembly GCA_047518225.1 of Alphaproteobacteria bacterium. GTDB lineage: Bacteria > Pseudomonadota > Alphaproteobacteria. Next base: position 877 of record JAKZRK010000085.1, on the reverse strand, counting down.
AATGGTGGGCCCCGTCGCGCAAATCGACGCTCAATTCAAAGTTCAAGGCACCCCGGCTGCCCATGAAAAGGGTCGGCTTGTCGGGCGCCAGACGCGGCCCGTCCGAGGCCAGCAACAAATCCGCCCGCAAGGCGTGGCGATGTTCAGCCGCGAAGGCCGCCAGGCCGACCGAGCCGACCTCTTCCGACATTTCCAACAATATCTTGCAATTGAAGCCCAGGCGCCCGCGCACCGCCAGCACGGAGGCCAGGGCGGCGAGGTTGACCGAATGCTGACCCTTGTTATCCGCCGTGCCCCGGCCGTACCAGCGCTCGCCATCCTTTACCATGGTCCAGGGATCGCGGTTTTCGCGCCAATCCCCTTCGAAGCCGCGCACCACGTCGCCATGGCCATAACTGAACAATGTGAGCAGATTTGGATTTTCCAGGCGTTCGGCCAGCAGCAGCGGGCCGCCGCGCGGATCAGGGTTGGGATGTATCGCCACCGTAAAGCCGAGGCCTTCCAGCGTCGGGGTCATTTCCTCGACCAGATAGCGGTCCAGTTCCGGGCGCAATTCGGGCACCTGGGCGGTCGAACGGATGCCAATCCGGCGGGCGAGATCGTCAAAAAAGGCACCGCCGTCAAAATGATCCGTCGCCCGGTCAATAGCCGCATCGCGAGTCATGGCATGCCTCATTCCATTCCGGTCGTGGACAGCCTGTTATGCCAGACAAATCCTTCATAGGGGTCGTCTATAGCGCGCCTTAGAGGACGCGGGCAATGGCGTTGGCGGGCACCTTTACCCTGACTTCCCGGCCCAGCAGGTGCAACAGGATGACCACCCGTTCGCCATCGCCCCGGCGTTCGAACAGACCCGTATGATCGGCCATGGCGCCGC
>JAKZRK010000084.1:0-5555 GCA_047518225.1 Alphaproteobacteria bacterium | reverse complement strand
ACTCTGTTTGCATCGGGGCCTCTCCGGAATTGCGGTAAGCGATTGGCGAATCGCCATTTTCCGCGATTCCCCGCCTCGATGCATCAAGGGGTTTGAGAAATCCGGGCTAGAGCGGTTCCGGGCTATTGTAACCCATTTGACCGCACACCAAGGTCCCGTGGGTAGGCGCGGTTCGCAGGGCGATGTGGTACATCGTCCAAGAACCGCAACGCCGCCACGGGGCCTTGGTGTGCGGCCTTCGGTGGCGACCCTAAGCCATTCGGATGCGTTGCGCCGCTTGCCCGATATACCATATCGCGCTGCGCGACGCGCCTACCCGAATGGCTTATGGACGCCATCAAATGGGTCAGAATAGCCCGGAAAAGCTCTGGGTCCGGATAATGCCGGAAATGGCCCTGCCAACAGCATTTCGTGGGCGGCTCACATTCCGGCGACCAGAGCCATCCCAGGCTTGGCGTCTTGGTTGAGAGGAATTTGGTGTAGATCACCGGCCGGCCAAGTTTGCGGAAGGCGGCGATCAGGGCCTGGTGGGCGGCAATGGTGCCCAGGGCATCGGGCACCTGCAAGGGGGCGTCCCGGCGGACAAAATCGTTCTGCATATCCACGATCAGCAAGGCCGGATTTTCCAATGCATTCCGCTGCTCGGTCATCTCATACCAACCTGCGATGATAGGGACCCATAGAGATCGTCTCCACGCAGCCTCGGGTAGGAGAGAAGGTGCCGGCGATGTGGGACGTCGTCAAACCTTTTCGACGACATCCGAGGCTGCGTGGAGACGACCCGAAGGGCGCCTTTCGGGAGCTTTCGGATGGCGTCGCGCACGCCTAACGATGCCCCGCATCGCGTCGGCGCACGCTCCTACCCGAAAACGCCCGAAAGGCGCCTCTATGGGTTCCTATCATCGCAGGTTGGTATCAGTCCCCGCCTACTGGTATTGCTATTTCCTCAATTCGCCAGGATAGCGTTAAGATGCCAGCAAAACCAATGGCATAGAGCGAACGGGACAGGGTGATAGGTAATGACCGATTTCGATTATATCATCGTCGGCGCGGGTTCGGCGGGCTGCGTCCTGGCCAACCGGTTGAGCGAGCCGCCCCTGACCCGTACCCTGCTGCTGGAGGCGGGCGGAAAAGACAGCAGTATCTGGATCCACGTGCCGGTTGGTTTTTCCAAGATGCTGAACAACCCAGCCATGAACTGGTGTTTCGAGACGGAGCCCGAGGCAGGCACCGACAACCGCAAGATCCCGATCCCACGGGGCAAGGTGCTGGGCGGCTCGTCCTCCATCAACGGCATGTTGTATGTCCGGGGCCAGGCCCGGGACTATGACACCTGGGCCCAGATGGGCAATCGCGGCTGGTCTTATGACGATGTCCTGCCTTATTTCAAGAAATCGGAACGGTTCGAACGCGGCGGCAGCGACCTGCGCGGCGGCAAGGGCCTGCTGAACGTCGCCGACATGCCCGAAAGGAACCGCCTGTTGGATGCCATGATCGAGGCCGGCGGCGAGGCCGGTTATGGCGTCAATTCAGACTATAACGGCGCCAAACAGGACGGTTTTGGCTATTATCAGGTAACCCAGAAAAAGGGCCGGCGGCACAGCGCCGCCCGCGCCTTTTTGGCCCCGGCATCCCATCGCGCCAATTTAACGATCGAAACCAAGGCCATCGCCGCGCACCTGATCATGGAGGGCAAACGGGTTGTCGGCGTCGCCTACACGGTTGATGGCCAAATGCGCGAGGCCCGCGCCCGGCGGGAGGTGATCGTCAGCGCCGGCACGGTGCAGTCGCCGCAATTGTTGGAGCTATCGGGCATCGGCCAGCCGAAATTGCTCCAGGATCTCGGCATCGAAGTCCGGCACGAACTGCCTGGCGTCGGCGAAAGCCTGCGCGATCATTATACCACACGGATGAACTGGCGGGTCCGTAACGCCCGTACGCTGAACGAACAAAGCCGGGGCTGGCGCCTGGGGCTGGAGGTCTTGAAATACGGCGTCACCCGGCGCGGCATATTGACCTACACCGCCGGCATCGTGCACGGCTTTGTCCGCAGCCGGCCGGAACTGGAAACGCCGGATGTGCAGTTCCACGGCGCCCACGCCAGCTATGCCACCGCCGCCGACCGGGTGCTGGATACCGAACCGGGTATGACCATCGCGGTTTGTCAATTGCGCCCCGAAAGCCGTGGCTCGATCCACATCCGCGACAACCGGCCGGGCAGCGAACCCGCCATCAAGCCCAATTTCCTGGCGGACGTGATTGACCGCGCCGCCCTGATCGCAGGCATGCGCATTGCCCGCGATGTGGTCGCCCAATCGGCCCTGGAACCCTATATCGAATTCGAAATGAACCCCGGCCCGGAGACGCAAAGCGATGAGGAACTTTTGTCGTTTGCCAGGGCCACTGGGGCCACGGTGTTTCATCCCATCGGCACCTGCCGCATGGGCGAGGATGCAGCGTCGGTGGTCGATAGCCGTCTGCGGGTGCATGGCCTGGAGGGCCTGCGCGTCATCGATGCTTCGATCATGCCGACCCTGGTTTCGGGCAACACCCACGCCCCGGTGGTTATGATCGCGGAAAAAGGCGCCGCCATGATCCTCGAGGACGCGGCCAAATAGTATGCATTCAATACGTATTTCCGATTGACGCCCGCAAAATTTATGCATATATTATACATGCAAATTGAGGCGGCATGCCAAAGCGATATTCAAGCCGGGAGCTGATAAAACTGATTGAGGCGGACGGATGGATACATTCTCAAACGGTTGGTTCGCACCATCAATTCAAACAGGCTGGGCTCAAGCAGCCCGGCGCCAACTGACAGGTTCAAACCATGGCTACCTACACAGGAATCATCCGGAAGGACGCCGATAGCTGCTACGGCATCGACTTCCCCGACTTTCCCGGCTGCATCTCGGCGGGCGATACCATTGAAGAGGCCATCGCCAATGCTCACGAAGCCTTAAGCGCCCACATCGCATTCATGCAGGCTGATGGCGATACAATTCCAGAACCAACATCGGTGGAAGACGTCTTGGCAGGCATTGATAACGAATACGGCGATTTTCTGATTGCCGCCGCAATTCGGGCGCCGGTAAAAGGCAAGGCCGTCCGTGTCACCATGACCATGGACAATAACCTGTTGCGCGAGGTGGATCACCATGCCAAGTCGCGGGGCTATAGCCGGTCCGCCTTCGTGGCCGAGGCCTGCCGCCGATTGATGGGTTAACTAGGACAAAGCACCAATTTCCGAAATAGGCGCACAGGATGAGGAAACGACATGACACAGTATCTCGACAGCCGCGGTCACGGGCTGACAACATCCAGCGCGGCGGCGGCGGATGCCTTTAATGCCGGCATGCACGGTTTCGTCTGCTGGCGCACCAATACCATGGCCCATCTTGACGCCGCCATCGCCGCCGATCCGGATTTTGCCCTGGCCAAACTGGCCAAGGGCTGGATATTGCAGACCGCCCGCACCGCCGCCTTCCGGGCGCCCATAGAGGATCTGCTGGCGGAGGCGGCACCCCTGCTGGATGCCGCCGACGGGCGCGAGCGGGCCTATTTTCACGGCCTGACGGCGGCGGTCAGCGGACGGGGGGTGGAAGCGGCGACCATCATGGAGGCCATGCTGGCCGAAAATCCCACCGATCTGTTGGCTCAACGCCTGGTGCAGTTCGAATTGTTCTGGAACGGCCGCGCCGATTGGATGCGCGATATTGCCGAACGGGCCGCACCTGCGTGGCGCGATGACATGGCCGATTATGGCTGCTTCCAGTCCGTGCGGGCATTTGCCTCCGAGGAGGCCGGCGATTACCAACTTGCGGAACGTTGCGGCCGCGACGCGGTGGATATTGATCCGACGGATTGCTGGGGCACCCACGCGGTGGCCCACGTGCACGCCATGCAGCACCGGGTCGATGATGGCGTCGCCTGGTTGGAGGGCCTAAACGGCAATTGGGGCGAAGCCAACCAGATCGGCCATCATCTGTGGTGGCACCTATGCCTGATGTTGCTGGAACAGGGCGCCCATGACCGCACATTGGCCCTGGTCACGGCCCAGGTACGCAACCCGGAGTCACCGCTGGTCAAGGCCATGCCCGATGCCACGATCGATTTGCAGAACGTCGCCTCCCTACTCATGCGCTTGGAATTGCGCGGCGTTGATCTGGGCGGCCATTGGGGCATTCTGGCCGAGATTTGCGCCGGCCGCATTGACGATCATGCCAATCCCTTCTCCGCCGCCCACGACATGATGGTCTTAACGGGAAGCGGACAATACGATCTGGCGGCGCGGTTACTGGACAACATGCGCGCCGCCGCGGCCACGGGGGACGGCAGCCTGGTGACCGCCTACCGGGCCGCCGGCATTCCGCTTTGCGAAGCCATATTGGCCTACCGCCGAGGCGAATTCGAGCGGGTCGTCGCGTTGATCTCGCCGGTGCGGCACGATCTGCATCTGATCGGCGGCAGCCACGCCCAACGGGATGTATTCTTCCAAATCCTGCTGGACGCGGCCCATCGCGCCGGGCGGGGGGATCTGATCCCGCTGTATTTCGATGATATCCGCCGCCTCGGTTTCCATAAGGTGGAACAGCGCAGCCTGTATCGCGATATGGCCGCCTGAGCGGATCGCTTGACCAGGATCGAAATTGGGCGAATTCACCCTGTGTGAGACAGGAGATAAGCATGGCGTCCACGGAATTGGAGTACGGCATACGCGGAATTGGTCCATGGCGTCCGTCCCCGGAATTGGAATGCTGCAATAAGATAAGGGAATTAATTGGTTGAGTAACTATTCTCGATCCTTTGATGACGAACTGGATTGGCAACTACTGGACCAACTTCATAGTGTTGTCTTGCAGATTAGTACGTTTTGCTTTCGTACGAAGCAGATTTGTTTAACAGTAGACGTAGCGGTTGCTGGCATACTGTTCAAATTTACTGACAATAGATTGGATGACGCTATCTTCGTCGCCGGTTTGTTGATTCCTGTTGGTTTTTGGTTTCTGGATTCAGTCGCGTACTTCTATCAAGTCAAGCTGCGCGGATTGATGCAAATAATTCGGGGGAAATTAAGGGAAAGGAATCAGAAGAATTTGGTTCAAGGTGTCGAGCATAGTCCGGTGATAGCAGCGGAACGTCTGAAAAAGACTTGGCTCGGCAATGCCTGGAATGCTCTTGTGAACCATTCTATGTGGCTTTACGGAATTCTCATCGCGGTGGATTTAGCTTTTTGGCTTGGATTTTCGGCGGATAGGTTGAGCGTATGACCGAAATGAGGTTTTTCGTCAGTTACACGCGTCGAGATGGGCAAGTAAGCGCGGCACTACTTTCACCATTACGTTCGAAACTGGAGCGAATTGGCATAGCTTTCATTCATGAGCCATGCTGCGAGCGGTCAATAGGAAGTTTTATCCTTGCCTATCCGGTTAACGCCCATGACCGCTACATGTAGGGTGCCGCCACTCTCCCGAGTAAAGCTCGGCATAGGTTGGAGCAGAGGTGTCGCCCGCGATGCCGAGCAATGAGCGGAAGGCGTTGAACGGGTAGAA
>JAKZRK010000083.1:0-2752 GCA_047518225.1 Alphaproteobacteria bacterium | reverse complement strand
GGACGAGCCAAGCTCGCCCGCATTTACCACAGGCCCATCAACAGCAACTTTCTTCTCAAAATTATCGGTCATGTTCCGGTCCTCCTTGGACACTTCGATTAAGCCAATTCTGTGTCCAAGGAAATCGGGTCCGACTCACCTGATATTGTATCAACCGCTACGATCCGCCGGGCGCCAGGACAAAAGGCCAACCATAATAGCCCCGGCCAGGACGACAAGGCCCAGGGAGGCGAAGGCCCAGCCCCAACTGCCGGCGCTTTGACCGCCGCCCGTGTGATCCAGAATGACGCCGAACAGCACTGGCCCGATCAGGCCGCCGGCGGCGGCAGCGGCGCCATAAACGGCGACCGTGTTGCCCCGTTGCGCCGGGTCGGAGGCATTGACCGCACCGCCGCTCAACACTCCCGAATCCGCCAGCACGAAACAATTGTGCATGAGCACCAGGCCGATAAGCGCCCATAGGGACCAGGTTGCGGAAAAGCCGACGAAGACCGCCGCCAGGGCAGAAGCGGCCATGACCAGAAAGGCGGCCCGGGCATAGCCGGCGCGGTGGCCGAATTCGCCCCCCGCCATGCTGGTCGGCACCCCGATCAGGATCAACAAGGTGGCGACCAGCGGCACATTGAAGCCATCGGGAATATCCGGCCGCGCCGCGACCACCCAGGTTAGGAAGGCCACGGTCCAGGCCCGCGTGCCCAGCAGTTCAAAATGATGCGCGAACGAGCCGGCGATATAGCCAAGGGCCGGTCTGTTCCGCAGCACGGGGCGAAAATTTGCGATGATCCGCCATTGCGCGGGCGGTGGGCCATGCCCTCCCGCCTTTCCCTCGGGCACCGCCGGCGGTAGCAGAAAGAAGATCAGGCCGGCGGCGATCAGGTTCGTACAAGCCGGCAGGACAAAGGCCCACTCCCAACCGAAAGCATCCTTGGTTTCGGCCGCCAGTAGCAAGGAAAACGACGAACAGACAGCAAACGACGAGACATATATCGAAGACGCGCGGCCCTTGTTATTGCCCGGCACCCGGTCCGAGATTGCCTTGACCCCCGGCAAATAGGTCCAGGCAAAGCCCAGCCCCTGAAGGGTGCGAAAGAACAGCGCGCTCCAAAATCCGTCGGCAAACCCCATGCCGCCGTACCCGGCGACGTTGATGATGGCGCCCAGGATCAGTATACGGCGAGCATCGATCCGGTCGGTAATGCCGATAAACGAAACGCCGAGCAGATAGGTCAGATACGGTATGCCCGCGATCCATCCGGCCTCGGTATTGCTAAGCGACCACATCTGGACAAACAACGGCAACAGGGCAGGTACCGCGTGCATACCCAACAGGGTCAAGCCCAGAAATGTGCACATCACGATGATCAGTCGCCGCAACGGCATCTATCGAAAATCCCCAAACCAAAAAGCCGGCTCTTGGACGGAAAGACGAGCCCATCCGCGGTCCCCGCCATTTTTTCGTGGTTTAGATAAAACACAAAGGCGTAAAATCCTAACCATACCATTGCCGGGAGGCCGCCATTGCGCCGGACATATTTTCCGCCCGCCGCCATGAGGGGCCGGTTTGACCATGGCGCCGGCCGCCACGGCGGTCCTGGTGGTCGATATGCTGAACGATTTTTGTGTCGACGGCGGGGCCATGGCGCTGCCGGGGGGGGAAGCGCTGTATGGGCCGCAGAATGCCCCGATCCGTGCCGCCCGCGAGACGGGCGGCGTTATCTTTTTTGTGAATGACCGCCACCGTCCCGAAATGCGCCGCGACCGGGCCCAGGGAACAGACCTCGACCCTGTATGTTATTTCGACCCATTTCGGCTGGGTCTCCCAATCCGGCGGGATCAAACGCGGTCTTCCGAAGGGCGGCGCCATTGGAAACAACGAGATTGCCGGTTAACAATCTGGTGTCCCGGATCAGAGATACTTCCGGTCGACAGGCAAAAGCAGGCCCGCGATCAACTTTACCGTCTGGCCGTCGGCCGAGAATGGAAACAGGGCCCGGTAACAGGCGATGAAAGCACGGTCCGGACCCGGCACGGTGGCCTGCCAGCAAAGCGGCAGGCATCGTTCCAATATCTCTGCGTAGGACCGGCGCATCAAAGTAGCCGTTGCCTCCGGAAACGCCTCCCCCACCAGCTTTCCGGTGGCGTCCTGGCGCACCAGTTCGGCATTGCGGCTGCCAACCAGCCGATATCTAAAGTCAATTCCACCGGGCTGCCGCAAGACATCGATCAGATACATCCAGGGAATTATTTTCGGAATATCGATGGGGTCGAGGTCCTGGCGTGCCGGCATCGCCACCCCCTTGGCAATCGAACGCCAATAAGTGAAGAACTGCATGATCAGTGAATCGTCGGGAATATCGGCGAATTCGATCGGCACGAAACCGGCATGGACATCCCCGTCACCGCCGCTATCCTTTGTCATGATTAGTACGGCCTTTTCACCAAACCATCGTATATCCGAATCGGCACACACGTAACGATAGCCCGATACGGTCAATAATGGAAAAATAAAGCCCGCCGTTGACGGCCACGCCAGCCCGGTTCAGGGCGGCGTTGGGCGCGCCCGGTAACAGGGCGTTGGAAAGAATGGCTAATCAGTCTGTATCGTTTGCAAGAACTGTAGCGCACCCGGTTCCTTGGACACAAGTTTGTCTCACGCGGCGGGCCTGATTGAGATCGCGGCGTGCCACGCCTGACGAGCTTGAGCGGGGCTCAGGTAGCCGTTCTTTTCGACGATCCACTGGGCATTGTAGAG
>JAKZRK010000082.1:0-5311 GCA_047518225.1 Alphaproteobacteria bacterium | reverse complement strand
TTATCTTTAGCCATGGGTTCGTCTCCTTTTTTTGTTTAACGTGGGTATACCAACGACCAACCCACGAAGAACACCAATGTCCTTGATGTACAGTAAACCACCTAAAGATTAAGAATGTGTTAAAAGCAGGCACATTCTCGAAAGACGATCTGAACCGCTCTAAACGGCCGTATGGCCTCCCAATTAGTAAACGATACTTTCGATGTTCTGGAAGGCGATTTGGGTGCCGTCTTCCAGGGTTATGGTGCCGGCGGCGTCACTGCTGAGGGTCTTGACGCTGCCGACGTCCGATACCTCGCTGCCGGAGGTCAGGCTGAGGGTCCAGCCGGAACCGACCGCCGAGGCATCGGCATTTTGCAGGGTGATGCTGTCGGTCCAGCCGCCGGCCGCGCCGCCGTCGATGATGTCATTGCCATCGCCCTCGCCGACGATAAAGGTATCGCTGCCGAGCCCGCCATAAAGGGTATCGCCGCCGCCCAGACCCTGAAGAGTGTCGTCGCCGGCGCCGCCGGTCAGGATATTGATGTTGCCGTCGCCGATCAGGCCGTCGTTAAAGGCGGAACCGGTCAGGTTTTCGATGCTGGTCAGGCTATCGCCCTGGGCATCGCCGCCCGTGGCCGCACCCGTGGTGAGGTTGACGTTGACGGCTGAGGCGGAGGCCGCATAAGACGCGGTATCGGAGCCGGCGCCGCCCAGCAAGGTATCCGCCCCGGTACCGCCGGTTAGAATATCATCACCGTCACCGCCCGAAAGAACATCGGCCAGGGCATCGCCGAACAGATTGTCGGCGCCGTCGCCACCCATCAGAATGTCGGCGCCGTCGCCGCCGTTCAGGGTATCGTCGCCGCCATCGCCGTACAGGCGGTCGTCGCCGGCTGCGCCGCTGAGCGTATCGTTACCGGCCGCGCCGGCGATGAAGTCCTCGCCGGATGTGCCGGCGTTGACATCGGCGCCGGCGGTCAGGGTGACCAGATCGGTGCCCGTGGCCCCGGCGCTGTACAGGCCGTCGATGCTGGCTTCCGTCAACTGACTGTCGAAAATCGCCACCTCGGCGATCTGGCCTTCAAAGTTGTAGGCGTTGTCGTACGAGGAGCCAACGGTCAAGTCTGAATTGTTGCCGTCGATCCCCCCCGTGATCCCGGCGTCAAAAGCCACCCGTGTGCCGTCCACATAGATCTCCAGCCCATTGGCGCCAAATGTCACGGTCAATTGAACCCAGACACCCGAGGTGATGACGTTTGTTGCCTGCAGAAGACCCCCGTTAGTGCCTTCCAGGTTAACAGTGATGTCACCGCCATAAAGGTCGATATAGAATTCACCTTCGTTGGTGCCGGCCCCATCGCGGTCGAGCAAAGTTCCGCCAACGGAAGCATCGACTGCATTGAACCAAAGCTGCAGCGAACCGTCGGTCAGGTCCCAGGCGGTGGAATCGGGGATACTGACATAGTCGGTCGCGCCGTTAAAATCGGTGGCGGTGGCGGCGATATTGCCGAAGGGGCCGGTGGCGCCAAGGGTTGGCGAATTAGTATAGGTGCCGTTCGCACCGCTGATTTCGTCCACGGCCGAGGTGCCGCTGCTTTCGCCGAGACGCCAAAATGCAACCGGCCCGTTGGCCATGATCTCGGCCTCGTGGGTATCGCCATACTCGCTCAAATCGTTGAGGGTAATGGCTTTGGTCTCGTCATAGGTATTGCCGGTAGAATCGGTCACCCGGATGGTGATGTCATGGCTCATGGCGGATTCGAAATCCAAAAGGCTGCCATCGGCCACGGTAATCTGGCCGCTGTTGCTGTCAATGGAAAAACGGCCGCCGGCGTTATCGGTCAGAGAGTAAGTGAAGGTCTCGCCGGTATCCGGATCGGAGCCGGATGCGCTGCCCACGACCGTGCCGTTGGAGGCGTTCTCGTCCACCGCGTCGGCGCTAAGCGTGATGTCGTCGGGCGTATCCGCGACCGGGTTGATGGTGACCGTGAAGTTGCCGTTGCTGGTCGCCGTGTCGGAGCCATCAGTCGCCGTGACCGCCACGCTAAGCGTGAAGTCGGTATCCCGGTCCGGTGGCGGTGTCAGGGTAAGCCCGGAAAGCTGGGCCGAGGTAAAGCTCCAGGTGCCGTCGCCATTGTTGGTGCCGGCGGAGAATTGCGTCCCCACGGGCACGCCGGAAATGGTAACGTTGCCAAGGCTTTCCGAGCCGTCGGTATCGGTCAGTGCCGCGGACAGGCTCAACGATATCGCCGTGTCCTCGCTGCCGGTCACGTTGCCGGCGCTCAAGCTGGGCGCATCCGCCACGGCACCGACACTGACGGCGAGGTTCTCGATGGACTGCGCCGTTGAAGCGCCATCGGTCGAGGTGGCGGTGACAGTCAGGGTGAAATCATCACTGTCATTGCCGGCTGGCGTCACGCTCAGGCCGGAGAGTTGGGCCGACGTCAGGGTCCAGCTGCCATCGCCGTTGTCGGTACCCGCCGACAGGGATGCCCCGGTCGGAACGCCGGAGATGACCACCGAGAGACTTTCGGAGCTGTCGGTCAGGGCCGAGGAGATGGACAGCGATATGGTGCCGTCCTCGTTGCCGGCGGCGGCCGAGGTGCTCAAGCTGGGCGTATCCGCCACGGCACTGACACTGACGGCGAGGGTCTCGATGGACTGCGCCGTTGAAGCGCCATCGGTCGAGGTGGCGGTGACGGTCAGGGTGAAATCATCACTGTCATTGCTGGCTGGCGTCACGCTCAGGCCGGAGAGTTGGGCCGACGTCAGGGTCCAGGTGCCGTCACCATTGTCGGTACCGGCCGATAGGGCTGCGCCCGTTGGAATGCCCGAAATGGTAACCGATAAATTATCGCCGTCCACCAAGGCGGAAGAGATGTCGAGGGCAATGGCGCTGTCCTCGTTGCCACTGGCAGGGGCAGCGGTCAAATCCGGGGCCGAAACATCGGCCTGGACGGCAACGTCGGCCTTCACGGCAACATCGGCCGGTACGGCAACAGCGGGCTGCACGTCAACAGCGGCCTGCACGGTGCTGCCGGACGAATTGCTGGCGGCGCGCGCCGCTGTTTGGAACGGCGTGGCGCCGGTCTCGGCGGCCGTTTCGGTAACCGTATCCACCACGGTCTCCGCGATTGTTTCGGTCAGAACCGCACTCAACGCGTCTACCGGGGCCTCCACGGCAGCTTGCTCCACGGCCACGTCTTCGACCACGGTCTCAACCACTTCGGCTGCCGCCTCTTCTGCCACCGCGGCGGAAGAGCCGCTGTTCCTGGTCGTTGCCGTCTTGTCGCTTGAAGCCTCGGCGTCAGCCGCCGCCGATTGCGCCGTGGCCTCGGCCACCGCGGCGGCTTCGGCCGCGGCCTGGCTTTGCGTCGCCGTGGTTGTAACCGCCACCGCGGCTTGCGCCGCCGCCGGGCCGGTCAGGACCCGAACCAATTCCGCCTGATTGAACTCGGCCCGGGCATCCACCTCGATCCCGGCCGAGGCAACGACTTCGCCATCCGCGTCTTGCCGGGAAACTTCCACGTTCAACGCGAAGGCCTCGCCCGCGAAACTCGAGGCGGCCGGAATGGCGATGGCCAGCACAGCGAGCTGCATCACCGTCATGGACCAGGTGCGGTCGCCTTTGTCAGTACCCTCGGTCAGGCGTAAGCCTTCCGGGACGCGGGAAACGATCACCTCAAGGGCACCCGGGTCCTCGTTGCCGGGAATAATTCTCTCTACTGGAAGTTCAATGAGGATGTCGCTGGCGGCGCCGCCGGATAAATCATCATCCCCGTCTGCGCCCTTCAGGGTATCGTTGCCTGTGCCGCCTACGATTTGATCGCTACCGGCGATGTCCGCCGGCCCGTTGTCATTGCCGTTGGCGTTGCCGTTACCGTGGCCATTAGCGTTGGCGTTGCCGTTACCGTGGCCCTTAGAATTGGCGTTGCCGTTACCTTGGCCATTAGCGCTGGCGTTGCCGTTACCTTGGCCGTTGCCGTTCGCGAAGCCGTTATCAGCTGAACCGTTGTCGTTCGGGGTCAATGTTGACGCGCCGTCCCCATCGGCGGGTGCATCCGCAGGCGTTGCCGCTTCGGCGGCCGGTTCCGTAGTGTCAGCCGTATCCACCGGTGCGGCCTGTTCAGTAGCCGGAGCATCCTCGGCGTCCCCATCGGCGGGCGCTTCCGCAGGCGTTGCCGCTTCGGCAGCCGGTTCCGTAGTGTCAGCCGTATCCACCGGTGCGGCCTGTTCAGTAGCCGGAGCATCCTCGGCGACCGAATCGGCGGGCGCGCGCAGGGTTGCCGCCGGCGTATCCTGCTGCGCGCCGGCATCCGTCTGGGCAATAGCGCCTTCAGCAAAATCGCCGGTGCTGTCCAATGTTTCCACGCCATCGCCAGCGGCCATTTCTGTCGTGGCAGGTCCGCCGGAATTTGCCGTGCCCACTGCCGCGGGGCGCGCGCTGGGTTGATCGGCGGCGCTATCGTCTTGATCTTCGCCCGTGGCCTCGTCCGTCGCAGGTTCGTTTGCGGCCGGGCGGATTGCCTGGGGCCCGGAATTTGAAATTTCGGCCCCGGTGGCATCCGCCTGGTTCATGCCTGCCGCGGTTTCCGTTTGAACCGGCGCGGCCTCGGCTGCCTCGCCACCCATGGCGCCGTCTTGCAAATCCGTATTTTCGGCGGCCTGATCGCCGGCATTGCCATCTATCCGGGCTTCGGCGTCCAATGGTTCGTTGGTGGGTGTACCGTCGGCGGCCTCGCCGGCATCGACCACGGATTGCCAGAATGATTGGTTGGCTTCGATGCCACGGTTTTGGGCATTTTCATCCGCCGCATCCAGTGGCTCGGTTTCTTCAGCCTGGTTTTTATCCCGAGCGGCTATGTCTTCCTCGCTTGAGTCTGTTTGCCGAAGTATTTGCCGGATGAACTGAGGCATTCTTGCCATGGCGCTACGAGCTCCTAAAACATCACAGGTTCAGCCCACATACGTATTATCATTTTTCTAATTGGGGGAATAATATTTCGAAAGGGTTAAGTAATAGTTTCAAAATATACTTAACGAATGTGGTTAATTTTGCCCGTTTTTGAGGCAATTATTTTGAACTAAGCCCCTTTTCCGAACTTGTTGTATTGCGGTCATGGATAATTTTGTATCGTGAACTAGCCCGGATTTCTCAAACCCCTTGATGCATCGAGGCGGGGAATCGTGGAAAATGGCGATTCGCCAATCGCTTACCGCAATTCCGGAGAGGCCCCGATGCAAACAGAGTGTAGCCCAACATTGTTCGAATTTGAACCGGTTGAACGGCACAAGGTTGTGGCCGGGTTCGATGGCGGAATCATCACAT
>JAKZRK010000081.1:0-2520 GCA_047518225.1 Alphaproteobacteria bacterium | reverse complement strand
TGTTGCTTCCTTTCTTGGTTTAAGCACCCCGAGCCTACGGCTCAGGGGAAGCAACGCCACCCTAATTCAAAGTTTCAACAAATACCGGGACATCCCCGTGTTGCGGTTCTTGGACGATGTACCACATCGGCCTGCGAACCGCGCCTACCCACGGGGCCTTGGTGAACGGTCAAATGAACCAGAATAGCCCGGAACTGCTCTAGATTGTCGGGTCAAGCCCGACAATGACGGTGAGGAGACCGATTGTCGTGTCGTGCGCAATAGCCCGGAACCGCTCTATGGCAGGGGCAAGTCGAATTTCTTCAGCAGGCGGCTTTGCCGGCGGTGCATCTTGGCAAGTTCGAAGCCTTCGATCAGCTGGTGAAATTCGCGGTACCAGTTCACTTCCGCGTTCAGATGCATGAAGACCCCGCCCAGGCCGATGGCGGCGCGGTCCATGAAGACGAATTCCCTTGGCGGCCGCACCCCGCCCAGTTCTCGCAAGCCGCGGTGGACCTTTTCCGCCACGTCGCGGCCGTAAACGCCCGCGGTGTCGTCTTCCCGAATGCGCCGGCTGCGGTCTTCCAGCAACGGGCCATAAACGAAGTTGGCCCACAGGTTCAGGGTCTCAATCATCTCTTGGCTCAGTTCGGTGAAGCCCCATGTTTCATAGGCATGCACGGCCAGATCCCTGTCGCCATCGCGAAGGGCCCGGTACAGATCGATCACGCCTTGGACGAATTTTCCCTTGAACACGCGAACACAGCCGAAATCCAACAGGTTGATGTCCAGGTCTTCGCGCACGGAGTAATTTCCCAGATGCGGGTCGCCATGGATCACGCCGGTGTTATAAAAGGGCACGTACCAGGCCCGGAACATGTTCATTGCGACGGTGTTGCGTGTTTCCAGGTCGGCCTCGCGGAACGCCAGCAGGGGCCGGCCCTGCAGCCAGTTCATGGTCAGCAGGCGGCCGGTGGACAATTCGGGCAGAATAGTGGGGACGTGGATATGGCGCTGCCCCTTCAGGATCTCGGCAAACAGGGCCATGTGCCGGCCCTCGCGGTGATAATCCAGCTCCTCGCGCAGACGATCGCAAATCTCGGCATGGACTTGGGTGGTGTCGATGGTGCGGTCATAGCGGCCATAGATCGAGAAGATCAGCCGCAACTGCGCCAGATCCGCCTCTACCGCCGAATTCATATCCGGGTATTGCAGTTTACAGGCCAGGTCCAGGCCATCCAGGCTGGCGCGGTGTACCTGCCCCAAGGACGCGGCGGCGGCGGCCTCGTGTTCAAAATTGTCAAAGCGGTCCTGCCAATCGGGGCCCAGTTCCGCCGCCATGCGGCGCTTTACGAACAGCCAGCCCATGGCCGGGGCGTTGGCCTGTAACTGGATCAACTCGTCGACATATTCCTGGGGCAGGGCCTCGGGTATGGTGGCCAGAATTTGCGCCACCTTCATCAATGGTCCTTTCAGGCCGCCCAGGGCATTCTTCAGGTCCCTGGCGTGGCCGGGGCGATCGATGGAGATGCCGAACACGCGGTCGCCCGCTAGACGCGCCGCCAGACCGCCCACGGCGGTGCCGACCTTGGCATAGCGGCGCACCCGGCCGCCAAGGCTGTCGCCTTCGGAATCCCGCACCATCAGGACAACTCTTCCAATTCGTCGATAAAGCGTTCGATCACGCCCAACCCCTGTTGCCAGAAACCGGGATCGGCGGCGTCCAGGCCGAATGGCGCCAGCAATTCGCCATGGCGCAAGGTGCCCCCGGCGCGCAACATATCGAGATACTTGTCGGCAAACCCGGCGCCGTCCTTTTGATAGACCGCATAGAGGGAATTCACTAGGCAATCGCCGAACGCATAGGCGTAAACATAAAACGGCGAATGTAGGAAGTGGGGAATGTAGCACCAGAAATTGGCATATTCGTCGTGCAGGCGGATAGCCGGGCCCAGGCTTTCCCCCTGCACCGTCATCCAGATCTCGCCAATCCGTTCCACTGAAATCTCGCCCTGGCGCCGCTCGTCATGCAGGCGCCTCTCGAAATCGTAAAAGGCGATCTGGCGCACCACCGTGTTCAACATATCCTCGGTCTTGCCGGCCAGCATGGCCCGGCGCCTCGGGGCGGAGGTTTCCCCCTCCAGCAGGGCGCGAAAGGTCAATTGCTCGCCAAACACAGAGGCCGTTTCAGCCAGGGTCAGGGGCGTATCGGCCATCAGGGCGCCCTGTTCGGCGGCCAGCACCTGATGCACGCCATGGCCCAGCTCGTGGGCCAGGGTCATTACATCGCGGACCCGGCCCTGATAGTTCAACAGTAAATAGGGATGCGCCGAGGGCACGGTGGGATGGGCAAAGGCGCCGGACGACTTGCCGGGGCTGGCGGGCGCATCGATCCAGGCGTTATCGAAAAAGCGCTGGCCGACCTGGGCCATGGCCGGTGAAAACCGCCCATAGGCCGCCAATACCTGGTCCCGGGCCTGGGCAAAGGTAAAGCGGCGTTGATCCTCATCAGGCAGGGGCGCGTTGCGGTCCCAATAGTCC
>JAKZRK010000080.1:0-9067 GCA_047518225.1 Alphaproteobacteria bacterium | reverse complement strand
GCGCTGGATGTATTCGGAAGAGGCTAGGGTCTGCATATCCGGTTAATGCAGACACCACTACATATAGGGTTGCCGCACACACCCTCTTTATGGCAGCAATGTGCCATAAGCGGTCATTTGCCGCAGTCAATTTGGCGCATGGATTTCGCGATTAATCACTGTTAAGCTCCTCCGAAACGAGGATACCTATGCGACCTATTATTTTGGCATTGGTGGCTACGGTTTTGATCGCGGCGTGTGCGGGGCTGGTAACGACAAAGTTGACGGTCGCCCTGTCATACTGTGATCAGGGCCTGAGCGCTCAAAATGCCGGCAAATTCGATCGAGCTATCAAGAACTACACGCGCTGCATCGACGCCTACCCCGTCAACAAGAAGTATCCGGTCGCTGCCTTCCATAACCGGGGTACTGCGTACCTTCACGAAGACCAATTCGACAAGGCGATCGGGGACTTTGACCAGGCTATCCGCCTGAAGCCGGATCATGCTTTGGCCTTCAATAACCGGGGCGTCGCATACGACCACAGGGGTGACCGTGACGGGGCGATTGCCGACTTCGACAAAGCCATCGCGCTCGGCACATTGAAGGGCCCCCGCAAGGCTTGGCCGTTCAACAACCGGGGCAACGCCTACAGTTCTAAGGGCCAATACGATCGGGCGATTGTCGACTTCAACGAGGCCATCGGCCTCAATCCCGATGATGCGCTCAACTACTTCGACCGAGGCAATGCCTATCAAGAAAAGCGGCGCTATGACCGTGCGATCACGGACTACAAAAAAACCCTCCGGTTAAAGCCGGATGATGCTCATGCTCACGCCCATCTGGCCTGGGTGCGCGCGACCGCGCCGGATGCCGTCTTTCGCAACGGAAAGCGGGCGCTGGAACTGGCGGAGCGGGCGATCAAGCAGGACCGGGATGCCCACAACCTGGGCCACAACTTGGAGAGCCTGGCAGCGGCCTATGCCGAATTAGGCAGGTTCGAGAACGCCATCAGCACGCAGTTGCAGGCCATCGCCCTCCTGAAACAGGCCATCGCCCTCCTGAAAAAGGAGGTCGATAAGCGTTCCATGGCGGATTTCGTGAAGCATCTCAAACGCTACAGAGCCCATAAACCCTGGCGCATGAAGTAAGGAGGTGCTTTGTCGGCGATCCGGATCGATTTGACTTTATCAAGGAGAGCGCCCCAGGTTACCAGTAGGTTAACAAATTTCGCGTACCACTCGGCAGCAAACTGAATTGTCTCTTGTGGGTCCAGGCTGTGTAAAAACAAATTTCGGAGCAAATTGACGCAAGAATGATTCGTATCGGGCCAGCCTGACGCAGCAAAATTTTGCCATCGCCACTCATTTGATTCAATTGTTGCGCAGAGGCGGTTTCGGCAGCCGTTTTTACACAGCCTGGGTCATAACCGGACGCTTGGGCGGTATCGGCATGGCGCGTCTCTTAATCTAAATTTAGTGGGAGTCTGTCTTAACCGGATGGGCACGGAATAGAGATGTTCGATCTAGGCAGAAGCTTGTTGGCCAGCGTCATACGGATGCCCGAGGCGGTGGCGATCTCGGACGGCGCCAAGGTTCTTACCTACCGCGCCTGGCAGGACGATATCTTGCGGGCGGTCGCGGGCCTGGATGGCCTTGGCCTGAACCAGGGCGATCATCTGGTGACGCTGCTGCAAAACCGTTACGAGGCGGCAACCTTGCACATGGCTGCGCAGATCGCCGGTCTGGTCATCACGCCGCTGAACTGGCGGGCCAGCGGGGAAGAAGTGGAATTTGTCCTCAACGATGCCGAGGCCAAGGCCATTGTGTTCGAGGCCGCGACCGCCCATTTGGCCGCCGCCGCGCCATTTGCCGCCGGCATCGCTAATATCGACGTTGACGCTGATTGGGATGATCTGATTGCCGCCGCGCCGGCAGCGGCGCTCTCCCGCGCCACGGTGCGGGATTTCTCGGTGATGCTATATACCTCCGGCACCACGGGGCGGGGCAAGGGGGTGCCCAGGCGGCAGGGGGTGGAGCGCGCCTCGGCCATGGCCCATGTGGCGCAAAATCAATATGCCCGTGGCGAGGTTACCCTGGGGGTCATGCCCCTGTATCACACCATGGGCATCAGATCCCTGCTGGCCTCGGTCCTGGTCAACGGGCACTTCGTCTGTCAGCGCCGCTTTGACCCCCGGGAAGCATTGTCCCTGATCGTCGAACACCGGGTGACCAATCTGTATCTGGTGCCCACCCTGTATCACGATCTGTTGGCCTCTCCCTTCTTCGCCGGCGTCGATACCTCCTCGGTGCGCAAGCTTGGTTTCGCCGGGCAGGCCATGACCGATGGCCTGTTGCAGGAATTGCAAGCGGCTTTTCAGCCGGAATTGTTCGTCAATCATTATGGTTCCTCGGAAATCTATACCTTCACCATCGAGCCCAACGCGGCAGCCAAGCCCGGTTCCGCCGGCAAGGCGGGCCTCAATCAGGACATACGCATCATCAGGTTGGACGCGGCCGGCCCCGATGACGTGGTGGAGGGGCCGGAAGAAGGCCAGATCATCGCCGCCCTGGATGGCGACGAGTCTTTCGAGGGTTATTGGAAGCGGCCCGACGCGGACGAAAAGTCATTGCATGACGGCTGGTATTACACCGGCGATATTGGCTATCAAGACGGCGACGGCGATCTATTCGTGACGGGCCGGGTCGATGACATGATCATTTCGGGCGGCGAAAATATCCTGCCCGTTGAAATCGAAAGCGTGCTGTCCCTACACGGCAGCGTGGGCGAAGTGGCGGTGGTGGGCCTGTCCGATCCCCGTTGGGGCCAGGTTGTCACGGCCTTTATCGTGCGCCGTGATGGCGTCAATGAAGAGGATCTGGATGCCTGGTGTTTGCAATCCGATTTAGCCCCCTTCAAACGGCCGCGAAGCTATGTCTTTATCCGGGAGATACCGAAATCGCCGGTCGGCAAAATCCTCCGCCGCCTGTTGCTGAACGGCGAATATGCGTTGGAAGCGTAATTAGGGAGTAAGCAGGATATGTCCAGGTCCTTTGAAAGCCAGCGGGCTGAATTGCTGGAAAATCTCGACGGATTTCGAGTGCAGATCGACCCGGAGCGGGAGCGCGCCGATATCATTCTGGACCGCCCGCCCTTGAACGTCATCGAGATGCCTCAACGCGACCAGATGCGCCTGGTGTTCGAGGCGTTGGACCACGACGACCGGGTCCGCGTGATCGTGCTGCGGGCCGAAGGTGAGCATTTTTCCTCCGGTGGCAACATCGCCGGCTTTCTGGCCGCCTCGCCGGAACATGTCTCTGAACTGGCCAATAACATAGCCGCCCCGGCGCGCTGTCACAAACCGGTGGTGGCGCAAATTCGCGGTTACAGCTTCGGCGTCGGCTTCGAACTGCCCCTGGCCTGCGATTTCCGTATTTGTTCGGAAACGGCGCGATTTGCCCTGCCGGAACAACGCATTGGCCAGATCCCCGGCTCGGGCGGTTCGATCCGCCTGCTGCACATGATCGGCATTCAACGGACCAAGGATATGACCTTCCGCTCGCGCCGGGTATCGGGCGCTGAGGCCAAGGATTGGGGCATGGTCCTGGACTGTGTCCCCGATGCCAAGCTGGAAGAAACCGTGGATGCCTTCGTGGACGAGTTGCGCGAATTCTCGCCTCTGGCCCAGCGCACCATCAAGGGCGTGTTGAATGCGGCCCAGAACACGACGCTGGAGGCCGGTATCGAGATCGAAGGCAATGCCTATGGCCGCCTGCGGATGTCGGAGGATTTCAAGGAGGGTGTGGAAGCCTTCCACGGCAAACGCAAGGCCAAGTTCAAGGGCGTCTAAGCGGTGAAACCGCCGGCCTTTGAATATCTTGCCGCCACCTCTTTGGCGCAGGCCGCCGCCGCCCTGGCGGATGGAGAGGCGAAGGTGATCGCCGGCGGGCAAAGCCTGGTGCCCATGTTGAATTTCCGCCTGCTGGCGCCGTCGCTTCTGGTCGATATCACCCGCATCCCCGGCCTGGACTTTATCGCGGAGGACGGCGGCGGCGGTCTGCGCATTGGCGCCTTGACCCGGCACCACACATTGGAAACCTCTGATCTGGTGCGCCAACGTTTCCCCGTGCTCAACGCCGCCATGCCGCACGTGGCGCATCTAGCCATTCGAAACCGCGGCACCATCGGGGGCAGTTTATGCCATGGCGACCCGGCGGCTGAATTGCCGGGCCTGATGCTGTTGCTAAATGCGCAACTGAAGACCACCCGGCGAACCATCGCGGCGGCGGCGTTTTTTGAAAACGCCCTCAGCACCGTTCTGGCCGACGATGAAATCCTGACCGAGATCCAATTGCCGCCACTACCGCCCCGGACGGGCTGGGGCTTTGAGGAATTTGCCCGCCGCTCCGGCGACTTCGCCCTGGCCGCCGTGGGCGCCACGGTCAGCCTGTCGGGTGTCGAAGTCGCCGAAGCCCGGATCGTGGTGATCGGCGCTCATGATACGCCCCTACGCCTGTCGGCGGCGGAAGCGCTTTTGACGGGTAGGTCCAGTATCGATATGGCGGCGGCGGCGGCGCGGGATGGGGTCTCGCCCAACGGCGATCTGCATGGCTCCGCCGATTATCGCCGTCATCTGGTTGGCGTTCTGACCCGCCGGGCACTGAACGCCGCATGGCAACGGGCGGACGCATTATGATACGCGTAACCGTGAATGGCGTGGCCTACGAGCGGGAGGTGGAACCGCGCCTGTTGCTGGCGGATTTCCTGCGCCACGATTTGGGCCTGACCGGCACCCACGTGGGCTGCGAGCAAGGAGTTTGCGGGGCTTGCACGGTGATCCTGAATGGTGACAGTGCGCGCTCCTGCCTGTGTTTCGCGGTGCAGGCCGATGGCGGCGAAATTGAAACCGTGGAGGGGCTGGGCGATGTTGACAATCTAAACCCGCTGCAGCAGGCATTTCAGGAGCATCACGCGCTGCAATGTGGCTTTTGCACGCCGGGCATGTTGATGACCGGGGTCGATCTGCTGCGCAAATACCCCCTGGCCACGGATGCGCAGATCCGCGAGGGCCTGTCGGGGAATCTCTGCCGGTGTACCGGTTACGAGCATGTGGTGCAGGCGATCCGGTCGGTGGTGAGGGCAAGAAATGGAAGCTGAAGCCCGGCCAAAAATCATCGGCGCCCGTGTGCAGCGGGTCGAAGATCCACGCCTGCTGGCCGGGCAGGGCCGATTCATTGACGATTTGAACCTGCCGGGTACGCTGCACGTCGCCTTTGCCCGCAGCGACCATGCCCATGCCCGCATTGTCGAAATTGACAGTGCCGTTGCCGCCCGGATGCCGGGCGTCACCGCTGTTTTTACCGCCGCCGATATTGCGGACCTGATGCAGCCGATCCGCGCCACCTCGCGCATGGCGGACTATCACGCCACGGAACTGCCCGTGCTGGCCCACGGCAAAGTGCGTTACGTGGGCGAGGCGGTCGCCGCCGTGGTGGCGGACAGCCGCTATCTGGCGGAAGACGCGGTGGAGCAAATCGTCATTACCTACGAACCGCTGGGCAATGTCATCGACCCCGTGGCCAATATCGAAGCGGATGCGCCGCTGTTGCATGAAGATGCCGGTACCAACGTCATCGTCAGCCGCACCTTTATCCGAGGTGACGTGGAGGGGGCCATGGACAGCGCGCCTATCCGGGTCGGCGATACTTTCCGCATGCACCGTAAGACGCCCACGGCCATGGAGAACCGGGGTTATTTGGCGGACTACGACCAGGGCCGCCGCGCCCTGACCCTGCATTCGACCAGCCAGATACCAGGCATCGTCCATGATGCCCTGGTAGAGATACTGGACCTTCCCGGCAACCGGATCAGGGTGGTGGCACCCGATGTGGGCGGCGGTTTCGGCGGCAAGGGCGCGCTGTATCCGGAGGAAGTTCTGGTCTGCATCCTTGCCCGGCAACTGGGCCGGCCTGTAAAATGGCTGTCCGACCGCCTGGAAGACCTGATGACAACCAACCAGGCCTTTGACGAACACATCGAGGCGGAACTGGCCTGCGACGAAGAGGGCCGCATTCTGGGCCTGCGCGCCGAGGTGATCGGCGATGTGGGGGCTTATTCCATTTATCCCTGGACCGCCGCCGTCGAGCCGGTGCAGGTGGTTTCATTTCTGCCCGGCCCTTACCGCGTCCCGAATTATTTTGGCCGGGTTCGGGCCGTTGCCACCTCGAAGACACCCACGGGGGCCTATCGGGGGGTGGGGCGGCCCATCTCCACCTTCGTCATGGAACGATTGATCGACATGGCGGCGGCTAAACTGTCCCTGGACCCGTTGGAAATGCGCCGGCGCAACATGGTGCGGGCCGAGGAGTTTCCCTACAAATCCGCCTCCGGCATTGTCTGGGAGCGGGCCGGTTTCATGGAATGCCTGGATGGCGTGGCGGAGGCGGCGGATTATCAGGATCTGCGCCGACAGCAAACGGCGGCGCGGGCGGCGGGCCGTTGGGTCGGGATCGGCCTGGCCTCTTATGCGGAGTTGACGGGCCTGGGCTCCCGCATTTCCGTGGCGCCGGGCATGCCGGTGAACACGGGCACCGAAACGGCCACCATACGGATCGATGCCACCGGCGCGGTGACCGCCTATTTCGGCATCGCCTCCCACGGCCAGGGCCTGGAAACCACCCTGGCCCAGGTTATCGCCGAGGAACTGGGCGTCCGGGTGGGGGATGTGGAGGTTGTCCATGGCGACAGCGCCGCGGTGGCCCACGGCACCGGCACCTTTGCCTCGCGCAGCACGGTGTTGGCGGGCGGCGCGGCGATCATGTCGGCCCGCGCGGTGCGGGAAAAGGTAATGGAAGCCGCCTCGCATCTGTTGGAGGCGGATACAGGCGACATGGATGCCGCCGATGGCAGGGTCTTTGTGAAAGGAACCGATCGCAGCCTCAGCTTCCGCGAACTGGCCCGCGCCGTCTATTCCGAGATGGGGCGTTTGCCCAGGGAGGTGCGCGAAGGCATCGAATTGGAAGCAACCCGCATGTACGACCCTTATTTCGGCACCACCAGCCCGGCCAGCCATTTGGCCATGGTGGAGATCGATCCGGAAACTTATCAAGTGACCATTCAACGCTATGTGGTGGCCGAGGATTGCGGCCGCGTCATCAATCCCCTGATTGCCGATGGCCAGGTCCACGGCGGCGTCGCCCAGGGTATCGGCGCGGCGTTGATGGAAGAGGTTGTCCATGACCCTTCGGGGCAAATCCTGACCGCCAGCCTGCTGGATTACGTGGTGCCGACGGCGGCGGAAATCCCCGCCATGGAAGTGCTGCATATTGAAACCGAACCGCCCGGCAACATTGGCGGCTTTCGCGGCA
The DNA here is from genome assembly GCA_047518225.1 of Alphaproteobacteria bacterium. Taxonomy (GTDB): domain Bacteria; phylum Pseudomonadota; class Alphaproteobacteria. The sequence goes on along the minus strand of JAKZRK010000080.1, from coordinate 1,721 downwards.
TGGGGGAAGGGGGCACCATCGGGGCGCCCGCGGCCCTGGCCAACGCCATCACGGATGCACTGGCGCCACTGGGGATAAATATCAACGAACTGCCGGCCACGCCGGAACGCCTGTTCCGCCTGATTGGCGATCGACAAGAGTAGGATGAATTATGGATCTGGGACTTGGCGGTAAAGTTGCCCTGGTAACCGGCGGGGCGCGGGATGTGGGGCGTGAAATCGTGCTGGCCCTGGCCAATGAAGGCGCCGCCGTGGCGATCAATTATCGCGGCTCGGAAGCGGAGGCCCGGGCCCTGGTGGCCGAGATCGAAACGAATGGCGGCAAGGCACGGGCCTATGGCGCCGATGTCACCGATTACGATGCCGTGTGCGCCATGACCGGGCAGGTGGTGGCCGACTTTGGCCGTCTGGACGTTCTGGTCAACAACGCGGGTTACGTCACGCCCCAGCGTTTCATGGATACCGGGCCCTCGGATTGGCACAGCCAGATCGACGTCGGCCTGTATGGGGTGATCCATTGCTGCCACGCCGCCGTGCCTCATTTGGCGGCCTCGGGCAATGGCCGCATTATCTCCCTGGCGGGGGACTCCGCCCGCGTGGGGGAGAAAAACCTGGCCATCACCGCCGCCTCGCGTGGCGGCGTCATATCCCTGACCAAGTCGCTCGCCAAGGAATTGGGCCGCGACGGCATCACTGTCAACCTCGTGGCCCTGGGCCTGGTTGAAACCGGCCACAGCGACAAGGCTTGGCTGGAAAAGAACATGGCAAAGATCGTGCGCAACTATCCCAGCGGCCGCATCGGCCAGCCCGGCGATGTTGCCCCGGCGATCGCCTTTCTTGCCTCGGGCGGGGCCAGTTGGATCACCGGCCAGATCATTTCCGTTAGTGGCGGTTACAGCACGGTCGGGTAAGATAAACCGCTTCGATAGAAACATAGAGGGAGGGTGTTGTCATGAACCAGTTCGTAAATCCCAAGGCCAGCCACAAGCCCCTGGGGGCCTATTCCCATAGCGTCAAGGTGCCGCCGGGTGCGGAGTGGCTGGTCGTCGCCGGCCAGGTCGGCATCAACGCCAAGGGCAAGCTTCAGGATGGTGCGCGCAAACAGGCGGAGCAGGCTTTCCGCAACATTCTTGCCTGCCTGAAGGAGAACGGCATGACCAAGAAGCATCTGGTCAAATTCACTGTCTTCGTCACCGATCCGCGCCATATTGACGGCTACCGTGCCGCCCGCAAAAAGGTCATTGGCGATGCGGCCCTGCCGGCCTCGACCCTGTTGATCGTCGATGGGCTGGCCTCGCCCGAAATCGTAATCGAGATCGAGGCCTCGGCGGCCAAGGCCTAGGGACGAATGAGGGGCCTGCCATGGTGGACATCGATACCGGCCTGAACGTCTGGCAAATGACCTCGAACCACAACCGGATGATCGAGCTTCAGGCCGACAACTCGCCGGCCCGTGACGGGCCGGTGGAGTTGGCGTTCTATGGCAGTTCGGCCTTTCGCATTACCTCGCCCAAGGGGGTCAGCGTGATGATCGACCCTTGCCTATCCGGTTTACACCCACACCCACTAGGGCTAGAATGGTCGCAAACCGGATATAGGGGAGCGCGCCATGGATGTTCTCGACCGCGCCGATCTCCCATTCCCGCATTCGCTACCCGAGTTCCAGCGACTTTTCCCCGATGATGCGGCCTGCGCCGCCTACCTGGAGAAAGCCCGCTGGGG
>JAKZRK010000079.1:0-13302 GCA_047518225.1 Alphaproteobacteria bacterium | reverse complement strand
GCGGCAAAAGGACGCTCTGTGGATAAGGGGACAGCCCGGCTACGCCGACCTGACCACTTCCCCACAGAGCCAACAACCAAAACCGAAGCGGTCAAACTATATGGTACATAAAGCGGTCAATTCAGTTTGTTATCGACAGCGCCCCTTGCCCTTGACACCTGGCCGCCGATGCCACCGGGGCTCGGGCGCGGGCGCCGATATCGCCATGGATGGTCAGGCCAACCACTTTGACGATCACGCCGTCGCTGCGCGTGGTCTTGGCGCCCGGATATTGTCGGGTCATATAAGAGCCGTTGCAGATCCATGGCCCCTCTTCCGCCGAAGTCCTGCCGGCCGTACCGCCCGGTGCAGCCTATGTCCCATGCCTGGCTTCCGCCGGAGGGATGGCACCATTGCTTATTCTGATAGGTGCTTTCTGTGCCAAAAGGCGCTATGAAGCGGCTAGTAACATTCAATAGCGGCCCGGGGCAGGCCGCGCCGCCGGCACACCGCGCCGCGCGCCGCCCCGCGACGCCACAGTTCCGTCTTTCGAATTGAGGAGACCGCCCATGACTTCCGTTGGCAATGACACCCTGAAAACCCGCCGCACCCTTTCCGTGGATGGCGCCGACTATGACTATTTCTCGCTTGCCGCCGCCTCCGTGGGCGGCCTGGGCGATCTGTCCCGCCTGCCTTATTCCCTGAAGGTACTGCTGGAAAATTTGCTGCGCCATGAAGATGGCCGCAGCGTGACCACGGATGACGTCAAGGCCGTGGCGGCCTGGTTGCAGGATTGCCGTTCCGACCAGGAAATCGCCTTTCGCCCGGCCCGTGTCCTGATGCAGGATTTTACCGGGGTGCCGGCGGTTGTGGATCTGGCCGCCATGCGCGAGGCCGTGGTCGCCATGGGCGGCGACCCGAAAAAGATCAATCCGCTCTCTCCCGTCGATCTGGTGATCGACCACTCGGTCATGGTGGATCACGCGGGTACGGCGGCATCCCTGGCCAAGAATATCGAATTGGAGTTCGAGCGCAATGGCGAGCGCTATGCCTTCCTGCGCTGGGGCCAACGCGCCTTTAACAATTTCCGGGTGGTCCCGCCCGGCACCGGCATCTGCCACCAGGTCAACGTCGAATATCTGGCGCAAGTGGTCTGGAGTTCGGAAAACGGCGGCAAGACGATCGCCTACCCCGATACCTTGGTGGGTACCGACAGCCATACCACCATGGTCAACAGCCTGGCGGTGCTGGGCTGGGGCGTCGGCGGCATCGAGGCCGAGGCGGCCATGCTGGGTCAACCAATATCCATGTTGCTGCCGGAAGTGGTCGGCATGAAATTGACCGGCAAATTGCCGGCGGGCACCACCGCCACGGATCTGGTCCTGACGGTAACGCAAATGCTCCGCGCCCAGGGCGTGGTGGGCAAGTTCGTTGAATTTTATGGCTCCGGCCTGGATAACCTGCCCCTGACCGACCGCGCCACCATCGCCAACATGTCGCCCGAATATGGCGCCACATGCGGTTTCTTCCCCGTCGACAAAGAGACCCTGCGCTATCTGGAATTCACCAGCCGGGATCCCGCCCAGGTCAAATTGGTCGAGGCCTATGCCAAGGCACAAGGCATGTGGCGCGATAGCAACAGCCCCGATCCCGTCTTCACGGACACCGTGGAACTGGACCTGAGCGATGTGGTGCCCTGCATCTCGGGCCCGAAACGGCCCCAGGACCGGGTGGCCCTGGACAACGCCGCCGTGGCCTTCAGGGAGGTATTGCCGGAACTGATGGCGGGTGCCGATTTGGACAAGACAGTGCCCGTGGCCGGCGCCGGCCATGACCTGCGCAGCGGCGATGTGGTGATCGCCGCCATTACCTCATGCACCAACACCTCCAACCCCTCCGTCCTGGTCGCCGCCGGTCTGGTGGCGCAAAAAGCGCTGGCCAAGGGGCTGCAGACCAAGCCTTGGGTCAAAACCTCGTTGGCGCCGGGCAGCCAGGTGGTGGCCGATTATCTGGCCGCCGCCAATTTGCAGGCGCCCTTGGATGCCCTGGGCTTTAACATCGTCGGCTTTGGCTGCACCACCTGTATCGGCAATTCGGGGCCCTTGGACGAGCCGATCGTGGAGGCCATCGCGGAAGGCGATCTGGTTGCCTGTGCGGTGTTGTCGGGCAACCGAAATTTCGAGGGCCGGATCAATCCCCATGTCCGCGCCAATTATCTGGCCTCGCCGCCACTGGTGGTGGCCTATGCCCTGGCCGGCAGCCTGAACCGGGATCTGACCAGGGAACCCCTGGGCAGGGGCAGCGATGGCGAGCCGGTCTATCTGGCTGATATCTGGCCAAGCCAACAGGAAGTGGCCGATACCGTGGCCCAGGCCCTGACGCCGGAGATGTTCGCCAACCGTTATAGCGACGTATTCACCGGGCCGAAGGAATGGCAGGCGGTTAAGGCCAAGGACAGCCTGACCTACGATTGGGACGCGGTCTCCACCTACGTGAAGCATCCGCCCTATTTCGAGGGCATGGCAGCCGAGGCGGGCGGTTTTTCGGACCTGGCCGGCGCGCGCGAGCTGGCGATGTTGGGAGACTCGGTGACCACAGATCACATCTCGCCGGCCGGATCCATCGCCCAGGACAGCCCCGCGGCGGCCTATTTGAACGAACGGCAGGTGCCGGTGCGGGAGTTCAACTCCTACGGCTCGCGCCGGGGCAACCACGAGATCATGATGCGCGGCACCTTTGCCAACACCCGTATCCGCAACGAAATGGCGCCGGGCACCGAGGGCGGCGTTACCCGTCATCAGCCCAGTGGCGAGGAAATGCCCATTTATGACGCCGCCATGCGCTATCAGGCCGATGGTGTGCCCCTGGTGATCGTGGCGGGCAAGGAATACGGCACCGGATCGTCCCGCGACTGGGCCGCCAAGGGCACCCAATTGCTGGGCGTCGGGGCGGTAATCGTGGAAAGCTTCGAACGCATCCACCGCTCCAACCTGGTTGGCATGGGCGTGCTGCCCTTGCAGTTCAAGGATGGCGAAAACCGCGAAACCTTGAATTTGGTGGGCACCGAAACCTTTGATATTACCGGCATCGCGGATGGCCTTACGCCGCGCATGGACGTGGCCTGCACCATCAACTACGCCGATGGCTCCAGCCGCGAGATCACCTTGTTGTGCCGTATCGATACATTGGACGAGGTGGAATACTACCGCCATGGCGGCATCCTGCCCTATGTCCTGCGCAACCTGATGAACGACGCGGCCTAAGCCTCAAGCAGCAGTCATCCCGCTGCCGCGGGACGGCCGCTCACCGACATTTGATTTTCCGGTGATGGCGTCGATCACTAAGTTAGCGGCCATGAGATACGCGATTTGGAAGATTATACCGAGCCTGCTAGTGGGCCTGCTGTTGGGCCTGCCGCAAGGCCTGGCCGGGCAGGGCAACGCCGTGGTGGTTGAACTGTATACCTCACAGGGCTGCAATTCCTGCCCGCCGGCGGATCGGTTACTGGGTAAGCTGGCGGCGCGGGACGATATTGTCGCCCTGACCTTCAACGTGGATTATTGGGACTATCTGGGCTGGAAGGATACCCTGGCCCAGGCCGCCCATACGGAACGGCAACGCCATTATGCCGCCTCGTTCCGCAGCCGCTCCGTCTATACACCGCAAATGGTGATCGGGGGCCGGCAGCACGCCGTGGGCTCCGATGCGGCGGCGGTGGAGGCGGCGATCGAAGCGGAACAACGCCGCCAGGACGCGCGGGCAGACTCCGCGCCAGCGTTGCGCATAGAACATAAAGATGGCCGCATCCTGGTCACGCTGGCCGCCTCGAGGCGGAAGCGCGCCGAAGCCACCGTATGGTTGGTGCGCTATGACCGGCGCCGCGACGTGCCTATCGAAAGAGGTGAAAACGCCGGCAACAATTTGAGCTATTTTAACGTGGCGCGGGATATGCGCTCCCTGGGCCAATGGCACGGTCAGGCCATGCAATTGGATTTAAGCCGGGCCGAGCTGTCGGAAGGTGGCCGGGATGGCTGCGCCATCATCGTACAAAAAGGCCCCGTGGGGCCCATATTGGCCGCCGCCCGGATAGTCTTCTAAACCCGACGCCGAACCGATACCGGGGCGGGTATGGAAAAACCCTATTGGGACCTTGCTTTACCATCCCGCATCATAGGCTCGGGAGAGTGACCAACGGAATTTCGCTATGTATAACTACCGTCCGCTGACGCTTCGATAATTCTTTGATAGGCCGCCATTACGTCTGCCTGGGCCTCCGCCAGGCGCCGCTCCAATTGTTCCAAGTTGGCTGCTTCGGCAATCCGCAGTACCGCGTTTACCGCCGCGGTTGATGGATCAAAATCACCGACCACCGCCACCCTGAACAAGGCCATCAAATCGCGGTACAGGCCGGACGCCGCGATGAGGCCGTCAGCATCGCGCCGTGACAAAAAATCCGTCTGGGCCAAATTCGCCAAGGCCTTGCAAGTATTTGGATCCAGCACCTCGGCCACGTCCGGCGCATGTACCAGTTGCAAGAACTGAGCGATGAATTCGATGTCCAGCAAGCCGCCGCGCACCAACTTTAGATCCCACGGGTTGAGGCCGCCGCGCGCTCCCTGACGGACCAGGCGTTGCCGCATGGCGGCCACGTCCCCGGCGGTCACCTTGCGATCACGGGGCCGGCGGAGAACCTTGGCTATGGTCTCCCGCGCCCGCGCCGCCAGTTCCCCATCTCCAGCGACGGCACGTGCCCGCGTCAGCGCCATATGCTCCCAGGTCCAGGCCTCGTCCCACTGATAGGCGCCGAAGCCGTCAAACCCTGTCGCCACCGGCCCCGAGTTTCCCGACGGGCGCAGGCGCATATCTACCTCGTACAACTTTCCTTCGGCGGTGGGGACGGTCATGGCGTTGATCAGCCGCTGGCATAGGCGGCTGAAATACTGCTGTGCCGGCAGCGGACGGGAACCGCCCGAAACGCTGTCAACGTCGGGATAGTCATAGACGAAGATCAAATCCAGATCGGATTCCGCCGTCATTTCCCGGCTGCCGAATTTACCCATGGCCAAGACCGTCATGGCGCCGCCGTTGATGACGCCATGGCGTTCCGCCTCGGCGAAGGCCTCCGTGACCCGGGGCAATAGAGCCGCCAGGGCGGCTTCCGCCAGATCGGCATAGCCGCCGCCCGATCGATCAGCGTCAATGGTTGCGCCAAGAATTTGCACACCAATTTGAAACTTACGCTCCTTAACCCGGCGCCGGGTCAGATCCAGGACATCCTCGAAATCCGCCGCGACATTTAAGTCGGCGGCGAATTCCGTTCGCATGACATTCAGGGTGGGCGGTGCGGCCAGAAATTCCGCACTGGTCATGGCGTCGACGACGTCGGAGTTTTCCGCCAGATAATTGGCCAGTCGCGGAGCACTACCCATGATCTCGGCCAGCAAATCCAGCAATTGCGGCCGCGCCGTCAACATCGAAAACAATTGCACGCCAGTGGGCAGGTTCGAGAGGAAACGGTCGAAACGGCCCAGGGTGGCATTTGGGTTGGCGGTGTCGGCGAACGCTTGCAATAGGGCCGGCAACAACGTGGTCAGCAGTTCCCGCGCACGGGTGGAGCGCAGGGCCCCATAGCGGCCGTGATGCCAGCCCCGTACCGTGGCGGAAGCACCTTGCACGCCCTCGAAACCCATGGCGGCCAGTTTCTCCAGGGTCTCGGGATCATCGTCAGTGCCCGAGAATATCAGATTGCCGTCGCCAGATTGCGCCGGCGCGGTGTCAAACAGCATGCCATGGTGATGATGCACGCGATCCAGATGATGCAGCAGCTCAGCCCGGAACGTGTCCGCGCCATGGCCCTCGCCGTCTTGGCTCCCGCCGCCGTGACCCATGAAGCAGGCCAGGTGCGCCACGCCCTCCGCCGCCCGCGGCATGGTTTGGGTCTGTTCGTCACCGACCATTTGCAAACGGTGCTCCAAGCGGCGGAGATATTCATAGGCAAGGGTCAATTCCGCGGCCACGGCGGCATCAATCCAACCACCTTTGGCCAGGGCATCCAGAGCCTCGCATGTCGCCGCCACGCGCAATGTCGGTTCGCGGCCACCGGCGATGAGTTGTTGGGTCTGGGCAAAGAACTCAATGTCACGGATGCCGCCACGGCCCAGTTTGACGTTATGGCCTTCGACGGTCATGGCGGAGAATGCGCCGTCACCTGCATGGCTATGGATCTTCCGCATGATTGAATGGATATCCGCTATCGCCGCATAATCCAGGTTGCGCCGCCAGATGAAGGGTTGCAGGCGCTCCAGAAAGGCGGCGCCGGCGGCCAGGTCGCCGGCCACGGGGCGCGCCTTGATCATCGCGGCCCGTTCCCAGTTTTGCCCCAGGCTTTCGTAATATTGTTCCGCCGCCTGGATAGAGACGACAACCGGCGTGACGCCCGGGTCGGGACGCAGACGCAGATCGGTGCGCAGAACATAGCCGTCCCGGGTCGGCTGTTGCAGCATCTTGACCAGCGCCTGGATCAAACGAATGTAGCAATCCTGGGCTGTCCGCTTGCCGATATAGGGCGCCACCTCGTCATCATACAAGGCTATCAAATCCACGTCGGAAGAATAATTCAACTCGTTGGCGCCCAACTTGCCCATGCCCAAGACGACCAGGCCGCTGCCAAACCCCGCCCTCGTTTCATCCACCAGGCGCAATTCGCCGCGCCGCGCCGCGTCCCGCAACAGCCAGCAAACGGCGCCGTCTATGGCCCCACCGGCGAATTGGGACAGGGCGTCCGTGACCTGGTCCAAATTCCAAACGCCGCCAACATCGGCCAGGGCGACCAGGATGGCGACCCGGCGGCGGGCCACCCGCAAGTGCACCATCGCCGCGTCCATTTCCGCCGTGGCATCCAGCCCGCGGGCCAATGCCGCCAACAATTCGGTCAAGGCTTGTTCCGGCGCGCCGGCGAAAAGGCGGGGCAGATAGGCCGCATCGGATAGGGCCAGGCGGCTAAGAAATGGGCTGTTGCCGAAAATCGCCGATAACAGGGCTACCGCGGAAGCATCCCGCCATAAGGCGTCGAGAGCCGATCGATCCTCCGGTTCGGCCAATGCGGCGCCGGCCTGGCGCAGATCCGCCAGCACGGCCCGTGCCCGTGCCCCGTCATAGGCGGTGGCGGCGAAATCATCCGCGAAAGGAAAGCCCGGTCTCGGCATTAAAACGGAACGCTCCAAAAGCAACAAGGGGAAAATCTTGTTTGCTATATTGCCGCCCCCGTCTGTGCCCGACAATGGGAATTGCCGCTCGTCTACGGATCAATGGACTGTTTTTGCCCGCTGCCGGGGGAGCGGTGGTCCGGTCAATCTGGAAATCAGGCTACCCGAAAAGACCGGCTTCGCGGGGATCGCCGCCCCGTTCCGATAGTGTCACGCGCAACTTTCCAAGGGCCTGGCATTCGATCTGACGGACCCGCTCTTTCGAAATGCCAAGCTTGAGGCCGAGGGATTCCAGGGTCATGCCATCTTCGCGCAAGCGGCGCTGGCGAATAATGATCTGTTCCCGGTCATTCAGTTGCTCCAGGGCATCGTTTAGCCATTCGGCGCGGGTGCATGAATCGCGCCGGCCACGGACAACTTCTTCCGGCCCCGGGCGGTCGTCCACCAGCAGGTCCTGCCACTCGCCCTCTCCTTCACCACTAATTTCAGCGTTCAGGGACCGGTCGGCGCCCGAAAGACGGCCCTCCATGGCCAATACATCCCTCACCGGGACTTTCAAGGCATCGGCGATCCTGATCTGCCCCTCGGGTGTCAATGGGCCGTCAGGGCGGTCATTAAGCTGGGCCCGCAAGCGCCGAATATTAAAGAACAAGGACTTTTGCGCTGCCGTGGTGCCCGTCCGCACGATGGACCAATTGCGCAAAATGTAATCCTGGATCGCCGCCCTGATCCACCAGTTCGCATAGGTCGAGAAGCGCACCTGGCGATCCGGATCAAAACGTTCCGCCGCCTGCATCAGCCCGACGGTTCCTTCCTGCACCAGATCACCCATGGGCAAATTGTAATTGCGGAACCGGGCGGCGGTGGCAACGACCAGGCGAACATAGGCGTTGACCAGCTCGTGCAACGCCAATTCGTCGCGGTTGTCCCGCCAGCGGATGGCCAACTGCCGTTCTTGCTCTCGCTCCAACAGGGGTGCCTTCATCGCCCGCTTGATAAAGCGGCGTCCGGCCCGCCGCGCCTCGATGGTATCCACATGAGCCATCACGGTTTTTCCAACTGCATCGCGCCAACGGCGGGATCGGAGTGTTACACGAATTGTAACGATTACATAATATAAATACCGCCTAATGGGAATCAGTATTAGACGCATTCTAAATTTGAATACAAGTGGGAAATCTGCCCATGATTTCACTGACTTAATGCCGTTGAAACGGCGAAGGCCCGGTGCCAAATGACACCGGGCCTATAAGACCTGTGGCAAATTTGGGGTAACCGGCTCTTTAAGTGGGGTTCAGAACCGTATCCAAGCGTTCGCTCGCCTGTTCTTCATCCAATCCTTCGACGACGGCCAGTTCCCGCATCAAGCGTTCCATGGCGGCCTCGTAAATTTGACGTTCGCTATAAGATTGTTCCGGCTGACCTTCACCGCGGTGCAGATCCCTGATCACTTCAGCAATCGAAACAGGATCGCCGGAATTGATTTTAGCTTCGTATTCCTGTGCACGCCGGCTCCACATGGTGCGTTTGACGCGCGCGCGCCCCTTCAAGGTGGTGATCGCCAATTTCATTTTGTCCGGACTGGCCAGGGCACGCATGCCGCTGGCGTCGGCCTTGTTGATCGGGACCCTTAGGGTCATTTTTTCCTTGTCGAAATTGACCACAAAAAGTTTCAGCTTGGTACCCGCGAATTCCTGTTCTTCGATACCCGTAATCTGGCCAACCCCATGGGTCGGATAGACGACAAAATCATCTGTTGCAAAGCCATTGGCACGCTTCGCCTTGGTCGTTTTCTTTTTCGTCTTGGTCGCCATATTTCCGTCTCGTTCCACTATCAGATTATAAGGGCCCTTGGACCCAAGAAGAATAATTGGCCGTTCCAGTGCAATGCCCGGCCAATGGGTAATAGCGTTATTTCGTTAGCGAATTCGGCTCGCTCGCCTTATTTGCACGATAAAACGTCGTTTTGCGCCATGTTCAGCCAACAAAACGCGCCTGGTGGCAGGCCATCGTGGCGGACCATAACACAAAATTGGCCGAAGATGAAGACCGCGCGCAGAGCGCCAGCAGGCCATGAAAAGCCGCTCTGGCGGCAAATACCCAAATCAGCGCTCTAGGAGTCTGTCCGGGCTATTGTCCGTCGCCGGCTGGAAATACCTCCGGCGTGCCGAATGGAAGCGATTCCAGATAGACCGAGGTGGAAGGGAAGGCGAAGCTGCTGCCCGCCTCTTCCACGATGCGTTTGACGGCAAAGGCCAGATCTTCCTTGACCCGCATCCATTCCGTCCAGTTGGTGGTGGCGGTAAAGCAATACAGTAGGATGTCGATGGAGGAGTCGTTAAAGCTGTCCACATGGATCAGCGTGGTCACCTTGGCCGGGTCCACCTCGAAATCATCGTTGTCAAATACGTGGTCCTTAATGCCGTTGACGATGCGCCGCAACTGGCCCTCGCTGGCACGATATTCGATGCCGATCTTCCAATAGATGCGCCGGTTCGTCATGCGGGAGAAATTGATGACCGCGTCACCCGCAAGCTTGCCGTTCGGAATAGTGGTCAGGGCCTTGTCGAAGCGGCGGATCTTGGTGGTGCGAAAACCGATATCCTCGACAGTACCCTCGACGCCCGCGCCCTTTATCCAGTCACCCTTTTCGAAAATTTTATCCAGAAATATGGTCACCCCGGCGAACAGATTGGCCATCATACTCTGCGCGCCAAAGGCCACTGCCATGCCGACCAGGCCGAGGCCGCCCAGCACCGCGCCCACATTGAACTGCCATTCTTCCAGGATCGCCACGATGCCGACGGCGGCGATGACAAAGCGGGTCAGCTTGGCAACAAAATTCTTCAGGCTATCGCCCTGGGCGGAGTGGCCGAAGGCGTCGAAGGCCTTGTCGATCAGAAAGGATAACGGGCCGACACAGCGATAAAGGGCCCAGAAAATAGTAAAGGCGATGAACGAGCGGACCAGGCGGGTCAACAACAGTTCCACCTGATCGGGAAACGACACCACCTGGGTCGTGGTGTACAGTCCGATGATAATAAAGACGAAACGCAGGGGTTCTTCCAGGGCGGCGATCAGTTCGTCGTCAAAACTCGTTTTGGTGCGCCGGGTGATGCCGCTTAACGTCGCCAGTACGATGCGGGTAAAGATCCCGCGCAACAGCAAAAACAGGAAAAATGTCGCCAGCGCCAACAGCACCTGATCGACCCCGATGCCAAACACCGCCGTCTGCCAGACGGTCACGACCTCGGCCCATAACCCTGTTATGCTTTCCATCGGAATCCGGCCTTGTCCATTATGTCCCGGCCTTGACCTCGCCGGCGGTTCGCGGCCGCCCCGCCGTTGCCATCATGGGCAGCAGCAGCGAAGCCAGGGTGATGACCAGGGCCAGGACGGCGAGAAGCGTGAACAGAGAGACGAAGTCACCGCTCATACCCCGCAATATGGCCACCACGGGGGCCGCCAGGGCGGCGACCGACAGGGTGATCAGGTACTTGATCGAGAAGATGCGGGCGCGCCAATGGTCATCCGTATAGCGGGCGATCAAGGTGTCATTCAAGGGGATCTGCCCGAACACGAACAACATCACGGCGATGGCCAAGGCCAGCATGGGCAGACCGGTTAGGCCCAGGGTCAGCAGGCCCAGCAAAATGGCCTGACCGGCGGCGATGATGAATAACAACGGCCGGGCTTCCTTGCTGTCAATTAGCCGGCCGCTAACCAATTGGGCCAGGGAGGCAACCGCGAAGACCAAGGCGGCATAACCGCCGACGGCGGCGGTATTGCCTGCCAGGGCGCCCAGGCCATCTTCCAGGGCCTTGGGCATGATCAGGGTGGTGGAGCCGAAGATTAGGCCGCCACAGGCGGTGGCGATCAGGACCACGATGAAAACCCGAATTTGCGCGGCGCGGTAATCGGCCTGACTGCCCGCCCGTTTCAACTTTCTAGCGATGGTCATGGTGCCGGCCCGGCGCAGATAGAAACCGTAGGCGATGCCGACCGCGATACAGGCCGCGCCGGGGACCATGAAGGCGGCGCGCCAATGAATACTATCGGTCAGAACGCCCGCGGTCAGGGCCGCCGCCGCCACGCCCATGTTGCCCCAAACCCCGTTGACGCCCAAGACACGGCCCATGCGTTCCTGGCCCGAGACGACCAGGGCGATACCCACCGGATGATAGATCGAGGCGAACAAGCCAATGGCTCCAAGGCCGATGGCGATCTGCCAGGTATTCTGGGCAAATCCGGTCAGAAAGCAGGCGCTGCCGATGCCCAGGAAAAAGACCAACATCATGCCTTCCCGGTGCCATCTGTCGCCCAGCCAGCCGGCGGGCAGGGAGCCGCCCGCAAAGGTCACGAACCCAACGGTGGAGACCCAGATCAATTCTTCGTAACTCAATTGCCAACTATGTTCCAACGCCAAAACCACCGTGGGGAACAACAACATGCAAAGATGATCAATGGAATGGCCCACGTTTAGGAACAGCAGGCGCGCGCCGCTGGCTCGGGATATTACCGCTCGTTCAGTCATGGGGTTATTCTAGCCTACATTCCTAGGTTGCCGCAGCCGTTAAAATGGACGCAGCACCCGTCGCCAGAACCTGACAACCCAGAATGATGTCCACATCGTGGCTGTCTTCCGCGAAATCGTGGCTAATGCCGCCGATGGACGGAATAAACAACATGGCGCAGGGCATCACCGTGCAAACCACCCCGGCATCGTGGAAGGCGCCCGATGGCATGGCGGTCCAGTTGCCCCCCGTATGCAACGCCGCCGCCTGGGACAAGTGCTGTTGCAAGCCCTGGTCCATATGCGCCGGCGCGATGCGTACCCGTGACGGATTTGCCGCCACCGTCGCCCCGCCCCGGCCGTTGACCTCGGCCACCAGTCGATGGGCCACCGCCTCGAACTTATCCAGAACGGCGGTGTCCACATCGCGGAACTGCAGTTCCAGTTCGGCCGATCCGGGCACGATGGACGGCGCCCCGGGCCGCAGTACGGCCCGGCCCATGGTCCAGACCGAGCGTGCCCCGGCGACCTTTGGAAATTCCTCGTTGATGGCATGGGCCAGGGCGTAAAGCGCCGTGGCCGCATCCTTGCGCCCGGCCATCATGGTGGTGCCGGCATGGTTCTGCTGCCCGGTGAAGGTAAAGACCATGCCGCCCAGGCCGACAATGGATTCGACGATGCCGATGCGCAGACCATCCGCTTCCAAATGGGGGCCCTGTTCGATATGGGCCTCTAAAAAGCCCAGGTATTTTCGATCCGCCGCGGATAGGCGCGGCACACCCGCCAAGCCTGCCTGGGCCAGGGCGTCCGCGAAGGCAACGCCGTCCTTGTCGGCCAACCCCTCTTCGGCGGCGGCATCGAATTCGCCGCAGAACGAGCGGCTGCCCAAACAGCCAAAGAAGCGGGATTCCTCGTCCTGCCAGGATATGGCATCCACGGCCAGATCCCGGGTCGCCGGATCCTCGGCCAGGGCGCGCACCACTTCCAGGGCATAGATCACGCCAAGGGCGCCATCCAGCCAGCCGCCCGTAGGCTGGGTATCTGAATGGGAGCCCAGCAAAAGTGCCGGACCGGGATTGGGTGAGCGGCCCAAGACATTGCCGACACCGTCGATGTGGGCCGCCAGCCCGGCCTCCTGGTAACGCGCCACCAGCCAGCGCCGAGCCGTCATATCCATCTCGGAGAACGCCGGCCGCACCACGCCCGTGCCCGTGGCCCCCATCGCCCGCAGCGCGCGCAAATCCGCCAATAATCGTTCGCCGTTAATTTCGACCATGACCCGTCCCCGCGGTTTCAATTGTCGTTGCCGCGGGCATCTTGCCGGAAAAGTGGAGGCTTTGTCTGTAGTGAGCTGTATTTCGTCTAAATCCGGGCTGCCCGATCATTGACGTTCACGTTATGAACGCGCTATTGTTCATGTTGTGAACAACGATTCGGTTGTACGCGGATCAACGGTCGCCGATGGAACGGGCATGAGCAGCGAACAGACAGTGGACAAGGGGGATGGGGCTTCCAAGGGCAAGGCTGGCGAGGCCCGCATTACCATGGAAGTGCTGCACGCGGTGCATGGCGAGGCCAGGCTGTCCCAACGGGGCCTGGCGGCGC
>JAKZRK010000078.1:0-15562 GCA_047518225.1 Alphaproteobacteria bacterium | reverse complement strand
TCGATCTTCAATTGGTTACAATCCGTCACCGCTGTTCTCCGCGCTAAATTCCGCTTAAGCAACTGAATTATAACGCATTAATGGAGATCAGCGGTACCTTTTCGTGACGTATTCGGGCTAAACCACTTCCGCCGGAGCCTGGGGCACGGTTTCCCAGAATTCGGCGTCGTGGCCATAGAATATCCGCGCCCCGGCGGTTTGCAGGGCGCGGATGCGGTGCAGGCTTTCCAGCATCTGGTCCGCATCGTGCAGCACCCGGGGCAGATGCAGGTTTTCCAGGGTCTGGCGCAAATAACAGGCATCGCCCGTCAGCAGGACATCGCCGCTACCCAGGCGCACCTTCAGCGATTGGTGGCCTGGCGTGTGGCCATAGGTGGGGATGCAAACGACGCTGCCGTCGCCGAACAAATCATGCTCGCCATGGACTAAATTCAAGTCATGTCCGTGGTCATAGTCTTCCGAGGCGAAGCCGTTGGCCTGCATCAGGTCCGCATCGTGGGCCGCCTGCCATTCCCGTTGTTGCACCACCAATTGGGCGTTTTCGACTTGCTGGTTGCCGCCCGCGTGATCGAAATGCAGATGCGAATTAATCAGATAGCGCACCTTTCCCACGTCCACGCCGCAGCGTTCCAATCGTGCGCCAAGCTCTTCCCCAGCCTTGAATTCGGCCCTGAAGCGTTTCGCAAGGCCCACCATGCGCGCCTCCGTCGGGTTTTGCATGTCCTTATGCAGGCCGCTATCGAACAGGGCCTGGCCCTTGGGATGGTCGATCAGGTAGGCGGGCACGGGCAGGCGTATCTCGCCCTCTTCGCCGTCCAGGAACACGCGCATGGGCATGGTCAGCCAGCCGCAGGTCATGGCGAAAAGTCGAACGGTCATGGCTGTGCTTTCCCACTGAAGTTGCCCCGGCGGTGGGGTGATGCGGCTGATTGTAGCAGGGTCCAACAATTTCGAGACACGAACTTTTTTTACTTTTATGCTCCGGCGAAAGCTAATTATGCGGAATGGGAGTCGTAATATGCGCGGTTTAAAAGGTAAAAACGTCATTGTCACCGGTGGCGCCAGCGGCATTGGCCAGGCCATCAGCCTGCGCCTGGGCGAAGAGGGCTGCAACGTCGGAATATTGGATTTGAACGGCGACGGCGCCAAAGGGGTGGCCGAAAAAATCGATGCCGCGGGCGGCACGGCCCATGGCTATACCTGCGATATCAGCGATTACGGGATTGTCGCGCGCACGGTCGCGGCCTTCGAGTCCGATTGCGGGCCGACCGATGGTTTGGTCAATAACGCCGGTTGGGATAAATCCATGCCGTTCCTGGATACGGATCTGGAGCTATGGCACAAGGTCGTGGCGATCAATTTGTACGGGCCGTTGAACCTATGTCATGTGGTCTTGAAAGGCATGGCGGAACGCAATGCCGGCCGGGTGGTCAATATCTCGTCCGATGCGGGCCGGGTCGGCTCTTCGGGCGAGGCGGTCTACGCCGCCTGCAAAGGCGGCCTGATCGCATTTTCCAAAACCATGAGCCGGGAACTCTCGCGCAAGGGTATTACCCTGAATACCATATGTCCGGGGCCGACCAACACACCTTTGCTGGCCGAACAGGGGCCCAAGCTGGTGGCCGCCCTGGAACGGGCAATCCCCATGCGCCGGGTCGCCGAGCCGGAGGATTATCCGGGTTTGGTAGGCTATTTTCTCTCCGACGACGCTGCCTATGTCACCGGCCAGACGATCTCGGTCTCCGGCGGCTTGACCATGCACGGTTGATGCCATGGATTACGAAGACATTCTGTATACGGAAGAAGACGGGGTGGCGACGATCACCATCAACCGCCCCGATAAATACAATGCCTTCCGCAGCCGGACCGCGGACGAGATGATCAATGCGTTCAACATGGCCGGCTGGAACCCTGATATCGGTGTGGTGGTATTGACCGGGGCGGGAGACAAGGCATTTTGTACCGGGGGCGATCAGTCCGCCGATTCCCACGAGGGCAGCTACGGCGGGCGCGGTACCCTGGGCATGCCGGTGGAAGAATTGCACACTATTATCCGCGATATCCCCAAGCCGGTGATCGCCCGGGTCAATGGTTATGCCATCGGTGGCGGCCATGTGCTGCATATCCTGTGCGATCTGACCATCGCCTCGGACAATGCCATTTTCGGCCAGGTAGGGCCGGGCATGGGCTCGGTCGATCCCGGTTATGGCACCGCCTATATGGCGCGTTTGGTGGGCGAGAAAAAAGCCAGGGAAATCTGGTATCTGTGCCGCCGCTATTCCGCCCAGGAGGCCATGGACATGGGCCTGGTCAACAAGGTGGTGCCGTTCGACAAGCTGGACCAGGAGGTGGATATCTGGTGCCGGGAAATCATGGCCAAAAGCCCCACCGCCCTGGCCATCGCCAAGCGCAGCTTCAATGCCGACACGGAACATATTCGGGGCTTGGGGGTGCTGGGGTTCCAATCGGTCAAGGCCTATTACGAGACCGAGGAATCCAAAGAGGGCGTCAACGCCTTCCGCGAGAAGCGCAAACCGGACTTCCGCAAATATCAGCCGCGCTGACCGCAGCCCATGATCCCCACCGACGAACAGATCATGATCCGCGATATGGCCAGGGCCTTCGCGGCGGAACAGATTGCCCCCTACGCGGCAGAATGGGAGGACAAGGCGCATTTTCCGCGCCACATCTTCACCGCCATGGGCAAGCTGGGCCTGATGGGCATGACGGTGCCGGAAGAATGGGGCGGCGCCGGTCTGGACTATGTGACCTATGCCATGGCGTTGGAGGAAATCGCCGCCGGCGACGGCGCCGTGGCCATCGTGATGAGCGGCCACAATTCCGTCGGCTGCATGCCCATATTGGAATTTGGCAGCGATGGGCAAAAGCAACGCTATCTGCGCGCCCTGGCCCAGGGCGAGATTCTCTGCGCCTTTGCCCTGACCGAGGCCAAGGGCGGCTCGGACGCCGGCGCCTTGACCACCCGGGCCGTGCGCGGGGCGGGTGGCTATGTCATCAACGGCAACAAGCAGTTCATCACCACCGGCAAGAATGCCGAACTGACCCTGGTCTTCGCGGTTACCGATCCGGACATGGGCAAGAGGGGCATTTCCGCCTTTATCGTGCCAACGGACACGCCCGGCTATGAGGTGGTGCGGTTGGAGGAAAAGATGGGCCTGAACGCCTCCGATACAGCGCAACTGGCCTTTAACGACATGCGCCTGCCCCACGATGCCCTGCTGGGTGCCGAGGGCCAGGGCTATCGCATCGCGCTCGGCAATCTGGAAGGCGGCCGCATCGGCATCGCGGCGCAATCATTGGGCATGGCGCGGGCGGCCTATGAAGTGGCCCTGGCCTATGCCCAGGAACGGGAAACTTTTGGCAAGCCGATCATCGAGCATCAGGCGGTGGCCTTTCGCCTGGCCGACATGGCGACCCGACTGGCGGCCGCGCGGCAGTTGATCTGGCATGCGGCGGCCTTGCGCAGCGCGGGGCAAAAATGCCTGACCGAGGCCTCCATGGCCAAACTCTTCGCCACGGATATGGCCGAAAAAGTCTGTTCCGACGCCATGCAGACCTTGGGCGGCTATGGTTATTTGCGCGACTTTCCCGTGGAACGCTATTATCGCGGGGTGCGCGGCGCGCGAATTTACGAGGGCACCAACGACATTCAGAAATTGGTCATCGCCCGTGATCTGGTGGCGGGGTAAAGAGGAGACGAGGCAATGGATATGACGCTGTCGGATGAATTGCGGGCTTTCCAGAGTCAGGTGCGCGACTTTCTGCAAGACAGCCTGACGCCTGATATCCGCGAGGCGGCGCGTTTGTGCACCACCATATTGGCCGAACATGGCGCCACCCAGAAATGGCACAGGATCATGTATCGCCAGGGCTGGGCCGCGCCGTCCTGGCCGATGGAACATGGCGGCCCCGGCTGGGACCCCATGCAGCGCTATCTGTTCGCCGCGGAATACGCCCGTGCCGGGGCGCCGCGCCTGTCGCCCCTGGGGCTGGGCATGGTGGGCCCGGCCATCATGGGACACGGCAGCAAGGCGCAAATGGCGTTCTATCTGCCGCGCATCCTGTCGGGGGAAGACGTGTGGTGCCAAGGCTATTCCGAACCGGGCGCGGGCTCGGACCTGGCTTCGCTGCAATGCCGGGCCGTGCGGGACGGCGACGATTACATCATCAATGGCAGCAAGATCTGGACCACCAACGCCCATCATGCCAACCGTATGTTCTGTCTTGTCCGCACCGATACGTCGGGCAAGCCCCAGGCGGGCATTACTTTTCTGTTGTTGGAGATGAACAGCCCCGGCATCCGGGTCGAACCGATCCATATCCTGGGCGGCGATCACGAATTCAATCAGGTCCACTTCGACGATGTGCGGGTGCAGCGGCAAAACCGGGTGGGCGCGGAAAACGACGGCTGGACCGTGGCCAAATATCTGCTGGAATTCGAACGGGGCGGTGCGGCCCATGCCGCCGCCTTGCGGGCCAGCCTGGCGGATGTGCGGCGCATGGCCCATGGGCGGCGGCATGGTGACGGCCAAAGCCTGTTGGCGGAGCCCGGATTTGCCCGCGATCTGTCGGCCTTGGAGATCGAATTAACCACGGTCGAATTCACCGAACACCGCATCATGGCGGAGATCGCCAAGCGCGGCAGCCCCGGTCCCGCATCGTCGATGTTGAAGACCCGTTCGACAGAGGTGCAACAGGCGGTCAGTGAATTGGCCATGCGGGCGGTGGCCTACTACGCGGCCCCCCATCAGCCGGAGGAACGCCTGCCCGGCGCCAATCTGGAACCCGTGGGCCAGCGCGACGAAATGTCGGTAACGGCGCGCTATTTGAATGACCGGGCCGCCTCCATCTATGGCGGCTCGAACGAAATTCAGCGCAATATCATGGCGAAAATGGTGTTGGGCCTGTAGCTGACGCTCAAAGCAGGAATACCAGAACCAGCAACAAGACCGCCGCCATATTGGGAAAATCCGCGAGTGTCGGCATAATTCGTACGCCTTCTCAGAAACGCCCCCTGCCATGAATATTGCCGCTATTCCCCGGCGGTACAGTGACGGGCAGTCACCAGAACGGCAAAAACGGGTGGTGCTTCGCGGGATCAGCCGCGCTTGCGGCGATCGGTGAAGCGGCGATAGAGACGCATGGCCAGGCCCGAGATTCCGTCGGGCATGAAATAAACCATCAGCAAGACGATAAAACCAAGGGGCGGTATCGCCGCGGCCGCCGGCACGTTGGCGGCAACGGCGGCGGGCAGGTAGAGGATCAGCAGGCTGCCCATGAGCGCGCCCCAGACGGAGCGGATGCCGGCGATCACGGCGCCGATCAACAAAATCACGGAAAAGAACAAGCCATAAGTATCCGGCGCCACAAAGTCGGCCATCAGGCCCGTCAGGGCGCCGCCCATGCCGGCGTACATGGCGGAAATGCCAAAGATGGTGGTCTTGTACATGGACTTATTGATGCCCATGGGGGCGGCGGCGATTTCATTGTCGCGGATCGCGGCGAGCGCCCGGCCGGAGCGGCTGTTGATCAGATTGCCGGCGATCCAAAAGAGCACGATCATGATGGCCAGGGTGATGAAGTACCAAAATTGATCGTCGTTCAATCCCAGCCATGCGGGCGGCAGCGGGCGGTCGAGATAGACGCCGCTGACCCCGCCGGTCCAGGCCTGAAAATAATCCAGTTTCAGGACCTGCGGCAGGGCCAGGGACAGCCCCCATGTCATCAACATCAGGTGCATCAGGCTCAGGCGCAGGGCCGGCCAGCCGATCAGAAAGCCCGATACGAACGAAACCACGGCGGCCAGGGGCAGGGCGCTATAGGCGGACAGTCCTCCATTGTTCATGGCGATGGCGGTGCTATAAGCGCCTATGGCGAAAAAAGCGCCGTGGCCAATGGAAAACTGCCCGCTTAACCCGGTTAGCAGATTGATCCCCAATATGGCCATGGCCAGCGCCCCCACCACGGCCAGGCTATAGATCGTGTAGTTGTCCAGGACGAACGGCAGCACCAGGGCCAGCAGCAGAAACAGTGTAAAGGCGGCCCGCTTCCAGGAAACCGGAACGGCGCCTGGATCTTTCCCGGTCCGGTCCAGGACTGTGGGGGCTTTACTCACCGGCGCGGCCAGTGGCGGCAAAGCCGGGGCATAGTGGCACAACCGCGTCATGGGCGTCGGCGCGGACAACCGCGCCGCCCACCGGCAAAATCGATAATGTCACGTTGACCCCAATGAACCGCCGACAAGAACGTTCCCTATATAACGGGCGATGGCGGACGAGTCACCCTGGTTCATTTTGGATATCCATCGCGGCGCGGTCAAACTGGAAAATGTCCTAGGTGCCCGGAAAAAAGCGGTTCTCCGGCCGCGGCAGGCCCAGGTTCTCCCGCAGCGTCCTGCCCTCGTATTCGCGGCGGAACAGGCCGCGGCGCTGCAACTCGGGCACCACGCGATCGACGAAATCCTCCAATCCCTCCGGCAAATAGGGGAACATGACGTTGAAGCCATCGCAGCCCGCCCCCAGCAACCATTCTTCCATCTGATCGGCGATCATGGCCGGGGTGCCGACCATGGCCAGGCCGGAATAGCCGCCCAGGCGTCCCGCCAGTTGCCGGACCGTAAGGTTCTCCCGCGCCGCCAATGCCAGGACCCGCTCGCGGCCGCTTTTCGAGGCATTGCTTTCCGGGATCTCGGGCAAGGGACCATCCGGGTCAAAGCCGGCGGCATCGTGTCCCAAGGCGATGGAAAGGGACGCGATGCCGCTGTCATAATGTACCAGACTGTCCAGCAGCGCCCGCTTCGCCTGGGCCTCGGCCAAGGTATCGCCGACCACGACGAAGGCGCCTGGCAGGATTTTCAGATGCTCCCGCGACCGCCCCAGTTGGTCCATCCGGCCCTTCACATCGGCATAAAAACGTTGTCCGTCCGCCAGGTTGCCTTGGGCCGCGAAGATGACTTCCGCCGTCTCCGCCGCCAATTGACGCCCCGCCTCCGAGGCGCCCGCCTGCACGATCACGGGCCAGCCCTGGACTGGGCGGGCAATGTTCAGCGGCCCGCGCACCGAGAGATACTCGCCCTTGTGGTCAAGCACATGCAGTTTGTCGGGATCGAAAAAGACGCCCGCTTCAACATCACGAATAAAGGCATCATCGGCCCAGCTGTCCCACAAACCGGTTACCACATCGAAAAACTCGCGCGCCCGGCGATAGCGTTCGCCATGCTCCATATGTTCTTCCAGGCCGAAATTCAGCGCCGCATCCGGGTTGGAGGTGGTTACCAAATTCAAGCCGGCCCGGCCCTCGCTGATATGATCCAGGGAGGCGAAGCGCCGGGCGATGACATAGGGCGGCTCGAACGTGGTCGATGCGGTCGCGACCAGGCCCAGATGCTCTGTCACCATGGCGAGCGCCGGCAGCAAGGTCAGCGGGTCGAAAGAGGTCACGGTGGCGCTCCGCTTCAATGCCTCCATGGGCATGTTCAGCACCGCCAGATGATCCGCCATGAAAAATGCATCAAAACAGCCCCGTTCAAGGGTCCGGGCAAAGCGGGTGATGGCCTTAAGGTTGAAATTCGCGTCCGGCATACCGCCGGGATAGCGCCAGGATGCGGTGTGGATACTGACCGGCCGCATGAACGCACCCAGCCGCAATTGACGATCTTCGGCCATTTATACCACCTTACTTTTGCCGTTCGATTTCTTCTTCCACGTCCGCCAGACGGTCCTTGCCGAAAAAAATCTCGTCATCGACATAGAACGTCGGACTGCCGAAAGTGCCCCGTTCCACCGAGGCGGTGGTATTGTTCAGCAATTCGTCTTTCACCGATTGCTCCTGGATGCCCGCCAGGATCGCGGCGCCGTCAAAGCCCGATTGATCAAGAGCGGCGGCGATGACGTCGGCCTCGTCCATCTTTTTCGGCTCTTCCCACATGTGGCCGTAGACGGCATCCACATAGTCATCAAGCCGCCCGGCGTGCCGGGCCACGACGGCGCCGCGCATGATCTGTACGGTGTTGACGGGAAAATGGGGGTTACGTTTGAATTTGGTCAGGTCATGTTTGCGCATAAACCTTGCCATTTCCAGGCTGCCGTATTCATTCTTATTCTTGACGCCCTGGAATTGTTCCATTGGCGATTTGTTGTTGGTGAGTTTAAAAACGCCACCAAGCAATACGGGCACGTAAACACAGGCAATGCCCGTGCGGGCAACCAGGTCCGGCAGGACTTTGTGACAGAAATAGGCGTTGGGGCTGCCAAAATCGAAATGAAATTCAAAACCGGGCATGACGTGATCCCTCATAAAGCAAATTCATTCTGGTCATCTCTCCTGGCGAATTATCCGCCGCAACGCGAGGTTTTGCCAGATGATATTTAGCCTGCGTTCGACCTAGGCCATGAAGAAATCCACGCATCCGGCCATGCACCTCTCGGAAACCTCGCTGTGGCGCGATTACCGGGCCATGTCCTTCGTCATCTGGCTGTCTCTTGCACAGACCGTGTCCTGGGGCATCATGTTCTACGGCTTCGCGGTTTTCATCGAACCCCTGACGGCGGAGTTTGCTTGGAGCAAGGCGGAAATCACCGGCGCCTTTACCTTGTCCCTTTTGGTGGTTGGCCTGTTTTCGATCAGCGCGGGTACCGTTCTGGACCGTTTTGGCGGGCGTTGGCTGATGACGGGGGCCTCTGCCCTGGGCGCGGGAATGTTGCTCATAACGGCGCAGATCGAAACGTTGACCGCCTATTACGCGGTCTGGATCGGCCTGGGCCTGGCCATGGCGGCAACCCTGTATCCATCGGGTTTCGCGGTGGTGGTCGCCACCCTGGGTAGCCGCGCGCGACAGGGCGTCACCTTGATGACCCTGATCGCCGGTTTCGCCAGCACGGTGTTTATTCCCCTGATCAGCCTGCTGATAGATAGGATCGATTGGCGCGACACTTTTACCCTGCTTGGCGTGATCCTGCTGGTGATATGCGTGCCCATCCACGCCTATGTCCTGCGTCTGGAACGGGTGCCGGGGGCCGGGCAATCCGGGCGGCCGAGAATATTTTCCATCGATCTTAAGTCCGGGCCCGTCGCCGATGCTTTGCGCAACCCGGTGCTGTGGTGGATCGCCATCTGTTTTACGGCGCACTCCTTCGTCATGGCCGGTGTTACCGTGCACATTATACCCCTGATGCTGGAACGGGGCTTCGCCATGGTGACCATCGTCGCCACCATCGCCATGATCGGGCCCATGCAGGTGGCCGGGCGGGTGGTGGTGACCGTATTCGAAAAATGGCTAGATTTCCGCAGGGCCGGCCTGATCTCGGGCATCTTTCTGTTGTTCGGCTTCGCGCTGCTCTCCATGGCTCAGCCCGACAACAACCTGAACTATCTGTTTCCCATTTTTTACGGCAGCTCGCTTGGCATCATCACCATCGTCCGTGCCCTTGCCGTGCCCGAGCTGATTGGCCCGGAAGCCTATGGCGCCCTGAACGGGCTTTTGGGCCTGGCCTCGTCCCTGGCGCTGGCGGTCACGCCGGTCTTGGTTTCGTGGGTCTGGCTGATCAGCCAGTCCTACACCGCGCCGTTGCTCCTGCTATCCGCCGTTGCCTTGTGCGCGCTGCTCAGCTTCATCATGGCGGTGGCGAAAGTTAATTGACAAAACGGCCGGCGATCCGATCGCCACGGCGCCACGCGCCAGGGTTGCGCCGGCCGAAGCAAATCTTGTGTTACGCCCTGCCGCCAGGCGCGCTTTAACGGAAATTTAGAAATTCCCGTGCCAAAATCCAGACCCGATATCGCATATCAGAATTGGTTGTAACGATGGACGCGTTACGAGAGCGCCTGTTGCCGCCCATGACATTGACTGTCATTGGCCTCTCGGCATTCGTGATTGGCGCCGCCGGGTTGAACTTCGTCCATTTAGGCGCTTCTCTGGACCAGATGGAACGGACGGAGGCGGAGCATAACACCGCCCTGGGCAGGACCATGACCCAGGTGCTGGCCCCGGAGATTGAGCGTCTGTTGGCGCGGGCCCGGAATGCCGATCTGGACAAACTGCGCGGTGACACGGAAATGGGCCGGCTCAGGCAGACCATCGGGCGAGTAGCGGCCGACCACATGGCGTTGCATCCAAGCATTTTCAGGTTGGCGATCATCGCACCTGGCGGCCGCACGGTTTTCACCACCCGGGAGGCGCAATTCGGCGCCGATAAAAGCGCCGACGAAGGTTTTAGAGAAGCCATGACGAGTGGGGCGGGCCGCAACGTCACGTTTTCGGAACAGATCGAAACCGCGGAAGATGAGCAAACCGGACGCGACGTAGTGCTCAGCTATCTTCCCTTTACGGCTGTGCTGGCATCGGCGGACCACCCTGTGAACAAGGTTCTAGGCGTCTATGAAATACAAGCGGATGTAACGGCCGAAAAAACGCGCATTTATCAGACGCTGTTGCTGGAACTAGGGTTCATGCTGGCGTCGTTCGCGGTTATATTCGCGCTGTTGCTGGCTATCGTGCGCGTTAGCAACCTCCGGCTGATCGATAATTATCGCCAAACAAAACGCCTGGCCCACGGTGTCAAAAGAGCCGAGGTGGCGGACAGTGCAAAATCGGCATTTTTAGCCGATATCAGCCACCAATTACGAACGCCCCTAAACGCCATCATCGGTTTTTCGGAAGTCCTGAAGGATGAAACCTTCGGTCCTCTGGGCAGCCAACAGTACCAATCCTATGCCGAGGATATCCACCATAGTGGACGCCGCCTGATGGCGATCGTCGGCGATCTTCTTGATCTCACCAGAATACAATCGGGGCAAACCGAATTGGACGAGGAAGCCATATCCTTAGGTGACATCCTGGAAACCACCACCCAAATGATGTCTTGCCAGCCCGAGGCCATGGACCTGGCGTTCCATTGCAACCCGGATCCAAATCTGCCGCGGCTCTTCGCCGACCAAAACGCCATACGGCACATTCTGCAGGATCTGTTGGCGAACGCCATTAAACATACCCTGGAAGGCTCCATCACCGTGACGGCGCGCATGCGGGGCGACCATTCGCTGGAATTCAGTATCGCCGACACGGGCATCGGCATGCCCGAAAGCGAACTGGAGAAAATTAGCCAGCGCTTCAGACAGATCGAAGTTTCCTGGCGGCGCAAATTCGATGGCACGGGGCTGGGCCTGGCATTGATAAAAGCATTGATGACCCAGCACGACGGGGATGTATCGATTACAAGCGAAGTGGGCGGCGGCACCACCGTGACCTGCCATTTTCCCGGCCGCCGCACACTGAGCTCTTCGCGGGAACCTAGTTACGCGGCTTGAATTCATCCCGGCTTGCCACGCCCCCAAACCTTCCGGCCAGCCCGTGCGCCAAGGCGCATTGGCGTGAACGAAACAAGTCTAATGGGTACGGTATTCGTCCGGCAGGAACATCAGGCTATCCTGTTCTTCGGCCACCGACATGTGACATTCGTAACAGAACTTCATTTTCGCCGAACCGGCGCCGTTGGTGGTGCCAAAGACCTGGCCATTGGGCAGCACCATGGTGTAGCGCCAGTTACCGGAATCCTTGTTGAAACCAGCCGCCATTTTCTCCATCAGGAACAGGGGACCCGCCGCCAGCTTGCCGTTGCTCTTGGCCACAAAACTGTCCTTGGCCACCGTTGCCCCGACCGGCATGCGGCCAGCCTTTTCATACTTGTTGTAGCCGGCCGCCAGTGAATTACCGAAGTTGTTGACATAGCGGCCACCATGGGTATCCGAAACGTAGGGCTGGTTGGCGTAGTTTTTCCAGTCCTTGTAATAGCCCGCCACCGTCAGGCCGGACTTGGCGTAGCCGGCAACCAGATCCTTGACCAGGCAATCATAGGCGTTGCGCGCCTCGGCCGCCGTCAGTTCCGTCACGGCGCCGGCGCCACAGGGGCTGCACGGACCACAAGCAGACTTGGCGGCACAAGGATTGCAAGGATTGCAGGCCTTTTTCGCAGCACAGGGATTGCACGGGCCGCACGCTTTCTTCGCGGCACAGGGGTTACAGGCCCCACAGCCCTTTTTCTTGGCGGCGCAGGGATTGCACGGGCTGCACGCCTTCTTGGCGGCACAGGGATTGCAGGCGGCGGCCGTGATCAAGCGTGGAATGGCACATTTCAGTGATGCCGTGGCCCCGGCCCCGCCGCAAGGATTACATGGATTGCAAGCGCCACAGGCCTTTTTCGCGGCACATGGATTGCAAGCGCCGCAACCCTTCTTTTTAGCCGCGCAGGGATTGCACGGACTGCATGCCTTTTTCGCAGCGCAGGGATTGCAAGCGCCGCAACCTTTCTTTTTAGCCGCGCAGGGATTGCAAGCACCGCAGCCCTTCTTCTTGGCGCCACAGGGGCTGCACGCGGCCAATCGCAATGGCATCTGGCGCGCCGGCGTGCCGGGCGCATGGGGCTGTTGACCCCTGGCCACGGCCACGGGATTTACGCCACTGCCCGTGCTTGGCGCAACGGCAAAAGCGATATCCGCCAAGGGAATGGCGGATCCCGCGACCAGGGCGGCGCCCATGACCACGTGCAACGCCGATGCGGTAAAAATATTTGTCTTTGTCAATCGCACAGTCCAGCCTCCAGGGTTTTTTGTTATCGACTATTGTTTGCATGCACCAAATAGAAATTGCGCAGCATGAAACTGCACCAAACCTGACAGAATAGACGAGTCACATCGCCTCAAAACTCTGTGATGGGCCCTGGCATCTTGATCGGGCCGTCTATAATTCGTTATCCGGAAATCAAACGGCGCGGGAATGGATATGAAGTTTGCACAGGCAGTATCGGCCATGCTGATCGGTGCGGTCACGTGCGCCTCGGTGGCCGGGGCGGAACAAAGCATGGTGCCGGAAACCATCGCCATCCCGGCGGGAAATTTCATCGCCGGTTCCGATCAGGTAGAGCGCGATGCCGCCTATGACCTGGATCAGGCGGCCTATGGCCATGACCGCACCCGAAAGTGGGGCTGGTACGATGACGAGCGGCCCCGGCGAGATCAACACCTGCCCGCCTTCACGATCACCCGAACCGCCATTACCAACCGCCAATACGCCGCCTTCATCGCGGCTACCGCACACCCGGCCCCGGATGTAAGCCGGGAAGTCTGGCGCGGTTATGGTCTGATCCACCCCTACCACCGTACCCGGCGCCATGCCTGGCGGGACCGCCGGCCGCCGCCCGGCAGGGACGGCCATCCCGTGGTCCTGGTCTCGCACCACGACGCCGTCGCCTATGCCGCCTGGTTGTCCGGCCAGGGCGCGGGCACCTGGCGCCTGCCAAAGGAATTGGAAAGGGAAAAGGCGGCGCGCGGCAGCGATGGGCGGCGCTTTCCCTGGGGCGACGGCTACGATGCCAGACGCCTGAACAGCCACGACGCCGGCCCCTTTGACACCCTGCCAGTGGGCCGTTTCGCCCATGGGGCCAGCCCCTTTGGCCTGCTGGACGCCGCTGGACAAGTCTTTGAATGGACCGCCACCCCGGCCAATGGCAAAGGCCGCTATCTGGTCAAGGGTGGATCCTGGGATGACAAGGGATGCGGCATCTGCCGGCCCGCCGCGCGGCACGGCCGCCCCGCAGCATTAAAGCACATCTTGATTGGCTTTCGGCTGGTCAGGGAATAGTGCAGAATGCGCGCTCCGTTCAGCTCGAAAAGGATCGTATTGTGAGTTTGTTCGATAGCCTGTCACGTGAACGGTTGGAAAAAATGGCCGCCGCCGGGCGGGAGGTCATGGAATGCTATCGGGTCCTGGAAAAGACTTCGGCCAATGTTGTCGGCCAGGTTATCGAGCACCAGGGCACTTTCTATGAATGGGATCATTATCCCGACGGCGACGTCTTTGATCACGAAACCCACGGGCAATATTATTATCATTCCCACCGCCCGGAAGATGGCGAGCATGGCCATTTCCACCTCTTTATGCGGCGCGATGGCATCCCCTCCAGCATGAAAACGGCGCCCTTCGCCGGGACCGGGGAATGGCCCACGGGCGATGATATTATCTGCCATCTGATCGCCATCACCATGGAGCCCAAGGGCTATCCCACCCACCTGTTCACTACCAATCGCTGGGTCACCGGCGAGTGTTGGTACAAGGCCGCGGACGTGATCGAGCTGTTGGACCATTTCGATATCGACCATACCTATCCGTCCTGGGCCGCAAACCGCTGGATCACCGCCATGGTGGCTTTGTACCAGCCGCAAATCGCCCGGCTACTGATCGAGCGCGATGCGGCCGTCCAGGCCTGGACGGAAAACCATGACGGCGACGTGTTGGAGGACCGGGAACTTGAACTAACCTCGAATATCTCGCTGGACATCAAGCATCAGATAAAGCAAATCAATAAGGCGTTGAAGAAATTCTAGGCAATCGAAATTGGGGATGGGGATGGACAAGATATCAAAGACCGAGGCCGAATGGCGGGCCCAGTTAAGTGACGAGGAATTTCATGTCGCCCGCGGCAAGGGCACAGAACGGCCCTTTGGCCCCGGCTATAATGATTGCCACGACGCGGGCACCTACACTTGTGTGTGCTGCGGGTTGCCGTTGTTCTCGTCCGAGGCAAAGTTCGAATCCGGTACAGGCTGGCCCAGTTTCCATACCCCCCTGGCGGCGGAAAGTATCATCGAGGAACATGACAATTCCCACTTCATGCAGCGTACGGAAGTGATGTGCGCCCGCTGTGATGGCCACCTGGGTCATTTGTTTCCCGACGGCCCGGCACCCACGGGCCTGCGCTATTGCCTGAACTCGGCGTCTCTGCGCCTGGTCAAAGAAGACGAATAGGGGGCATTTCCCAATGCCCAACCCAAGTTCGGAAACCAACGGCATCCAGGCAGTGTTATGGGACTTTGGCGGGGTCTTCACCACCTCGCCCTTCGCGGCTTTCGCCGACTACGAGGCGGCGCACGGCCTGCCCAGGGATTTCATCCGCACCATTAACGCCACCAATGCCGACAGCAACGCCTGGGCCAGGATGGAGCGTAACGAAGTCGGCACGGACGAATTCGGCGATCTGTTCGAAACGGAATCTCGCGCCGCCGGCCACGCCATCAATGGTGGTGAAATCCTGCCCTTGCTGTCGGGCCGCCTGCAGCCAGAGATGGTCGCCGCCCTGCGTATCGTCGCCAGGAGATACAAGACCGCCTGTCTGACCAACAACATGCGCACCGGCCACGGCCCCTCCATGACCAGGGATGCGGACATGGCGGCACGGATCGCCCAGGTGATGGAAATCTTCGACCAGGTGGTCGAATCCAGCCAGACCGGCCTTCGCAAGCCGGAGCCGGAATTCTATCGGATCGCCTGCGAAATGCTGGATGTGAAACCCGGCGCGGCGGTCTTTCTGGATGACCTGGGCGTCAACCTGAAGCCGGCCAAGGCCATGGGCATGACCACCATCAAGGTCACCGGCCCCGCCCAGGCCCTTGACGATCTGGAAGCGGTCC
The DNA here is from genome assembly GCA_047518225.1 of Alphaproteobacteria bacterium. Classification (GTDB taxonomy): domain Bacteria; phylum Pseudomonadota; class Alphaproteobacteria. The sequence goes on along the minus strand of JAKZRK010000078.1, from coordinate 82 downwards.
TGGGTATCTCCCTGCGGCCCTAACCGCGATCAGATGGGTCAGAATAGCCCGGAACCACTCTAGGATATGGAAAACGCTCTAG
>JAKZRK010000077.1:0-8440 GCA_047518225.1 Alphaproteobacteria bacterium | reverse complement strand
TTATTGCGCCAGCTGGAGCCGTTCTGGTCGCTCAGATGGTCCTCATCGTCTCGGAGGATGGCGAAACCGCCTTCGTCGCGTTATGTTTCGCCGTCGAGTGAAACCCGGTCAATAGCGCCTTTTTCAACGGGCTGATAAGGGCAATCTGCTGCAGCATGTGGTGGGGTTATCGGATGCCAAGCTGATGGTCTGCCACGCCGATCTGGCCCCGCGCCTGGATGATATCGATGCGGGCCTGTTGCGCGATGTGATCATCACCAATGGCGCGGCGACCCTGGCGACGCTTGCCACGCACCCGGCGGAGGCATTGTTGCCCGACCGGGGCCTTGGCGGGATGCCCGATGTGGTCGAGCCCTGGCATTGCCAGTATATTATCTTCACCTCCGGCACCACGGGGCCGTCGAAGGCGGTGTTGTCGTCCTATGTGCAGGGCTATGCCATGGGGCCCGAGGCCAGCGACTATATTGACGGCAGCGACCGCATCCTGATCAATCTGCCGCTGTTTCACGTTGGCGGAACGGTGTTTTTTATTGTTACCCTGGCCAACGGCGGTTCCTGCTTTTTGGACAGCCATTTCAAGACCGCTGAATTCTGGCAAACCGTGCGCGAGAACAAGACCACCATGACCTGCCTGTTGGGCGCCATGATACCGTTTCTGGCGAGCCTGCCGCCCGGCAATCATGATAGGGATCATCCCTTGAAAAAGACGGTCTGCGTGCCCTGGAACGAGGAGACCAAGGCGGTGGGCCGGCGCTATGGCCTGGACATGCGCACCACCTTCAACATGACGGAAATATCCTCGCCCATGCTCTCGGATAGCTATCCGCCCGAGGCCGGCACCTGCGGCAAGCTGCGCCCCGGCGTGGAAGGCCGGGTGGTGGATGAAAATGACTGCGAGGTGGCGCCGGGCGAAACCGGCGAATTGATCCTGCGCACGGACCGGCCCTGGGCCATGAACCACGGCTATTACAAGAACCCGGAGGCCACGGCCAGGGCCTGGCGCAACGGCTGGTTTCATACGGGCGATGGTTTTAAATACGACGAAGACGGCTATTTCTATTTCGTTGACCGGATCAAGGTCGCCATTCGCCGCCGGGGCGAGAACATATCGTCGTTCGAGGTGGAAAGCGAGGTTGCCGCCTTTCCAGGCGTCGGCGAGGCGGCCGCCATCCCCGTGCCCAGCGAAATGGGCGAGGACGAAGTGATGGTCGTCGTCGCCCCGGCCCCGGGCCAGGCGGTGGAGCCCATGGCTCTATTCCGTTTTCTCGAACCTCGCATGGCCCATTTCATGCTGCCCAGGTTCATTCGCATCGTCGACGAACTGCCCAAGACGCCGACCCAAAAGGTACAAAAACACCTGCTCAAGGACGACGGCGTCACCCCCGACACCTGGGACCGCGAGGCGATGGGCATCAAGGTAAAGCGGGAAAAGATCGGCACGTAGGCTCAGCCCGGTATTACTGCGGGTTTTAGGACGCGACGAATGATGTCAAATGCCCTGAGGTCCGGGCTATGGGTTCAAAACATGAACATTCCGTTGACCTGCCATGGCACCTACGGTTAAAATTGGAGAATCGCTCGCTATTGTTGGAGTTCTTTAGTGGGTGCTGACTTGTTTTAAGATCGGAGAATTCCAATGGCCAAACCGCGTGACACATTTAAGTATCAGTTCAAAGTCGGAAACAAAATTGTTCACGGAGGCATTACAGGTGCCGCCAGTTGTAGGATTGTTGCCGGTTGGCGCAACGACAACCATATAGGGCCGAACTTCGTTGCCTTGAATGGTCAAGTCAATGAGCACGGTCGTTGGTCCTCTCGATCATGAATGCAACCAATATGACCAGACATTCAACGCAATACAAGCCATAGCGCGCAATTCGCGGCAATTCGCGAGAAGTTCGGCGCGTCTACATTTTTTGATTCTTGGACCAATGCCACTGGTTGGGCCAATACCAATGATCCGAATGGGTTGATCGTCTTGAACATTCTTCGATAAGCTAACGAAAAGCGCCAAGGCTTGATCGTGCCCCCGGCTCAATCGATGGTTCAGACGCGCAGCTCGACAGGGCGATGGCTGCCAATTGTCGCCGCCTGACAATTTGTCTGTAAGGAGACACCATGAAACCCGAAGACATTCTTGGCCATGCGCCGAAGGTGCTGAGCCAGGAGCAGCGCGAATTTTATTTCGAGAACGGCTATCTGCTGTTGGAGAATTTTGTCGGCCAGGACTGGCTGGACCGCCTATGGAAGGTCACCAACGGCTTTATCGAGAAGAGCCGGGCGCAGAGCAAATCGGGCGGGGTTTTCGATCTGGAGCCGGACCACACGGCGGAACATCCAAGGTTGCGGCGCATCTCGCAACCGGTGGTGATCGACCCGGTCTATGAGGAGTTTGGCCTGCGCGGCCCGATCGTCGACCTGGCCGAGGATCTGGTCGGGCCAAACGTGAAATACCACCATTCCAAGCTGAACATGAAATGGGCTGGCGGCGGCGAAGCGGTGAAGTGGCACCAGGATATCCAATTCTGGCCCCACACCAACTATTCCCCGTTGACCATCGGGCTGTACATGGATGATGTGGACGACGAGATGGGCCCCATGGGCGTCATACCGGGCAGCCACAAGGGCGAGATATTCGACCTATACGGCCGCGACGGCGGTTGGGTCGGCGCCCTGGACGATGGGGATCTGGCGCGGGTGCCCCTGGACAAGGCGGTCTGGCTGAAAGGCCCCAAGGGCTCGGTCACCATACATAATTGCCGCATGCTGCACGGCTCGGCGGCCAACAATTCGCCCCGCGGCCGGCCCCTCTTACTGCACACCTATGCCTCCGCCGATGCGCTGACCTTGCAGGGCAGCCTAGTGCAGGACGTACCGCACGCCGATACCCTGATCCGGGGCGAACCCGCCAAATGGATTCATTTCGACCCCGAACCCTGTCTGATCCCGCCCGACTGGTCCAAGGGCTACACCTCCATCTTCGCCTTGCAGCAGGAAGAAAGCACGGCCGGATAGAATTTTCCCGATTGGAACGGAAACACCGTCTTTATTTCTCGAGTTCCGCGCATCTGCCCCGATAGTCTTCCGCCTCGATTTCACCGCGTGCGAAGCGCGCGTCAAGAATGGTGCGGGCGCTTGACGCGGCCGGCGAGGCAGAAGCGGAATTGGGCAGAAGCCATCTGACGGCGAGAACGGCAATCACCACGATCACGGCCAACAGGACGATCATCATGACGGGACCCATGAACATCATGGATACGCCATCGCCCCACATATGATGGTAACCTTCGCCCCCCAGCCGGCTATCGGCCAGGGCCGCCTGAGTTAATCCCGCCGTCGCCAGGAACGTCATGGCGCCGTGGAAGCAGCGCTTTGGTCCTGCAAGTTTGATCATTTTCTCTCTCCTCTCTTGGCGAATGCCGAAATTCAATTGCTAGCGCATGCGGTGGGGCTCATAGCCGATGCCGTTCGCGACCTGTAATTCGCGGACATAGGCTACGATCGCCTTGGCGGCGTCCTTGCCCACGTGGCGTTGCGGCGGCATATTGCCGAACCGCCAATGATGCTGCGGCACGCCCCGTTGCATGGCGAGCAAAAAGGCGCCGTCACCGTGATGCCCGGGATTATAAATCTTATGCACCAGCGGCGGCCCACCGACCCCGCCGCCGGCATTGTCGCCATGGCACTGGGCACAGTTCTTGGTAAAAGCCACCGCGCCTTGTTGGCCGATGGCGGAAAGCGCCGGCACCTTTATCTCGGCCAGCGCCCCGCCGGTCTGCTGCGACGATTGATATATGAAGACCAGAACACCGCCGACAACGACGGCGGACACCAGCAATGCCGGCAACTTTTCCTTGAGACGTTCGGCAAGGCTGATTTTCGCGGCTGATTTCTTGTTCATGATGGCTAACTCGATTGTTCCCCGGTCAAACGCTGCGGCGCCTGTAAATGTAATATCATCATTCGGGATATTGAAAGGTAGAGGCATAATGCCGCAGTGCAATATGACCCTGCCAGCGGACCGCCAATAAGCAACTTTCCGCTTGCGTCATATGCCATGGGATTGGAGCATATCAGGGTTGCCACGACGGGCGGGCCGGAAGATGGGGATCGGGGGACAGGATGAGCATTGACGGCGACGGCAAGACCTTCCGCATCGGCGATTACGAAATCGATATCATCGTCCACGGCTTCCCCGGCAAATCGGTCTGCCACGGCTCTTTGGGATTTTCCACCATCGCGCTGCTCCGCCGTGGCGACAGGATCGCCCTGGTCGACATGGGCTCGTTCGGGCAACGCGCTTTGTTGCTGGCGCAACTGGCCGAGCGCGGCTTGCAGCCCAAGGACATTACGGACGTTCTGCTGACCCACTCTCACTACGACCATGCCGTCAACTGGCTGATGTTCCCGAATGCCAAGATCGTCATCGGCAAAACGGAGTTGGATTGGTCCGTGCGGCAGCCGTGGGGCGAGACGGTGGTGCCGGAGCTTTATATGCGGGAGCTGGAACAATGGCCCAACTTGCGCACGGCGGATGACGGCGACGAGGTATTCCCCGGCATCACGGCCCATATGACGCCGGGCCATACGCCGGGCTGCCTGGTATTCGTCCTTGATGGCGGCGCACAGGACATTGTGTTCACGGGGGACGCCTGCAAGAACCGGGCGGAACTTCTCTCCCGCGCCGCCGATATGACTTACGATGCCGCCATCACCAAAGCCTCGATCGACGCCATCTGGTCGTTCTGGTCCCGCCGCCCCGGCAATATCCTGGTACCGGGCCACGACCTGCCCATGGTGCAGGATAACGGACAGCCCCGTTATGTGGGCAAAAGAGAGGCGGCGATCCGCGCCTGGTACGGTGAAGACCTGAACCAGACCACGGTAATCTCGCTGCTGCCGGACCGCCCCGCGCGGGCGGCGGCGGAATAAAACACATTAACCGAGCAGGAGTTTGCAATGCTGACATTATATTACGCGCCCGGCACGATCGCCCTGGCCCCGCACATCGCCCTGGAAGAGGCCGGCGCCGATTTCACCGCCGTGCGCCTTAATTTCGCCGATGAGGAGCAGAAAAAGCCCGACTATATGGCCATCAACCCCAAGGCCAGGGTACCCTCCTTGGTCACGGAACGGGGCATATTGACGGAAACGCCGGCGATCCTGCTTTATATCTGCCAGCAATATCCCGAAGCTGCCCTAGCACCCCTGGACGATCCGTTCGAGCTGGCCCGCGTCCAATCCTTCAATTCCTACCTGTGCTCGACGGTGCATGTGGCCCACGCCCACCGACGGCGCGGCACCCGTTGGGCCAATGACCCGGCGGCAATTGAAAACATGGCGGCGATGGTGCCGCAAACCGTGGGCGAATGCTTCCGCCTGATCGAAAACGAAATGTTCGCCGGCCCCTATGTCATGGGCGAAGGTTGCACAGTTGCCGATTTCTATCTTTTCACCATCTCCCGGTGGCTGGAAGGCGACAGCGTCGACATCGCCACCTTGCCGAAAATTCGCGACCACCACGAACGCCTATCCCAGCGCCCCAGCGTGGCGAAAGCCTTGGCGGAACAACGGGCTTAGATCGCGCCGTCTTCCCGCAGGCTGGCGATTTCCGCCTGGTCCAGGCCCAGCCACGCGCCATAGACGGCGTCGTTGTCCTGGCCCAGTTCGGGGTTCAGGGTCAGTTCCATGGGCTCGTTGCCGTGGAAGCGGATGGGGCTGTGGGGGGCGGCGATACGGCCCACCACGGGATGATCGATCCAGCGCAGCATGCCGCGCTGGTGCAGGTGGGGGTCGTTGACCACTTCCTCCAAATCCCGCACGGCGGCGGCGGGGACGTGGTGGCGCTGGGCCGCTGCCTCCGCCTCGTCCTTGGTCATGGTGGCGACCCATTCACCGACCAGGGCATCCACCTCGGCCATATGTACGACGCGGTCGTCCGTAGTCAGATAGCGGTCGTCTTCCGCCAGGTCCTCGCGCCCCATGGCGACCAGCAGGTTTTGCCAATGCTCCTCCCGTACGGTGATGATGGCGACATAGCCGTCCTTGGCGGCATAAACGTTGTAAGGCGCCACGGACAGGCCGCCGTGCCGGTTGCCGGTGCGGGTCAGGATCTCGCCGCCCTTTTGCTTCTGGCCGAAATACATGCCCAGGTTCGAGGCCAGGGCGGGAAAGATGGCATCCAACATGGCCACCTCCACCAGGCGGCCCTTGCCCGTGCGCTCGCGCTCGAAAAGCGCGGTCAGCACGGCGCCGTACAGATGGGTGCCGGTGATGAAATCGCAGATCGCCGGGCCGGCCTTGACCGGTGGGCCGTCGGGAAAGCCCGTCACATGCATCACGCCGCCCACCGCCTGAACGGTCAGGTCCATGGCCAGATCGTCGCGCCGGGGCCCGTCCCGGCCATAGCCGGAGCCCGAGGCATAGATCAGCGCCGGGTTCAGGGCCATCAGGCTGTCGGGGCCAACGCCCAGGCGGTCCATCACCGTGGGGGCAAAATTCTCCAGCAGGACATCCGCCTGCATGACCATTCTGTGCAGCAGTTCGCGGCCCCGCTCGTGCTTCAGATTGAGGGTGATGCCTTCCTTGTTGGCGTTCAGAATGGCCAGCGGCACGGAGCCGCCGTCGGCGGCCGTACGCCTTCGTAGAGGTTCACCGTGGGGTGGCTCTATCTTGATCACCCGGGCCCCGGCCATGGCCAGCAAGAAGGCCGCATAGGGCCCATTATAGATCTGACCGAAGTCAAGGACGGTGATCCCCTCCAGGGGATATGAAGACGCGGACATGAAGATCCTCTTGCAACGAAACCACTGAAACCGTGCCGCATTATAACCTGCCCGTGGGGCAAGGGGCGCGAAATTAAGGAACCGGCCGCCCATGCCCGTCAATGCGGGCTTGTTCCCCGAGCTGTTTTCCATCTTGATATCCGGGGGCTTTCGCCTCAATGCTTTGCGCGCCACGGGCCGATGCCCGCCGATGATGCTTGTCCGGCTTCGAAACCGGGACGGCCGCGACCGCGGCCCGGCAGCCCTCTGCCGCCGCCCCAAAAGCCCCTGGTGAGCCGTGCGCCTTCGGCGCACTGGCGTGAACGAAAAATCTAGGGAAATAGTTTCTCCGTACGCCACGTCTCGCCGTCGCGGATATAGACCAGGCGGTCGTGCAGGCGGAAGGGGCGCTCCCGCCAGAATTCCAGCCGTTGCGGGATGACCCGAAAGCCCGACCAGAAATCCGGGCGGGGCACCTTGCCCAGGATGTATTTGGCGGCATATTTGGCCACCGCCTTTTCCAGGGCAAAATGATCTGGCAGCACCTGGGATTGCCGCGAGGCCCAGGCGCCGATCTGGCTGTCCTTGCCGCGGGAGGCATAGTAGGCATCCGCCTCCGCCTCGCCGACCACTTCGACGGTGCCCTGGACGCGGACCTGCCGGCCCAGGGATTTCCAATAAAAGCACAGGGCGGCCTGGGAATTGGCCAGCAACTCAGCCCCCTTGGCGCTGTCCAGATTGGTGTAAAAGACAAAGCCCTGGGCATCCACCGCCTTCAACAGCAACATGCGTACATTGGGCATGCCGTCCGCATCGCTGCTGGCCAGGGCAAAGGCGTTGTGGTTGACGGGCTCGCTCCCCTCCGCCTCGGCCAGCCAGGCCTGGAAGCGGGCGATGGGGTCGTCTGGGGGATCGTCGGTTCGGGCCATGGCGGAGCGTTCCAATTGCTTGCGGGCGGTCGGCGCAATCTAGTGTCCCGGTTACCGTCTGTCGAGCCGCGCCGGCGCCCCGCATCCACCCCTCGCATCGGAGCATCATGGCATCTTGACAGCCACGCCGCCGCAACCCTATATCCCACCTGCTCCGGCAGCGAGGCCGGGGCGCGAAATTCCGGCTCCTTAGCTCAGTTGGTTAGAGCACGGGAATCATAATCCCGGTGTCCCCAGTTCGAGTCTGGGAGGAGCCACCATTTCCCCAAAACCCCTGTCAGGCCGGCAGCCCCACAGGGGGTGTTGTTGGTGTAAGGCGACACATGGTCTAGCGCGCCACATGATTTTGCAAAAGCGACACTTGGTTTTGATGTCTGGCCACTTTGGCTTAGTGGCTCATTAATTGCCCTCCCAATGCCTATCTGACTATTCTGGACCGCGCGGCCTAGTTTGATGCCGCAAACGGTCGAATATCATATGAACTTTTAAATATGCGGGATCGGGAGGCGACGATGGCTGAAGTAGAGCTTCCAAAGGAATTACAAGAGCTCGTCGATGATTACCATAATGCATCGGCGGATATTGTTGAACGCCTTTATTCAGAACTGCGGGTGTAGCGCACCCGGTTCCTTGGACACAAGTTTGTCTCACGCGGCGGGCCTGATTGAGATCGCGGCGTGCCACGCCTGACGAGCTTGAGCGGGGCTCAGGTAGCCGTTCTTTTCGACGATCCACTGGGCATTGTAG
>JAKZRK010000076.1:0-28614 GCA_047518225.1 Alphaproteobacteria bacterium | reverse complement strand
AAGACGGCAAGCGGGTCCGCACGGAGACCTTTACCAAGCTACAGTCACATTACTTGTTCCAGGACAAGTTTGCCCGCCCCGCCAAGGGCAATGAAAAAGGCAAGGTGGAAGGGCTGATCGGCTATGTGCGGCGCAATTAATCGACCTTTGAAATCGCCTCATATAATGCCTTCAAAGCTGCGCCTTGCGAATTGCGGTGACAATGCACTAAATCCAAATCGGCGGCGAATCGGACTGATTGTTCGGATCGCTGCTGGGAAGGCATGGATTGTCTTACGATCGCTGCCTATATCCTTGATTTTGCCTAGCCTTGGCGTGCTACGGCGCCCGGGAAGTTGTTTTACCGCCGTCGCGAAAGCAGCGCGCGGATCTCGTCCAGGCGGATGGCGCGCAAAATTAACGCGGCCAGGGCAAAGCCGATCATCCCCGCCGCCACCAATGCCAACAGGGCGAGGATGCGTTGGGCCTCGCCGCCCAGGAACTGCGCCGCCAAAAGGCCCTTCAGCCACCACAGACCCGCCGCCATGGCCAGGGCCGCCGCCAGGGCCCGGCCCAGGCGTTGTATCAGGCGGGTATCGGGGACCAGATCGCCGCGGCGGTGCAATATCCAGGACAACAGGGCCACGTTCAGCCAGGCCGCGATGGCGGTGGCCAGGGCCAGGCCGGCGTGGGCAAGGTATCGCATCAGGATCAAATTCAAAATCAGGTTGGCCGCCACGGCCACGACACCTACCAAAACCGGAGTGCGGGTGTCGCGGCGGGCGAAAAAGGCCGGTGTCAAAACCTTGACCAAGACATAGCCCGGCAATCCCACCGCATAGGCCATCAGGGCAAAGGCCGTGGCGTGGGCGGCGGCAGGATCGAACCGGCCGCGCTGAAACAAGGTCAGGATCAGCTCGTCCGCCAGCAGCAGAAACGCCATCATCGCCGGCAGGGCCAGAAACAACGTTATTTCGATGGCCCGGTTCAAGGCCGCCAGGGCGCCTGGTTGATCCTTTTGCGCCACCAGACGCGACAGCAGGGGCAGGATGGCGGTGCCGGCGGCAACGCCGACCACGCCGATGGGCAGTTGGTTCAACCGGTCGGCGTAGAACAGGAACGACACCGAACCCTGGGGCAACAGCGAGGCCAGGATGATATCGATCACCAGATTGACCTGCACCACGCCCGCGCCCAGGGCCGCGGGCAATATCAGGCGCAGTAGTTCCCGCACTTTGGGGCTCAGGCGCGGGCGGGGCAGGCGCAGGCCCATGCCGGCCTTTTGGCAGGCCACGGACAGCCAGATTAACTGCGCCACGCCGGCCCCCGCCACGCCCCAGGCCAAGGCATGCCCCGGGCTGGGCATATAGGGGGCCAACAGGGTGATCGCGGCGATCAGGCAGATGTTCAAGAGGACGGGGGTTGCGGCGACGGCGGCGAAGCGCTGCAGGGAGTTCAGGACCCCGCCCATCAGCGATACCAGGGAAATCAGCAGCAGATAGGGAAAGGTGATCCGGGTAAAGGACACCGCCAGGTCAAAACGCTGGGGATCGCCGACGAAGCCCGGCGCCAATACCTGCATCACCCATGGCATGGTTACCTGGGCCAGGGTGACAAAGATGAACAGGGTCAATAACAGCACGCTCAAAGCCTGTTCGGCAAAGGCGCGGGCCGGCCCCGGCCCCCCTTTCGCCAAAAGATCCGAGAACAGGGGGACGAAGCCGGCGTTGAAAGCGCCCTCCGCGAACAGGCGGCGAAAAAAATTGGGTAGCTTGAAGGCAACAAAGAAGGCATCCGCCACCGGCCCGGCGCCCAAAGTGCCGGCGATCAGAATATCGCGCGCAAAGCCCAGAATGCGGCTCAACATCGTGTAGCTGCCTACCGTCGCAAAGGCGCGGAACAAGTTCATATTGTGTGGCTGCCTACGGTGGCGAAGGCGCGGAACAAATTCATGGCGATTGCATAGCGGAATTAGGGGGCGAGAAAAAGGCTCTTCATCGCCTCTCGGGGGGCAATGCAAACGGTACCTATCAATGCAGCTTGATATTACGCGGTTGCGACGTTGTTCTGGGCGTCCGAGGCGGGGGCCGGCTCCTCCGGCGCCGCCAAAGCCGGCAAAAGGCGCTGGCGAATGGTTTCAAGCCGGGTGGCCGAAGTGACTTTCAGGCCGAACAGATCCTTGACATAAAAGACGTCCACGGCCCGTTCGCCATAGGTCGCGATGCGGGCATTGGCGATGGTCAGGGACAGTCCGTAAAAGACCTCGGTCAAATCATGCAGCAGGGCCGGGCGGTCGCGGCCGCTGGCCTCTATCACCGTGTGGGTGCGGGAAGCGTCGTTGTTGATGATCACCGTGGGCTGCACCGTAAAGACGCTGGCCCGGTCCGGCAGACGGCCGCGCCGCTCTCCCAGCGCCACAGACAAATGCCGTTTGCCGCTGAGGATTTCGTCAATGGTCTTGCGCAGGCGGGCGATGCTTTCCGGCCGCGAGATGGGCTGGCCGTCCATGTCCTGGATCGAGAAAACATCAAGGGCCATGCCGTCGGTGGTGGTAAATATCCGCGCCCCGGCGATGGAGGCGCCGCTGAGGGTAATGGCGCCCGCCAAACGGGAGAACAGGCCGGGATGGTCGGCGGTATATACGGTAAGCTGGGTAAAGGATTCAAAGGGATGAACCCGGGTATCGACCGTGATGGTCTGTCCCGCTTGGTCCGCGGTCCGCATTAATCTGGCCCAATATTCATGGTCGGACAGATCGGCCGACAACCAAAAAGCGGCAACGCCGCGATCCAATTGCCGCTCCAGCGCCGCCGCCGGCCAATCCGCCAGTTTTTCGCGCAACGCCTCCTTTACCGCCGCCGCGCGTTCGTCCCGGTTTTCCAGGGGCTGGCCGCCCAGCATGTATTCCTCGGCCCGGCTATACAAATCCCGCAGCAATTGTCCTTTCCAGCCGTTCCAGATGCCCGGCCCGACGGCGCGGATGTCGCAAACGGTCAGCACCACCAGCAGCTTCAGCCGCTCCGGGCTCTGCACCAATTCGACAAAATCGCTGATGCTTTTAGGATCGTCCAGATCGCGTTTGAAGGCGGTATGGGCCATCGCCAGATGCCAGCGCACCAGCCAGGCGACGGTCTCGGTCTCTGCCGGATCCATTCCCAGGCGCGGACATAACTGTTCCGCCACCTCCGCCCCCAACACGGAATGGTCGCCGCCCCGGCCCTTGGCGATATCATGCAACAGCAGCGCCACATACAGCACCCGGCGCATTTTTATCTTGCCGATCACTTCGCTGGACAGGGGATGATCCGCGCTCAGGCTGCCGTCTTCGATCCGGGCCAGGATACCCATGGCCCGGATGGTATGCTCGTCCACCGTGTAGACATGATACATATCGTGCTGCATCTGTGCCACGACCCGGCCGAAATCGGGCACGAAACGCCCGAACACGCCGGCCTCATTCATCCGACGCAGGGCGGTTTCCGGGTTTTGCCTGGAGGTGAAAATCTCCAGGCACAGGCGGTTCGCCTCTTCGTTGCGGCGCAGATTGTCATCGATCAGGCGCAAATTACGGGTGATCAGGCGCAGGGCCTGGGGATGAATATCCAGATCATTCTCATGGGCGACATGAAACAGGCGGATCAGCTTCACCGGATCGCGGCGGAAGTCGTCCTCGTGCAGTAGGCTTATCCGGCCGCCTTCGACCAGAAAGCCCTCGACCTCGCGTTTGTCCAAACCAAAACGGGGCAGGCGAAACCGGGGCTGCCGCCTGTGCTGATCTTCCAGGGCGGCGCAAAATATGCGGGTCAGATCGCCCACATCCTTGGCCACCAGAAAATAATGTTTCATGAAGCGTTCCACGCCCGTGGCGCCCGCGTGGTCGGTATAGCCCAGGTGGACGGCCAGTTCCGGCTGGACATCGAATGTCAGGCGTTCTTCCGGCCGATTTGCCAGATAATGCAATTGGCAGCGTATCGTGCGCAGGAAGGTTTCCGCCTTGGCGAACAGGCGGTATTCCTTTTTGGTGAAGACGCCCTGTTCGACCAGTTGCGCCACGTCATCGACCCGGTAAAGATATTTGGCGATCCAGAATAAGGCATGCAGATCGCGCAATCCGCCCTTGCCGTCCTTGACGTTGGGTTCCAACAGGTAACGGCTGTCGCCCACGCGCTGGTGACGTTCGTTCCGCTCCGCCAATTTAGCTTCGATGAAATCCGGGCCGGTATCTGTCACGACCTCTTTGTCGAAGCGGGCTTTCAATTCCTGGAACAGCGCCTCGTCACCCCACAGATAACGCGCCTCGAGCAATGTGGTGCGGATGGTCATGTCGCTTTTGGATAACCGTATGCAGTCATTCACCGTGCGGGTGGCATGACCCACTTTCAGGCGCAAATCCCACAGCATGTACAGGATAAACTCCACCACCTGCTCACCCCACGGGGTTTGTTTGTAGGGCAGCAGTAACAGCAGATCGATATCCGAATGCGGCGCCAGTTCACCGCGGCCGTAGCCGCCGACGGCGACCAGGCCGAGGCGTTCCGAGGCGGTGGGGTTGGCGGCGCGAAAAACCACGCCCGTGGTAAAGTCGTAAAGGGCCCGGATCAGTTGATCCAACAGATAGCAATTGGCCACCAGCACCAGATTGCCGCTGGCCCCGGCTTCAAAACGGTGGCGGACTTCCGCCCGGCCGGCGGCCAGCGCCGCCTTCAATTGCTGCAAAACCTCGTCGCGCAGGACGGCGGAATCGGGGGCGTGCGCCTCGGCCAGTTCGCTCAAGGCATGGCTCAAGGCCGCGCGGTCGATGACCTTGCGCCGTTTTGTGAACGCATCCCCCTTCGCCATGCCGCCGGTCCCTAATCCCTTCCCGCCCTAGTCGTTGCCCGCGATGGTCACGCCACCATCGATGCAAAAGGTCTGGCCCGTGGTCCAGGCGCCCGCTTTCGACGCCAGATATACGGCAATGCCGGCAAGATCCTCGCCCTCGCCCAGGCGCCGCAGGGGCGTTCCGGCGGATTTTCTGGCGGCGGTTTCCGGATCCTCGTACAGAACACGGGCAAAATTGGTCTTGACCAGGCCTGGCGCGATGCAGTTGACGCGAATATTGTCCTTGCCGAATTCCACCGCCAGATTGCGCACGATTTGCATGTCGGCCGCCTTGGAAATGCAGTAGGCGCCCAGAACGGTGCTGCCGCGCAGGCCACCCACGGAAGAGACGATCATAATCGCGCCATCCTTGCGTTCCTGCATTTCGGGGATCACCGCGCGGCAAAAGGCCATGTTGCACTTGATATTGACCTCCATGGTCTTGTCGAAGGCGGAATCGGGGATGTCCAGGGCCGAGCCGTGCCAAGGATTAACGGCGGCATTCAGGATCAGTATATCGATCCGGCCCCAGGTTTCCCGCGTCGTGGCCAACAGGTTTTCCATCTCATCGCGCCGCGAAACGTTACACGGCACCGCGATCGCCTCGCCGCCCGAGGCGTTGATCCCGGCGGCGACGTCATCGCAAATATCCGCCTTGCGCGAGGTAATCACCACCTTGGCGCCATGCTCGGCCAAAGCTTCCGCCATGGCCCTGCCAATACCTTTGGAGGAGCCGGTTATAACGGCGACTTTGCCCGCCAAATCAAACAAGTTCATGGCCACGATTTCTTTTCCTTTCAGGGACCGGAATTGATTTAGCCCGCAGCATAACCGATCCGTTCAGCGGGTGCGCGGGCAAAACGAGTGAATTTGCCGCCACCATGGTCTAGAATTGTGCGGCAACAGGGGAGACGTGATCATGGGACTTTGGATTGCCGTGCATTTGCTGGCGGCGGTATTTTGGGTGGGGGGGATGTATTTCGCCCACCAATGTCTGCGTCCGGCGGCTGAATTGCATTTACCGCCGCCCCAGCGCCTGGTGCTGTGGCGTGGTGTCTTGCGGCGCTTTTTCTCGCGGGTGTGGATTGCCATCGCGGCGCTATTGATCAGCGGCTATATGATGGTTTTCATCTATCTTGGCGGCTTCGCCAACCTGGGCTTGCATGTGCATTTAATGCAGGCTGCGGGCTGGGTAATGATAGGGCTGTATCTGCACGTCTATTTTGGCCCCTATCGCCGGCTCAAGGAACGTTTGAACGAAGAGGATATTGCTGGCGCCGGTGTGCAACAGGCCAAGATCCGCAAATTGGTCGGGATAAACCTGGGGCTGGGGCTGATCACCATACTGCTGGGCGCCACGGGGCGCTTTTGGGCGTTTAATTTCTAGAAGCAATGACAAAGTAAGGGGAGGAAACATCATGGGCCGGGTGGAGGGAAAAATCGCTATCGTTACGGGCGGGGGCACGGGCATTGGCCGGGCCGCCGCGACCCGCCTGGCGCAAGAAGGCGCCATTGTCACCATCGCGGAATTTGACGCCGAAAGCGGCCAGGCGGTGGCCGATGAACTGGGCGGCGATGCCGCCTTTATCCAGCACGACGTGCGGGAAGAGGCGAGCTGGCAAAGCCTGATGGCGGCGGTCGCGGAAGGCCATGGCCGCCCCGATATCCTGATTAACAACGCCGGCATCCTGGCCACCGGGAACAGCCAGGAGCTGGCCGAAACGGATATGGAGCAATGGCGGGCGGTGCAGAGGGTCAATGTGGAAGGCGTCTTTCTCGGCTGCAAATACGGCGTGGCGGCTATGACGGCGGATGACGGCCGGGCGAAGGGGGGTGACGGCGGCGGCGCCATCGTCAATATGTCCTCGGTCGCTGGCCTGATCGGCACGCCGCATCTGGTGGCCTATGGCGCCTCCAAGGGCGCGGTGCGCCAGTTGACCAAATCCGTGGCCATCGATTGCGCCCGCAAGGGCCTGGGCATCCGCTGCAACTCCGTGCATCCCGGCGTGATCGTGACCAACATGGGCAATCAGGTCATGAGCCTGGGCAGCAACGATGCACAAGCCAACTGGGCCGCCCGGATAAAGATGATACCCATGGGCGAACCGGGTCAGGCGGTGGACGTGGCCAATTGCATCCTGTTCCTGGCCTCGGACGAGGCCCGCCATGTGACCGGCGCCGAACTGGTCGTCGATGGCGGCATGACGGCGATCTAGGAGATCCGGCATGGGCCGTGTCGAAGGCAAGGTTGCCATTGTAACGGGCGGCGGCACCGGCATTGGCCGGGCCACCGCCCGCCGATTGGCGGAAGAAGGCGCCATGGTCACCATCACGGATGTGAACGCTGAGGCCGGCCAGGCAGTGGCGGACGAACTGGGCGGCGATGCGGCCTTTCTGCAACAGGATGTGCGGGAAGAGGCGGACTGGCAGCGCCTGATGGACGCGGTGGCCGATCATCATGGCCGCCCGGATATTTTGGTCAACAACGCCGGCATCCTGGCCACCACGCCCTATCAGTTCCTGGACCAGACGGACCTGGAGCAATGGCGCGCCATCCAGGCGGTCAATGTCGAAGGCGTCTTTCTGGGCTGCAAGCATGGCGTGGCCGCCATGTCGATGGGCGGCCGGGAGAAGGGCGGCGCGGGCGGCGGTTCCATCGTCAACCTGTCGTCCATCGCCGGCCTGATCGGCACGTCCGGCGCCGTGGCCTATGGCGCCTCGAAAGGCGCGGTGCGGCAGATGACAAAGTCCGTGGCTATCGATTGCGCCCGCAAGGGCCTGGGCATCCGTTGTAATTCCGTGCATCCGGGCACCATTCGCACCGACATGGGCGATCAGGTCATGGGCATGGGCGGCGGCGACCCGGAAAAGGCCCTGGCCGCCTCCATCCGGCGCATTCCCATGGGCGAACCGGCCCAGGCGGTGGACGTGGCCAACTGCATCCTGTTCCTGGCCTCGGACGAAGCCCGCCACGTCACCGGCGCCGAACTGGTCGTCGACGGCGGCATCACGGCGGTGTAAGCAGGGTAATCAGTCCTGGTCCGCCGCCGCCTTTAATTGATAGATCAGGTCCAGGGCCTCGCGGGGGCTGAGGCTGTCGGGCAGGATGTCGGCCAGCGCTTTCTCGACGGCTGATGGTTCCTTGGCGCTTCGGCTACTGGCGGAGGTTGGCCGGGTGGCGGCGAACAGGGGGAGGTCGTCCGCCAGGCGGGCGGCGCCGTCTTTGCCCAGGTCCTCGCCATCCTCCAGGCCGGCCAGCACCACCTCGGCCCGCCCGATCACCGAGGCGGGCAGTCCCGCCAGCCTGGCCACCTGTATGCCGTAGGAGCGGTCCGCCGCACCCGGCGCGACCTCGTGCAGGAAGACCACGTCGCCCTGCCATTCCTTGACCCGCATGGTGACGTTGGCCAGGCCGTCCAATTTGCCCGACAGCGCGGTCAGCTCGTGATAATGGGTAGCGAACAACGCCCGGCAGCCATTCACCGCGTGCAGATGTTCCACCGCCGCCCAGGCGATAGACAGGCCGTCATAGGTCGCCGTGCCCCGGCCAATCTCGTCCAGGATGACCAACGACCGTGGCGAGGCCTGGTTCAGGATCGCGGCGGCCTCCACCATTTCCACCATGAAGGTGGACCGCCCCCGCGCCAGATCGTCGGCCGCGCCGACCCGGCTGAACAGGCGGTCCACGGCGCCCATGCGAGCCCGGGCGGCGGGGACATGGCTGCCCATCTGGGCCAAAATGGCGATCAGGGCGTTCTGCCGCAAAAAGGTGCTTTTGCCCGCCATGTTGGGGCCGGTGACCAGCCAGATCCGGGCTTCGTCTTCCATCCCCCCGCCTGCATCGCCACCTGCTTCGCCGCCCAGACGGCAATCGTTGGCGATAAAGGTGCCTTCGTTGCGCGCCGCCAAGGACGCCTCGACCACCGGATGACGGCCGCCCTCGATATGGAAGGCCCGGCTGTCGTCCACCACGGGCCGGCAGAAACGTCCCGTAACCGCCATCTCGCCGTTGGCGGCGGCCACGTCCAGGGCCGCCATGGCCTCGCTGGCCAAGCCGATGGCCTCGCCCGCCGCCAGCACGGCGGCCGCCAGTTCGGCGAACAGTTCCAACTCCAAAGCCAAGGCCTCATCCGCGCTTTCGGCGATGCGGCGTTCCAGGTCGCCCAGCGGAATGGTGGAAAAGCGCACCACGTTGGCCATGGTCTGGCGATGGATAAAGACCTCGTTCAAGGGCGCGGCCATCAAGCCGTCGGCGCGCCGCGCCGCGACCTCGATGAAATAGCCCAGCACCCGGTTATGCTTGATCTTCAGGCTGTCGATCCCGGCTTGGTGGCGATAGTCCCCCTCCAACCCCACGATCAGCTTGCGCGAGGCATCGCGCAGGCCGCGCAATTCATCCAGGCCGGGGCGGTAGCCCGCCGCGATGAAGCCGCCGTCCCGGTTGCTCATGGGCAGTTCCCGGGCCAGGGCATTGGACAATTCGTCCACCAGGGCATCGTGGCGGCCCAGATCCCTGGCCGCCGCCATGATGCCATCGGGGGGCAGGGGCAACTCCGCCGCCGCCAACAGCCGGCCCAGGCCATGGGCCGCGGCCAGGCCATCGCGAATGGCGGCCAGATCCCGTGGGCCGCCGCGTTCCACGCCGAGGCGGGCCAGGGACCGCGCCAATTCCGGGGCCTGGCGCAAGGTGGCGCGCAGGTCCTGGCGCAGGCGCTCGCCGGCAATGAAGTAATCCACCATATCCAGGCGCCGGTTGATCGCTTGCGGGGCTATCAGTGGCGCCGAGAGGTGCCGGATCAACAGCCGTGCGCCGGGCCCCGTTACCGTGCGGTCGATGGTCGCCAGCAGGCTGCCCTGCACATCGCCGCCAAGCGTGCGTGTCAGTTCCAGATTGCGCCGGGTCGCGGGGTCGATCGCCATGGTCTCGCGGGTTTCCACCTGGCGCGGGGGCGAGAGACGGGGCAGGCGGCCCACCTGGGTCATTTCCAGATATTCCACCAGGGCGCCGCAGGCCGCCAGTTCGGCCCGGCTGAAATCGCCAAAGGCATCCAGGGCGGCCACCTTGTACAGGGCGGTCAGGCGTCTTTCGCCCGATCCTGAATCAAAGCGGGCGTCCGCGTAGGGCGTGATCCGCTCGGCCCAGTCCTGGCGCCACTCACCCTCTCCGGACCCGGCATCGGGGTCCGCCAACAGGGCGTCCGAGACCACCAGTTCCCCCGGCGACAGGCGGGCCAGTTCAGAGGCAATGGCCTCCGCCGCAATCCGCGCGGTCAGGAACTCGGCCGTGGACAGGTCCAGCCAGGCCAGGGCATGGTCGCCACGCACCCGGGCCAGAACGGCCAGATAATTGTTGGCGCGGGCGTCCAGCAGGGTTTCCTCGGTCAGGGTGCCGGGCGTCACCAGGCGCACCACGGCGCGCCGGACCACCGATTTGCCACCGCGCTTTTTCGCCTCCGCCAGCGCCTCGGTCTGCTCGCAGACGGCGACGCGGAAACCTTTGCGGATCAGCCGCGACAGATAGCTGTCGGCGGCATGCACCGGCACCCCGCACATGGGGATATCCGCGCCCAGATGCTTGCCCCGTTTGGTCAGGGTGATATCCAGGGCCTCGGCCGCCTTTACCGCATCGTCAAAGAACATCTCATAGAAATCGCCCATGCGGTAAAATAGCAGGCAATCCTCGTACTGCCCCTTTATCGCCAGGAACTGTTCCATCATGGGCGTCGGCTTGTCAGTCCCCGCCGTGGCCATTTTGTTCATGAATTACTCAATAAATTCAAAGTCCTGCCGAAATTCGCCAGAACCGAATACCGGCGCAGGCTAGCAAACCCCAACACTTTTTTCCAGAGCAGCCAATCAGCAGTTCTCGACGCGTATCCGCATAACGACGCGGTGTCACAATATCGACCTAAACATCTGAAATTATTGGCACACCCGAAAGGTCTGTGGTAGCTAGCCGCAAATGCGGTATCGTTGGCCCGCACGGGGCGGCGTTCGCATTCGGCGCCCGGATTTTCGGGCTGCCAGGGATCGGGGAATGGCGGAAATGGACAATACCTATCAAAATGAAGAGGCCCTGCGCTTTCACGCCGAGGGGCGGCCGGGCAAGCTGTCTATTTCGCCGACCAAACCCATGGCGACCCAGCGGGATTTGAGCCTGGCCTATTCGCCGGGCGTGGCGGCACCCTGTCTGCGCATCGTCGAGGATCCGGATCTGGCCTACGACTATACCTCCAAGGGCAATCTGGTCGCCGTTATCTCCAACGGCACGGCGGTGCTGGGGCTGGGCAATCTGGGCCCTTTGGGGGCGAAACCGGTGATGGAAGGCAAGGCGGTGCTGTTCAAGCGCTTCGCGGATGTGGATTCCATCGATATCGAGATCGATACCGAGGACGTGGACGAATTCGTCAATTGCGTGCGCTTTCTGGGCAAGGGCTTTGGCGGCATCAATCTGGAAGATATCCGCGCCCCCGATTGCTTCGTGATTGAACAGCGCCTGCGCGAATTGATGGACATTCCCGTCTTTCATGACGACCAGCACGGCACGGCGATCATTGCCGCCGCCGGGCTGATCAATGCGCTGGATCTGACCGGGCGCGAAATGGCGGATACCAGGCTGGTGGTAAACGGCGCCGGTTCCGCCGGCATCGCCTGTGTCGAACTGGTCAAGGCCCTGGGCATGAAGAGCGAAAACATCATCGTCTGCGATACCAGGGGGGTGATCTATCAGGGCCGGGAAGACGGCATGAACCAGTGGAAATCGGCCCATGCGGCGGCGACCGATCTGCGCACCCTGGAAGAGGCCATGGATGGCGCCGACGCGGTCTTTGGCCTGTCGGCCCGCGGCGCCCTGTCGCGGGCCATGGTGGCGTCCATGGCGCCAAAACCGATCATTTTCGCCATGGCCAATCCGGACCCGGAAGTTACGCCCGAGGAGGTCGCCGAAGTCCGCGGCGACGCCATCGTTGCCACGGGACGGTCCGATTACCCGAACCAGGTCAACAACGTCCTGGGCTTCCCGTATATTTTTCGCGGCGCCATGGATGTGCGCGCCGTCTCCATCAACGAGGAGATGAAGATCGCCGCCGCCCAGGCCCTGGCGAAACTGGCCCGCCAGGATGTGCCGGATGAGGTGGCGGAAGCCTATGGCAAGGCCAGCCTGCGTTATGGCCCGGAATATATTATCCCGGCGCCCTTTGATCCGCGTCTGATGACGGAAATTCCCATGGCCGTGGCCAAGGCGGCGATCCGCACCGGCGTCGCCCGCCGCGGGATCGAGGACGAGGCGGCCTATACACTGGAACTGCGCCGCCGTCTGGACCCCACCTCCGGCACCCTGCAATTGATCTTCGATCAGGTGCGGACCGAGAACAAGCGGGTGGTCTTTGCCGAGGGCGAGGAGGAACGGGTGATCCGCGCCGCGCTCAGCTTTTACGAATCCGGCTATGGCACCCCGGTGTTGATTGCCCGCGAGGACCGCGTCTCCGAGGCCATGGAACGGTTGGGTATGGACAGCCTGGAGGGGGTGGAAATCCTCAACGCGCGCCTAAGTCAGGACCGCAACGACCGCTATACGGAATTCCTGTACGAGCGTTTGCAGCGCAACGGCTATCTGTATCGGGATTGCCAGCGTCTGGTCAATCAGGACCGCAATATCTATGCCTCCTGCATGGTGGCGGTGGGTGACGCGGATGCCCTGGTGACCGGGGTGACGCGCAGTTACAACGCCGCCTATGACGATGTGCGCCGGGTCATCGATGCGCAACCGGGGCGGCGGGTCTTTGGCCTGTCCATGGTGCTGGCGCGGGGGCAGACGGTGTTCGTGGCGGACACCACCGTGCACGAGCTGCCGTCCTCGGTGGAAATGGCCGATATCGCCATGCAAACAGCCGAGGTGGCCCGCCGTCTGGGGCACGAGCCCCGGGTCGCCATGCTGTCCTATTCGAATTTTGGCGACCCCGGCTGGGCCACCTCTGACCGGGTGCGCGAGGCGGTTTCGCTGATGAATTCCAGGGTCACCGACTTTGAATACGACGGCGAGATGTCGGCGGATGTGGCCCTGAACCCGGAATTGAAGGAGCTCTATCCCTTCTGCCGCCTGTCGCGACCGGCCAACGTTCTGATCATGCCGGCGCTGCATTCCGCCAACATCTCGTCCAAGTTGTTGCAGGAATTGGGCCGCTGCACGGTGATCGGGCCAATTCTGGTGGGCCTGTCGAAACCGGTGCAAATTGCCGCCATGGGCGCCTCTGTCGGGGATCTGGTCAACATGGCCGCCCTGGCCGCCCACGAGGCCGCGCGCCGCTGACCGGGCCTAGAGCGGTTCCGGGCTATTGTGACCCATTTGACCGCTCACCAAGGTCCCGTGGGTAGGCGCGGTTCGCAGGTCGATGTGGTACATCGTCCAAGAACCGTAACGCCCGCACGGGACCTTGGTGAGCGGCCTTCGGTGGCGCCCCTAAGCCATTCGGATGCGTTGCGCCACTTGCCCGATATACCATATCGCGCTACGCGGCGCGCCTACCCGAATGGCTTATGGGTGCCATCAAATGGGTCAGAATAGCCCGGAACCGCTCTATCGCAGATCGGCGCCGACCGCTTCGGAAATATTGGTAAAGCCGTCTTGGCGCAGGCGCCGGGCCAGGCCCGCGGTGATCGCAGGGATCAGGCCGGGGCCAAGGTAAACCAGGCCGGTGTAAAGCTGGATCAACGACGCGCCGTTGCGGATCTTGGCATAGGCGGTATCCGCACTGTCGATGCCGCCGACGCCGATCAGGGGAATGCGGCCCCCCGTATGGCGGTAAAAGGCCGCCAGTTGCGCGGTGGAGAATGCGAACAGGGGCCGGCCGCTCAAGCCGCCGGTTTCGCCGCGATGGGGACTTTGCAGCCCATCCCGCAGGCCGATGGTGGTATTGGCGATGATCACCCCGTCCACCGCCAGGGCCAGAAGGGTCGCCGCCAGGTCGGCCAGGCCCTCGTCGTCGAAGTCCGGGGCGATTTTGACCAGAACGGGGGGCGGCTGGGCGCAGGCCCGGCGCACGCCGTCCAACAGCGCCGCCAAATGCTCTCCGGCTTGCAAGTCCCGCAGGCCGGGCGTGTTGGGCGAGGATACGTTGATCACCACATAATCGGCCAAGGACCCCAATGCCGCCATGCCGGCGGCGTAATCGGCGATCCGGTCGCGGCTGTCCTTGTTGGCGCCCAAATTGGCGCCCAGAACGAAGCGGCGGTTTTGCAAGCGTTCAAGACGCCGCGCCACTGCCTCCAGGCCCTCGTTGTTGAAGCCGTTGCGGTTGATCACCGCGCGGTCGGCGCTCAGGCGAAACAACCGGGGCCGGGGATTGCCCGGTTGCGGGCGTGGCGTGACGGAGCCGATTTCGACAAAGCTGAAGCCCATTCGCGCGGCCTGTTCCGGCACCTCGGCGTTCTTGTCAAAGCCGGCCGCCGTGCCCAGGGGGGTGGGGAAGTCCAGGTTCCAATGGCGGCTGGCCAAAATGGGATCGTGGCTGGGCGCAACCCTTGGCCCCAGCCCCAGGCGCAGGGCGCGGATGGTCAACCGGTGGGCGGTTTCAGGGTCCGCCAGGTGCAGCAGGCGCGTACCCAGGCCCCAGATCATGGCGCGCCATCTTCCCGTATAACCCGCGTGACGTGTCCCATCTTGCGGCCCGGGCGCACCTCCGTCTTGCCGTAAAGATGCACATGGGCGCCCGGCTCGGCCAACAGGCCGGGCACTTGCGCCACGTCGCCGCCGATCAGATTTCGCATCTCGACCCGGCCCCGCAACGCCGTGTCGCCAAGGGGCAGGCCGCAGATTGCCCTGATGTGCTGTTCGAACTGGCTGGTCACCGCGCCCTCGATGCTCCAGTGACCGGAATTATGAACCCGGGGGGCGATTTCGTTAACCAGCAATTTGTCGCCCACGACGAACATTTCCACCGCCAGAACACCGACATAATCCAGCGCCGTGGCCAGGTCCGTGGCGATGGCGATGGCGCGGTTGGCCTGGCGGGCATTCAAATCCGCGGGAACCTCCGATCTATCCAGAATATGATTTCGGTGGTGATTGGCGATGGGCGGATAGGCCCCGACGGTGCCGTCCAGGGCGCGCGCGGCGATGACGGAAATCTCACCATCAAAGGGGATGTAGCCTTCCAGGATCGATGGCGCCCCGCCCAGGGCCCGCCAAGCCTGATCCAGGTCGGCCCCGTGATCCAACATCACCTGGCCCTTGCCGTCATAGCCCAGACGCCGGGTCTTCAATACGGCCCGAGGTCCGGTCTTGACCATGGCGCCCCTCAGGCCGTCCAGGCTATCCACCGCCGCATAGGGCGCGGTGGCGGCGCCGAGGCTGTTGGCGAAGTCTTTTTCCACCAGACGGTCCTGGGCCGTGGCCAGGGCGTGGGCACCGGGGTGGACCGCTACCCGTTGGGCCAGGAATTCCAGAGCGGCGGCGGGGACATTTTCAAACTCCAAGGTCACCACATCGACCGATCCGGCAAAGGCGCCGAGGGCGGCTTCGTCCAGATAATCCGCAATGGTGACGCGATCGGCGACTTGACCGGCCGGGGGCTGATCCTCCGGCCCGAAGATATGACAGCGGAAGCCAAGGGGTGCCGCCGCCAGGGCCAGCATCCGGCCTAACTGGCCGCCGCCCAGAATGCCGATGCGGCTGCCGGGGGGAAGGAAGCTCATAGGGTTATGATCCTAGTCCCCGGCCGGATCGTCGGGCACGTCATCTGTCTGCCGGGCCCGCCAGGCAGCCAGCGCGGCGGCGATGTCCGGATTTTGCAGGGCCAGAATAGCGGCCGCCAGCAGGCCCGCATTGACGGCGCCTGAGCGGCCAATGGCGAGGGCGCCCACCGGAATGCCGGCGGGCATCTGCACGATGGAGAGCAGGCTATCCATCCCCTGCAATGCCTTGCCTTCGACCGGCACGCCCAGCACCGGCAGATTGGTCAAGGAGGCGGTCATGCCCGGCAGATGGGCCGCCCCGCCGGCACCGGCGATTATCACCGAAAGCCCCCGTTCGGCGGCCGAGGCGGCATAATCATAAAGCCGCTTCGGCGTACGGTGCGCGGATATCACCCGGCTTTCCACCGCGACGCCCAATTCTTCCAAAACCTCGACCGCGTGGCGCATGGTTGCCCAGTCAGAGCGGCTGCCCATGATAACTCCGACCCGTGGTTCCGCTCCCGTCATATGCATTCTCCGCGCTAAAGCAATACATCGCGCCGTGTCCCGGTCCATCGGGTCCATCGGCCGGCCATTTTAGCTTGGGATTATAGTTCCTTGGCGGGTTTTGACCCACCTTGAATTTCGCCCGGTGCGGCTTTAGGGTCTAAGTTCGCATGCGATCTTGGTGGATTCAATGCGGCGAACTTAAGGATCGGCCGCGCCCGTTTGGGAAAAGGCCTCAACAACGGTTAGTTTACCAATGTATGATATTGCGTCGGGTTCATGGAAGGCTTTATTAACCCTTGCTTTGTTAACCTTTAGGCTAGACGAGGATCCGTGCGCTGACCGCGCATAATCTTCTGTACGGAAGGTAGACATTAAGCTGATGAAGATTACCGAGACCCGCCCAACGAGGGGCACGACGCCACATCGCCGCAATCCCGCGTCGGCGGCGGCTAGCTATGCCTCGTCATCCGATCTTGGTGGTGCCGCGCCCATCGATAGCGCATCCGTCATGGGGATACCGGAGCCGGAACTGACGCCGAAGGTGCGGCAGGCCATCATGACCCTGATGCAGGAGGTGGAAAACCTGCGGGCCGAGGTCGAGCGGGCGAACAGCCGCCTGGCCCACATGGAACGGCTGGCCGATCAGGACACCTTGGTTCCTATTCCCAATCGCCGCGCATTCGTGCGGGAAATGAGCCGGGTGATCTCCTACAACGAGCGCTATAACGCGGTTTCCAGCCTGGTTTATATTGATTTAAACGATTTTAAGGAGATCAATGACAAGCATGGTCATGCGGCCGGTGATGCGGCCTTGCTGCATGTGGCTAGTGTGTTAGCTGAAAACCTGCGCGAATCGGACATGTTGGGGCGCCTGGGCGGCGATGAATTCGGTGTTATTCTAAGCCATACGGACGCGGATCAAGCGTTGGTAAAAGGCCGGCAGTTGGCGCGGGCAATCATGAGTACGCACGTGGAACATGCTGACGCGCAAATAGCAATTACCGCGTCCTACGGTATTACCACCTTCAAGCAAGGCCAATCGGCGCAGGAAGCCATGGAAGCCGCGGACCGGGCCATGTATGCGCAAAAAAACTCACTGAAGACCGTTCGGTAATGATGCCGCGGGTCGCGCTGAATGCGAATTTTCCGCCGAATATATGGATTTAAACCGAATCGCGCGAAACTTCGTGAGCCTTTATGCTGTCGTGAGCCTTCAAGCTATAATGTCTGGGACCAATCGTGCTTCCAGGCGTCCAATTAGGTCTCGCAACGCCAATTTACGCTTTTTCATGCGCTGTAGCTGCAATTGGTCAAAGGTGGTTTTCTCGACCAGGGCCTCGATCGCGCCGTCCAGATCGCGATGTTCCTGCTGCAATGCGATAATCCGTGCTTCAATTTCGGTCTTTTCCAAGGACCTGCATTCCTTTGTTACCGGTTTTGCACTCCGACCTGGGTACATGGGTCGAGCCAACTGTAGTTCCGAACTATACAATGTCATTTGATGGCGTCCATGAGCCATTTGGCCAGGCGCCGCCGGGCCGGAGAAGTCAGCCAAATGGGCTCCCATGGCACGAACGAAATCTGACATAATTCGGCCCGATATCCTTGCCGCGAATTGGTTCTGGTGCTTAAATAAGGAATCATAATTTGCTTAGGAGGCAAGGTATGAAAGTAGAGACCGAGATTGACGAACTACGCCAGCGTCATCATGTGCTGGATGGGGAAATCGAGGTGGAAAATACTCAAGTTTGCCCAGATGATATACGCATCAGCTCTCTAAAAAAAGAAAAGCTCAAGATAAAGGACCTCATACGCCAGCTCGAAACGAGCGGCTAAAAACCCTCCCTTGGGGATTGCCACGCCGGCGCAATGCCCGGTTATGGGCGGATCATGTTTCGGTCTGCCTCAAATCACTTGCTTTTTTCCTATTTCGTTCGCATTTTGGGGCTCTTCACAGTGCAACCAAGGGATAGCTAATGGCGAAAGAGGAATTATTGGAGTTTCCGGGTACGGTCATGGAACTGTTGCCCAATGCGATGTTCCGTGTGGTGCTTGAAAACGAGCACGAAGTTTTGGCCCATACCGCAGGCAAAATGCGCAAGCACCGGATCCGGGTGCTGGCTGGCGACAAGGTGCTGGTCGAGATGACGCCCTACGATCTTTCCAAGGGCCGGATTACCTACCGTTACAAATAAATTGGCCGACATGGCGCGCCAGAATTCGCCGCCCAACTTGGTGCTGGCGTCCGCTTCTCCTCGCCGCCTCGAACTGCTGGCTCAAATCGGCCTGCAACCTCATTCGGTCATTGCCGCTGAATTGGACGAGGCACCGTTGCGTAACGAAACCCCTTCTCAATTGGCCCGCCGTCTGGCGCTGGGCAAGATGGCCCAGGTCCGCGAAAAGGCGCCGGGTCAGTTTATCCTGTCCGCCGACACCGTGGTGGCCGCCGGCCGCCGGCTTTTGCCTAAACCTGGCGGCCGGCAAGAGGCACGGGGCTGTCTGAATCTGTTGTCGGGGCGGCGTCATCATGTTTTTACCGCCGTGGCGGCGACTGCGCCCGGCGGCCCGGAACGGGTCCGTCTGGTGGACAGTGTCGTCGCCTTCAAGCGTCTGACGCCGGGCGAAATCGAGTGGTACCTGGGCAGTGATGAGTGGCGCGGCAAGGCGGGCGGCTATGCCATCCAGGGGCGCGCGGGACGGTTCGTGAGGTTTTTTCGTGGTTCCTATTCCAACGTTGTCGGCCTGCCCCTGTTTGAAACCGCAAACCTGCTGGAAGGCCTGGGCTATCCCGTGCATAACAGCGCCGGACGCGGCGGAAAGGCAATCTCGGAATGATCGAGGAAATCCTGATCAACGCCGGTCCGCGCCGCCACCGAATTGCCCTGGTCGGGGGCGGGCGGTTGGTGGAACTGTACCTGGCCGCGCGCGGGGGGCGCCTGCCCAGACGCATCGTCATGGGGCGGGTGAGCACGGTGCAGGGCGATCTGGATGCCGCCTTCGTCGACATTGGCGAGGGGCGAAGCGGTCTGTTGTCCGCCCGTGATGCCGCCGTCAAACGGGGCACGCCCATCGCTGGCGCGGTGCAGGAGGGTCAAAGCCTGTTGGTACAGGTCAAGCGCGAGGCCGAGGGCGAAAAGGGGGCGAAGTTAAGCGCCCGGCCACGCTTGGCGGGACGGGCCATGGTGCTGCTGCCCCAGGGCCGGGATATCGTGCTGCCGGGGCATATCCCGGAAGGTGGGCAACGGGACCGTCTGTTGACCGTGGCGAAGACCATTCAGAAAAACAACGGCGGCGGCATGATTTTGCGCAGTGCCGCGGCAGCAACGGAAGATGCCGGCCTGGAACGGGAAGCCGACGATCTTTGGCGGCGCTGGCGGGCCATACAGGCGGCGGCCGGTGCGGCCCGGCCGCCCATTCTGCTGGACGCCGGCGATGATCCCCTGGGCGTCATCCTGCGCGAACATTCGGGACCCGCCCTGGGGCGCATTCGTGTTGATGACGGGGCCCTGGCGGCCGAACTTCACCGGATCCGGGAGACGTGGGGCGGCGATACGCCGGCCATTGAATTGCATGCCGGGACCCAACCGTTGTTTCGGGAGCATGATCTGGAAGATCAGATCGAAACAGCCCTGGCCCATCAGGTGCCGCTGCCATCGGGAGGCCGGATCGTCATCGAGCATACCCAGGCCCTGACCGCCGTTGACGTGGATTCCGCCCAGCACGACGGGGCCGGCGACCGGGCCTGTTTGGCGCGGGAAACCAATACCCAGGCGGCCCGGGAAATCGCCAGGCAATTGCGGTTGCGCGAAATAGGCGGCCGGGTGGTGATCGACTTCATTCCCATGCAGGGGCGGGGCCAGATCGCGGCCCTTTTGCAAAAATTGCAGGACTGGCTGGCCGACGATCCCGCGCCGGTGCGCCTGGGCCGGATGTCGGAAATGGGTCTGGTTGAATTGACCCGCCGCCGCCGCCAACCGGCCCTGGCCTTGCGCCTGGGCGAAGTCTGTTCCTTGTGCCAGGGCAGCGGCCTGCGGCCCACCGCCCGCGCCGTGGCGGACAACCTGCTGGACCGTATTCTGCGCGAAGCCGATGCCGCCAAGGGCCGGCCCCTTGCCGCGCGCGCGGCAAGGGCGGTGGTGGCAGACCTGGGCGGCGCGGATGGCGATATTCTGGCCGGGCTGGCCAGGGACCGGGGCTGCCGGGTACAATTGTCGGCGGATGACACCCTGGCTCTGGAAGAATTCGAGGTTACGGCGCTGAAATGACAACACCCGCCCATCGCCCCACCTGCGCCAACTGCGAAAAGGAGGTGGTGGCGGAATACCGCCCCTTCTGCTCCCGCCGCTGCGCGGACATAGACCTGGGCCGTTGGTTCAATGAAAGTTACGCCATCCCCGCCGTCGAGCCGCCCGACGAGTGGGACGAGGAATAATCCCAGCAGACGTATGCCTATGGAACGCCGCGTTTCGTCAATTCGGCAAGCGCGGCCGGAAACGCTCTAGATGCCCCGAAACTTCGGCTTTCGCTTCTCGACGAAGGCCAGGCGGGCCTCCTTGGCGTCTTCCGAGTTCTGCAGGATGCCGCCGGCGTTCGAAGTCAGCACCATCGTGGTCTCCAGCGTGCTGTCGAGAGCGGCGCGCATGATCCGCTTACTGGTCCATTGCACCAGCGGCGGTTGGGCGATGATCCGCTCGCAGAGTTCCCGCGTTGTCGCCTCGAGCTCTTCTAGGTCGACCAGATGGTTGAGCAAACCCCATTCGTAGGCGCGCTGGGCCGACAAGGTGCCGGTATAGGCAAATTCCAGGGCCCGGCCCAGCCCGACAATTTTCGGCAGATAGTAGGAACCGCCGTTCTCCACGATCTGGCCGGCCTGCTGATAGCCGATGAAGCGGGTTTTCTCGCAGCCCATGCGGATATCGCAATGCAGTGCCATATCCATTCCGGAGCCGACGGCGGCGCCGTTTATCATGGCGATGGTGGGCTTGCGGATGACGGAGATGTCGCGGTGCAGCTTGGTAAAGCCGTGATAGAAATGCTGGCGCGCGGCGTCCGGCCCTTCGTGGCCGCCGCGCGCGCCATCGACGTTTGCGCCGATCTCGTCCTCCGGCGGCCGGCTTTTCAGGTCGGCGCCGGAACAAAAGCCGCGGCCGACGCCGGTCAGCACGATCACGCGCACCTCCGGATCGTCATCTCCCGCGCGCATATACTCGCCGACTTTGGCAACGGTGCCCATGGCTTCCGCCGTGCCGTACAACGCGTTCATCTTCTCCGGCCGGTTGAACTTGATCCAGAGGACGCCGTTGTCCTCCTTCTCGTAAAGCAGATAATCGACGATCTCTGGTCCCATTTCGGTCTTCTCTGACGTTTTTGATCTGTTGCTATTTCGCCTGAATCTGTTGCGTTCGTGATGCATTCGCCTCGACGACGTGTTCCTGATAGGCCGGACGGGCGGCCAGGCGTTCGTAATACGCCTCCACATTCGGATGCGGGGGCCGGTTCGGTGTCCATTGGATCCAGCGATCCATGAGCGAACCGGCCGGGAAGTCGGCCATGGTCAACCCATCGCCACCCATATAGGCGTTATTCGCCAGGTGGTTGTCGAGAATATCGAGCCAGGTACGGGCCTTCTCCGCGGCCTCCACGATCGCCTCTTCGCGGCGGTCGGCTTCCGGCAGAACGAAATTGTGAGCCAGATAAATGGCATTGAAGGCGGCCAGGTTGAGCGAACTCCAATCCATCCACTTGTCGGCCGATGAGCGCTCGCGAAGGTCTTCGGAATAGAGCGCCCCCATGCTGTGTTTGGCGCAAAGATAGCGCACGACGGCGCCGGACTCCCACAGCGTGAAGCCGTCGTCTTCTTCGAAGGTCGGCAGCCGGCCATTGGGATTTTTCCGCCGGTACTCCGGTTCGTCGTTGCCTCCGAACGGCCCACCCCAATCTATACGCTCGTACTCGATCCCCAGTTCTCCTAAACACCAAATCGCCTTGATGACATTCGAGCCGTCCTTCCGGCCCCATATCTTGAGCATGTTCCGCCCTCCCCTTAGTCGTAATGGGCCTGGTCAGACCAGCCCTCCATGATGGACACAGGGCGGAGTGTAACGGCAGGTGTTCCGCTAATCCATGTGTGAGTGTCGAGGCCGCTGAATAACGCCTAGAGCGCTTCCGGGCCATTGTGACCCATTTGATGGCGTCCATAAGCCATTCGGGTAGGCGCGTCGCGCAGCGCGATATGGTATATCGGGCAAGCGGCGCAACGCATCCGAATGGCTTAGGGGCGCCACCGAAGGCCGCTCACCAAGGCCCCGTGGCGGCGTTACGGTTCTTGGACGATGCCCCACATCGACCTGCGAACCGCGCCTACCCACGGGGCCTTGGTGAGCGGTCAAATGGGTCACAATAGCCCGGAACCGCTCTAAATGACCGTTTAAGGCCGCGACGGCGGCCCGGCGCTTATGCGCCGCCCCTGTGGAGGCGTGCGCCTTGGCGCACTGGCGTGAACCAAAATGTTAGTCTTGTTTCGATGAAAATCGAAACTGGACTAGGCGCGGCGCCAGTCGGCGAATGAAATGGCGATGATCGGGGCCACCACCAGGCCGATAACCAAACTGAACTGCAGGCATTCCAGCAAAGTCACGCCCATGGCGGCATGGGCCATCAAGAACAGCACGGCGATGGTCAGCACCCCGCCAACCGCCAGGATCGCCTGCAGCCCGCAGGTGACGCTGGCCACCCAGATAATCAAGGCCGCCGTCGACATAATGACAAGGGCGGCGCCAAGAACAAATTCAACGACCATGCCCTGCCTTCCCGTCCTTTCTTGTCATAATCATCTGGCCGGAGCCTAGCATAGCTCACGGGGCCGTGATACGGAAATATATCACACCCATTTAGCCCGTGAATGGATTGCCCGCCGTGACCGAACCCGAAAGCGTTGAACCAGGCAGATACTGACGGCGGACAAGCCCACCGCAAGGCCGGCCCAGATCGCCGCGCCGCCAAGCCCCAGATAAACGCCGAAAAATGCGGCGGATGTCAAACCCAGGCCCCAATCGCCGGCCAGGGCGATGGCATGGGCCGCCAGGGGGACCGGCGGAAGGGGCAACTACGATCTTTGCTGCAAATAATAGGCGCGCGTTCGCATGCGGGTTTATATAGAATAGGCCCAGGCTATGTTCAATCAGTGTGGTCCCCACGCCCCATGGCGAAGGCGGTGACTTCCTGCGCAATTTCGACCATGGCCGGCTCGAACACTACTTATTCATCATCACCATGGTTTCCGGAGGCAACGATGATCCAAGGTATCGACCATATTGAATTGATTGTACGGAATTTAGACGAGTATGTGGTGTTTTTGACGACCCTCGGTTTCGAAACCGTGCGCCGGACGCCCCACCACGGCGGCTCTATCGAAATGAAACCGCCAGGCGAGGGTCAGCCGGTATTCGAGATCCACCAGGTGGTTGATGAAGAGGTTATCGGCGTCAATCATATCGCGTTCAAGGTTGCCGACGTGGCCGCCGCGCATGCCGCCCTGAAAGACTATCCCGGCATGGTCTCCGGCCCGCCGGGGCATGTGCCGGATACGGGACGCACCAATCTGAACCTGCGGGATCCCGACGGCTGGCGCCTGCAATTGGTGCAAAACCCAAAGGAATAGTGCGCCATCACTTGTCCGGAGCCCGCATTATCGGGATAATCAATCAGAAATTCGATGCCTAGATCAAACAGCCCAAAAACGAAATCGTTTTTCGGCTGATAATTTGATCTAATTCTTGGAGGTAGAGCAACTTGTCTGCGTTCAATTGAACGCAGGTTGCTCTAGGGAGGCCACAATGAGCCACGATGAAATCTTTCCCGTTCCCGATGCCTGGGCCCAGCGGGCTTTTGCCGATAACGACAAATATCTGGCCATGTATCAGCAGTCGTTGGATGATCCCGACGGCTTCTGGGGCGAACAGGGCAAGCGCCTCGATTGGATCAAACCCTATACCAAGGTGAAGAACACCACCTTTGGGCCCGGCGATGTCTCGATCAATTGGTACGAGGACGGCACTCTGAACGCCTCGTACAATTGCCTGGACCGCCATCTGGACAGCCGCCGCGACCAGGTGGCGATCATCTGGGAAGGCGACAATCCGGCCGACTGCAAGACTTTCACCTACGGTGAATTGCATGCCGCCGTGTGCAAGTTCGCCAACGGCCTGAAATCCCTGGGCGTTAGGCGCGGCGACCGGGTGACGATTTATTTGCCCATGATCCCCGAAATCGCCGTGGCGGTGCTGGCCTGTGCCCGCATCGGGGCCCCTCATTCGGTGGTCTTCGGCGGTTTTTCACCCGCTTCCCTGGCCGGCCGTATTCATGACTGCGAATCCAATATCGTCATCACCGCCGATGAAGGGATGCGCGCGGGCCGCTCCATTCCATTAAAGGCGAACACCGATGCGGCGTTGGAAAAAAGCCCCACAGTCAAGCATTGCGTGGTGGTCAACCGGACCGGGGCGGATATCGAGATGAAAGACGGCCGCGACGTCTGGTATCACGATCTGGTGGCGGAGCAGTCCGACGATTGCCCGGCGGAGGAAATGGGCGCGGAAGATCCCCTGTTCATCCTCTATACCTCCGGCTCCACCGGCAAGCCCAAGGGGGTGTTGCACACCACGGGCGGCTACATGGTCTATGCCGCCATGACCCACCAATATGTCTTCGACTATCATGACGGCGAGATCTATTGGTGTACGGCGGATGTGGGCTGGGTCACCGGACACAGCTATATCCTGTATGGCCCGCTATCCAACGGCGCCACCACGGTGATGTTCGAAGGGGTGCCCAACTACCCCGACGCCTCGCGCCATTGGCAGGTCTGCGACAAGCATCAGGTGAACATTTATTATACCGCGCCTACCGCGATCCGCGCCCTGATGCGCGAAGGCGACGGGCCGGTGACGAAAACCTCGCGCAGTTCGATCCGCCTGCTGGGCAGCGTGGGCGAGCCCATCAATCCGGAAGCCTGGCTGTGGTATTACAATGTGGTGGGCGAAGGGCGCTGTCCCATCGTCGATACCTGGTGGCAGACGGAAACGGGGGGCATCTTGATCACCCCGCTGCCCGGCGCCACCGCGCTCAAGCCCGGCTCCGCCACCCGGCCATTCTTTGGCATCAAGCCGGCCCTGGTGGATAGCGAGGGCAAGCTGTTGGCGGGTGCGGCTTCAGGCAACTTGTGCATTCTGGACAGCTGGCCGGGGCAGATGCGTACCCTGTATGGCGATAATGACCGCTTTATCGAAGCCTATTTCTCCGCCTACCCTGGCAAATATTTCACTGGCGACGGCTGCCGCCGGGACGAAGACGGCTATTACTGGATCACCGGCCGGGTCGATGACGTGATCAATGTCTCCGGTCACCGCATGGGCACGGCGGAGGTGGAAAGCGCCCTGGTTGGGCATCATGACGTGGCCGAGGCCGCGGTGGTCGGCTATCCCCATGACATCAAGGGCCAGGGCATATATGCCTATGTCACCCTGAATCTCGGCCTGGACGGGGATGAGGCCCTGCGCAAGGAACTGGTGCAATGGGTGCGCAAGGATATTGGCCCCATCGCCTCGCCGGACCTGATCCAGTTCGCGCCGGGACTGCCGAAAACCCGCTCCGGCAAGATCATGCGCCGCATTTTGCGCAAGATCGCCGAAGATGATTTTTCCAACCTGGGCGACACCTCGACCCTGGCCGATCCAGCCGTGGTCGAGGATCTGATCGAAAACCGGCAGAACAAATAGCCGACTGGGTCGAAGGGGCGGGCCTCGTTCGGACAACCCCTTCTATTACCCGGGCCACGAACCGGGTCCCCCATTTAGAGCAGCCTGATATTAATTGCCGAAGACATCCTCGGCGCTGGGGGCTTCTTCCTGGGGCTCGGCGCCACCGTCAGGCACGTCACCGAAGATGTTGTCGGCGGACGGTTCTTCGGGCTCGGGTTCCGCTGGCGTTTCCGCCGCTGGCTCGGGTGCCGCATCAAGGGGGGCCGCGGCCTCGGGATCTTCGTCCGGCTGCGCCGACGGCTGGCCGGCCTCTTCGGCGGCAGAGAGAGAGGCCGCGCGTTTCTTGGCCAGCTCCTTGTCCGCCTTGGCCTGTTGCTTTTGCAATTTTTCCTGGGCCTTTTGCACCGCGCCGTCCAAGTCGACCTGGGTGCTCAATCCCAAGGTCACCGGATCCTGGGGCGTGATGTTGGAGATGTTCCAGTGACTGCGGTCGCGCACCGCATTGATGGTCTGTTTCGTGGTGCCCACTAGTTTGGAGATCTGCGCGTCCGTCAATTCGGGATGGTAGCGAACCAGCCAGGCAATGGCGTTGGGACGGTCCTGCCGGCGCGACAGGGGCGTGTAGCGCGGCCCCTTGCTGCGCCGTTGGGTTTCCCGCAACCGGGCATCGGAACGGTGCAGGCGTTGGGCGGCATCGCCGGCGCAACGGTCGATCTCGTCCCGGGAAAGCTGCCCCGTGGCGATTGGATCCACGCCCTTTATCCCGGTGGCCACTTCGCCATCCGCGATGCCCTGAACCTCCAACGCGTGTAAGTTGCAGAAAGCGGCGATCTGATCGAAGGTCAAAGTGGTGTTGTCGACCAGCCAGACGGCCGTCGCTTTCGGCATCAATACTTCCGTCATCTGCATGACTCCTGAATGCGGCAATCCCAAAAAATGTCCGGCGCAAAATCCATGCGCCGCTTGGGGTCGCGCCCATCGAAATTATTGTTAACCCCTATATAACGCGCTTGTGCCACAGCGCAAACAGGCAGGGCAATCAGGGCGCGCGAATAGAGCTTTTGGGGCTTACGGCAAGGCGGCCTAGACCGTCAAGACAATCTTGCCGATATGTTCACCGCCTTCCATCCGGGCGTGGGCGGCGGCGGCATCGGCCAAGGCGAAACTCTGGTCCATCACCGGCCTTACCGACCCCTGTTCCAGCAGGGGCCAAACCCGGGCCCGCAGTTCATCGGCGATAACCGCCTTTTGCGCCACGGTACGCGGCCGCAACGTGGATCCGGTCACGGTCAGACGCTTGATCATGATCGGCAGGATGGAAAACTCCGGCACCTTCGGGCCGTGCAGGGTGGCGATTTGTACCAGGCGCCCTTCCACCGCCAGACAGGCCAGATTGGGGTTGAAATAATCGCCCCCCACCATGTCCAGGATCAAATCGACCCCTTCGCCCCCCGTCACCTCCGCCATCACGGCGGCGAAATCCTCGTCGCGGTAGTTGATCGCCCGTTCCGCGCCCAACTCTTCGCAGGCCCGGCATTTGTCCTGATTGCCGGCGGTGGCGAAAACCCGGGCACCGAAGGCGCGGGCCAGTTGGATTGCCGTGGTGCCGATACCGGAAGAGCCGCCATGGATCAATATGCTTTCCCCGCCCTGCAAGCCGCCCCGTTGAAAAACATTGGTCCAAACCGTAAAGAACGTCTCAGGCAACGCCGCTGCCTCCGCCATGCTCAAAGGTCCCGGCACGGGAAGGCATAGGGCCCCAGGCGCCAGGCAATATTCCGCATAGCCGCCGCCCGCCACCAGGGCGCAAACCGTGTCACCCAGGGCAATCGTGTCCACCCCGGGGCCAATCAGTACAACCTCGCCCGCGACTTCCAGGCCCGGAATATCCGGCGCGCCGGGCGGCGGCGGATAGTTGCCGGTACGCTGCATCACGTCCGGGCGGTTGATACCGGCGGCGGCAACTTTGATCAGCACCTCGCCATGGCCGGGCCGAGGGGTCGGCCGCGCGGCCGGTTGCAGGCCTTCCGGCGGGCCAAAGTTGGCGATTTCAATTGCGGTCATGCTTTCCGGCAAGGCGGTCATGGGATGCTCTCAATCGTTTGCAGATGGGTTCAACTATTGCTCTAATGTGCGCTGGACACTTGGCAATGTCGAGAGGGAACCATGGATACCGACGATTTGGAACCGCCCGGGAAACTGTCCGGGAAACCGCCTGGCAAACCCGACCTGCAAATCATGTCGGTTGAGCAGTTGCAAGACTATATTGCTGGGATGGAAGAGGAAATCGCCCGCGTACGCGCCGCTATCGATGGCAAACAGTCCGCCCGCGGCGCCGCGGACGCCGTGTTCAAGATTTGATTCAGGGCTTGGCCCGGGCCGGGGCCGATTTTTTCGGAGCCGGAGGTATTTCATTTGCCGGTAGTGCCGGCAATTCCGCTGATGAAGGTTGCGGTATTGGCTGGGG
The DNA here is from genome assembly GCA_047518225.1 of Alphaproteobacteria bacterium. Taxonomy (GTDB): domain Bacteria; phylum Pseudomonadota; class Alphaproteobacteria. Next base: position 369 of record JAKZRK010000076.1, on the reverse strand, counting down.
CGCCATTTCTCCTCGACAAAATCAAATGAGCCCTGGCGTTTGAACGTCGCCGCTGTGTTCGCCGGTTGGGGAGACTATTCAATTTCCATACCGTCGCGCCATTAGTTTCGTTTCCGACTTGGTTAGCGTAAATTTGGCCCTAATCGAAGGGCTTCTACCATACATGCATTGTATCGCGGTAAATTTGGGTCATCCAAATAAGGCTATAATAAGTATCACAACAATAATGTGTCGATAACAAACTGAATTGACCGCTTTATGTACCATATAGTTTGACCGCTTCGGTTTTGGTTGTTGGCTCTGTGGGGAAGTGGTCAGGTCGGCGTAGCCGGGCTGTCCCCTTATCCACAGAGCGTCCTTTTGCCGCGT
>JAKZRK010000075.1:0-3102 GCA_047518225.1 Alphaproteobacteria bacterium | reverse complement strand
ACGGTCATAAGAGCGAAAATTCTTCATCAAGAATCATACCAGAACAGAGCAGAATTGTAGCGTCAAAACACCCTCAAATCCGACAGACTGCTAGGCATGGTGAACCAGGTGGTGCCCCGCGCCGAATTGCTGACAGCGGCCTGCGATAGGGAGCCGCTAGCTGGTTTTGCTAGGCGCCAACATAACGTGAATGGGCCCCATCATACCGGCTTCGTAGTGACCCGGCAGGTTGCAGCCATATTCCAGCGCGACCACTTTTGTGAAACGCCAGACGATTTCCTGTTGCTTGCCCGGTGCAAGCAATATGCTGTTGGGATCGTTATGCTCGATCGCCATCTTGCCGTCGTCATGCTCCATCTTCATTTTATCGCGCACAACGGCGGTGGGCGTGATCATGCCGCGGATCGCCATATTGGCCATTTCCTCTTGATGCGCGGCGTGCATGGCCGCCGTGCCGATATTGAACTCGTGCAGGAAGGCGCCATCATTGCGGACGATAAAGCGGATGGTTTCGCCCTTCCTGACCTTGATTTCCTCCGGCTCGAAATAATTGTCCCCCATGACGACCGTGATCGTCCGGTCAACCTGGCCAGCCTCGCCCGGCGCGCCAATTTCCATTTCCTGGCCGTGGCTTTTCCCGCCCTCATGCTTCATGCCGGTTTCCGCTTTAGCCGAACCGTGTTTGGCGGCGCCGTGCCCACTCCCATGACTGCCGGCGGCGGCGGCTATTCCGCCCTGGATAATTACGGCAAGTCCAATAAAGGCAGATAACCCGGCTGCTTTGCAGGTCTTCGAATACATCTGATCTCTCCTATGCGCGGCACCACGGGTGCCGGCGAGTTGCTTTGTCCGGGACGGTCAAAACAGTCCCGAGTGATTTAATGATTAGCTGATTGCAGTGCAGGTGGGCCGGCTATGGAATGGTCCGCGTCCAGCGGTTTGCCAATCCAGCCCCACCACGGCGCAACACGTGGCGTGGGCCCAAAATTCAGGCGGACTCAGGCGGAGGTAACAGAGGCAATGGCCGCAAACGGCCACGCAAGGCGTTGCCGAACCCATGGGTTACCGATTTTAGCGTTGCCATGAAGAAGCCATGATTATCGGCGGCAAGATCGGACGCGGCCGGAACGCAATGGCCAGTCTTGGCGGGGCAGGCATCAATACCGGCGTGCCCGTGCACGGCAGCGACGCTTCCGTTACCCAAACCCGGCGAGGCCGAGGCGGCCGCCGACTTGAAGACCGTCACGCCGCCAGCATCACCGGCAGCATCGCCACCGCCATCATGCAGAGGCGAAAGGGCCAAAACAAAAGCAACCATCACTATGCAAATTTGCCGCACGTTATTCTCCGTAGTCCCAATTCTTCATGAGCATATAGTCCTTCCCCTTAATGGAAGGTCAATAGCGGCATCCGGTGTCCAACCGATAAGATGCAGGAAAAGCGTTAAGGACAGGTTTACGGCGGTTTCCACGCCGACCGCTGACGGAAATGTGATCAAAACACGACCATCGAAGCCGTGTCGACAAAGTGATTAAGCCTGCGTGGCGGCGAAATGATACTCCTAAATCACGGCCGTAGAGCACATTCAAACTATTGCGGGGACCGCGCCATGCCGAATATGAAGTGGGCAACCGTCGGAATTGCTAAACGCGACGCCCTGGCGCTATTGCTGCTGCGTCTGGGACTTGCCTGGTTTCTGTTTGTCTGGGCCGTCAACAAGATTATCGAGCCGGGACAATACGTCCGCATCTGGGGCTATTTTCACGGTATCGATATTGGCGCCAACCTGCCCTATTTCATGGGCGGGGCACAGATCGTCGTCTGCGCCACGGCGGCGCTCGGGCTGTGGCGAACCCTGTCCTACGGCCTGCTTTTTGCCATGCATCTGGTGACGGTCGTCGTCATTCTGCCCAACCTGGCGGCGCCGTTCGAAATCGAGAACAATTATCCCGTCAACCGCAACAATGCCATTGCGCTGGCGGCCCTTAGCGGATTTGCGGCGATCTGGCTGCTGCGTCACCGGGACCACTGGTCGCTTGATGCCTGGTTGGCCCGGTGCAAGGCAAGCAATACATAGCCGCGCCGACAAGGCCGGATCAGGCGTCGCGGCATCCGAAATGATCGTTCCGGCCGAGGAGCCATCATGAATGGCTGAATTTCGGTTCTTCCTTGGCGAAAAAGGCCCGCACGCCTTCCGCTCCATCATGGGTTGAGAATGCCTGTTCCATCAATGACAGGACCTGCTCGATCGCCTCATCCTCGTGCATTTCCAAGGATTGGTCGATGGCCAATTTGCACGCTTGAAGCGCCAGGTTCGGGCGCCTTGCGAGTTCCCTGGCCAGGGCCATGGCTTCGTTGCTGGCCTCGCCCCTAGCCGCCAACCGGTTCACCAGCCCCCATTCAAGCGCCTGGATGGCGGAAATCGGCTCACCTAGAAACATCATCTCCTTGGCGCGGGCCGCACCAATTCGCCTGGTGACCCGCACCGTACCCCCTGAACCAGGGAACACCCCAAGCTTAATCTCGGGCAGACCCAGTTTCACGGTTTCGTCGGCGACGATCAAATCGCAGCACACCGCCAGTTCCAATCCGCCGCCGTAGGCCAGGCCGTTCAACGCCGCGACGGTTGGCTTGGCAAAGCCGTCCAGCTTGACGCAGGTTTCATTTTCATAGCGCAGTTTCTTCTCGACCACGTTGCCATCCCGCAAATACTCTGGGAATTCGCTAATATCGGAGCCAGCGCTAAAGGCCCTCTCGCCCGCGCCACGGACGACAAGAACAAGTACCTCCGGGTTGGCCGCCAAGTCATCAAGCGCGCCGTTCAATCGGTGGGTGGACTCCAGCGTAGCCAAATTCAGTGGTGGATTGTTAAGGGTGAGAAGGGCGACGCCTTGGTCAATTACAACTTCTATTTGGCCCGTCATTGCGGCACCTCCATTTCACTGTTCTCGCCACTCCCATTGCCTAGCAGTCTGTCGGATTTGAGGGTGTTTTGACGCTACAATTCTGCTCTGTTCTGGTATGATTCTTGATGAAGAATTTTCGCTCTTATGACCGTTCACAACGGATGCTTTTGCCGCCTGATCTTAAGGACTGGGTGGC
>JAKZRK010000074.1:0-4128 GCA_047518225.1 Alphaproteobacteria bacterium | reverse complement strand
ACAACCGACCTTCACCGCCTGTCCGGCCCGGATCCGACTTCTTCCCCAGACAATCCGGCTCCATCAAGAGCCATTGACGGTCGGTGATAACAAAACGGTCTTCAAGCATGCAAACCTCCTGTAAAAGGAAGCTTGAATCACATTTCGGGCGAAAAGGGAATCCTGAATCTCAACAGGCCCTAGCATGGCCCGCACTTTCGCAGGCATAAACCGGCATTGAGAGGAACGCGCGGCATGGCGATTATCGGTATCGAGGAAATCTTCCTCAAGGTCCAGGACATGGAGAAGGCGATCGAATTCTACCACGGCATCCTTGGCATTCCGTTGGATAAGCAGGACGGCGAGCGGACCTACCTGCAGAGCGAGCGCGGCCATATCGTTCTGCAGATCGAGAACCACACCGGCCGTCACCAGGGGGGCGGACCGCTCCACTTCGCCATGACCGTGACGGAAGATAGCTTCGATGAGATCCTGGGAAAATTCGCGGGCAGCCGTTATTTCACACGGGGGCCTTACGGCGAGCGGGGCGAGGGCCGGGCACTCTTCATGATGGATCCCGACGGCAACGAAACCGAAGTGAACACCCGGTATCTTTACGGCGCCCCCCGGCGCTAGATCAAACAGCCCAAAAACGGAATCGTTTTTCGGCTGACAATTTGATCTAATTCAAGGTTTTAGAGCAACTTGTCTGCGTTCGAACACAGTACACGACACTCGGCCTATTTAACGTCATTGCCGGGCTTGACCCGGCAATCCAGGGCAACGAAATCAAGTGCTTGCGGCCTTGGATCCTCGGGTCTCCGCTTCGCTACGCCCAAGGATGACGGTGTGTCGTGTACTGTGGCGTTCGAATGAGCGCAGGTCGCTCTAAAGGGCTTGCAGGACAAACCCGGCGCCCTTCCGCCGTGCTATGTTCCCGCGTCGGCGGCCGCCTTCAGGCGCGGCGCCACCTGCGTCGCGAATTGTTCCAGTGCCGTACTGACATCGCGCGGGCGCAGGCCGGGGGGAACCGCCCATGTCACCAGGTCGGTCACCCGGTTTTCGCGGATAAATTCGTTCAGTTCGGCGACGCAATGGTCAACATCGCCGACCACCCAGTTCTGGGAGATGCGTTCGCGGTCCTGGTCCGGCGGGGCGCCTCGGCCCGCCGCCTGGAACGCGCGGGCGTAAAATTCCATGCGGAAGCGTTCGGCGGCCCGCACAGCCGGCCAGTCGCGCTGTTTGTCGTCGGTCACATAGCAGGACTTGATGATGCCAATTCGATAGTCGTCCGGGTCGCGGCCACTGGAGGTCAGCGCGTCGAGCCAAACCTGAATGGTGGTGTCGTAAGGGCCCTGGGGGCAGCAGATGGGCATTGAAGCGGGCCGCGCGCAGAGCGCCCGCCCGCGACGATGCCGCGACCCATAGGGGTGGGCCGCCAGGTTGCACATAATCGGGCCTGATGATCACGTCCTCGGCCTCATAGCGCTTGCCCTTGAAGCTGAAGCGCTCGCCGCTAAAGCATCGGGTGAGGATTTCCAGGCCCTCGTCGGTTCGGGAAACCCGCTGCGCGACCTCCAGACCGTAACCGGCCAAATCCTGGGGCACATAGCCCAGGCCAACGCCGATTTCGACCCGGCCGCCGCTTAGATTGTCCAGCACCGCCAGGTCTTCGGCCAAGCGTACCGGCTGGTAGAGCGGCAGGATGGATATATCGGAGGAGAAGCGGACGCGCGCGGTACGCGCGGCCATGGCGCTCGCCACCGGTATCCAGGACGGCAGATAACCGTCATCGACGAAATGATGTTCGGTGAACCAGATCAGATCAATGCCCAGCCCCTCCAACCAGACCGCCTGGTCGAGAATCTCGGCATAAAAATCCTGATTGTCGATGCCGGAATCAGGTGGATTGCGGAAATCATAGACGACCCCAATACGCAGATGCGGTTTCACGGTTTCGCCTCCCCATTGATCTCGCAACGACCGCTGGCCAGCAAGGCTAGAGCGGTTCCGGGCTATTCTGACTCACTTGACCAGAATAGCCCGGAACCGCTCCGGACCGCACCAAGAATGATCGCGGGGTTGTGCTAACATTGATTTTACCGGAGCATGGAATATCCATTCACCTGCGGCCAACGATCATGGATAAATCGTAACGTCTATGGCGGAAAAGACGGAAAAACCTTCTCATCTTGTTGCCCACAAGGCGCACGCCCCACGCAGCGCCGACGATTGGGAAGTTCTGTTCGAGGATCCCGAAAACGGCCTGATCGCGATGATCGAACAGGCGCATAGCCTGGACGCCCTGGAACAAAGCACCAGCCTCGCTTTAACGAAACTGCTGGTGCATGAGGAAGAGCGCGCCCGGCTGGAGGACTACCTACAGCACTTGGCGGCGATCATCGCGCCCGAGGGTGAGGCGCGCGATGTAGAGCAGGTTCGCGTTGATATCATTGCGCTTTTGCGGCAGTTGAAAGAGGAAGGCAAACGGGCCGCGGCAGAGCAACCCGAGACGCCGCCAAAGCCAAAGCAGGGGAAACGAGCGGGCAAGACGAAATCAGGAGCCCGTGCGCGGGGCATATCAAGGGGCCGGGAAAAGTGCAACCCGCTGCTCCGGTGGTTGGAATTTTCCCAAACGAACAAGATCGGCATCATTGTTTTGTCCGCCCTAATATTGTTGGCGGTGGCCGTTCTAGCCATCTATCTGCAAGGCCCGGAGATGCCGGCGCAAGAGCGCAAGGCGGCTGTCGCGATGTTGCTGGTCCATGGCGAAACTGTCAGGCCCGATAGAACCTGGATCATCGAGAAAAGCCGGTATTCGGACAGCGGCAAGTTCGAGCTTGTCTTTCAGCTCACCAGCGAGCGGCATATCGCCCTGTTCCGTTCCTTCAGCGCCATGAAAACCTCCAAGTTCGCCATCAGCCTTTGCCCTGGTAGCGGCGAGCTTCTAGATAAGATTGCCGCCTATGAAAAACAGATCAGGATAGAAATAAAGGCAGGCGGCAAAATTCTGACCAGCGCCTCTTGTCCCCAATAACGCGCGTCTGCCGGGCCGCGGCTTCCGGGCTCTTGGGCTCGCGCGCGGCGGCAATCATATTGCCCTTTCGAAAACACGCGTATCCGCGTTAGTCTCGGGTCAAACCATTCGCAAAGTCGGAGGAGACATTACCATGAAGGCAGCCGTCCTGTACGAACCGAACAAGCCGCTGGTGATCGAGGAGATCAGCACCAAGAAGCCCGGGGGCCACGAGGTGCTGATCAACACTGCCTTTGCCGGGCTCTGTCATTCCGACCTGCATTTCATCGAAGGACTTTACCCGCACCCGCTGCCGGTGGTTCTGGGCCACGAATCCGCCGGCATCGTCGAACAGGTCGGCGCGGAGGTGACCTACGTGAAGCCCGGTGATCACGTGATCACCTGCTTGTCGGTGTTCTGCGGCACCTGCGAACAATGCACCTCCGGCCGCCCGGTCATCTGCACCAACACGGACGTGAAGATGGCGCCCGGCCAGGCACGGCGCCTGGAATGGGTCAAGGCCGATCAACTGCATACCTTCGCCAACCTATCCTCGTTCGCCGAGCAGATGTTGGTGCATGAGAACGCCATCGTGAAGATCCAGGACGAGATGCCCCTGGACCGCGCGGCCTTGATTGGCTGCGGCGTGATCACCGGCTTCGGCGCCGCGGTGAACACCGCCGCCGTACGGTTTGGCGAGACGGTCGCCGTGATCGGTTGCGGCGGCGTCGGCATGGCCGCCATCAACGGCGCCCACGTGGCGGGCGCGGGCCGTGTCATCGCGGTGGACACCAACCCGGTCAAACTACAGCTCGCCACCAAGCTTGGCGCCACAGATCTGGTCAATCCCAACGATGGCGATCCCGTCGAACGGATCATGGATATGACCAAGGGCGGCGTGCATCATGCGATCGAGTGCCTGGGCCTGAAAAAGACCGCCGAGCAGTCTTTCGAGATGCTGGCGGTTGGCGGCACGGCAACCCTGGTGGGCATGGTTCCGTGCCTATCCGGTTGTAACCCACACCCACTATATGTAGGGTGTGCCGTCATACGGCAGGCAAGGGTGTCAGAGTGGAAATTGATGTTTTGAAACGGGATGATTCGCCATTTCCAGCATCACTTCTTGAGTTACA
>JAKZRK010000073.1:0-15654 GCA_047518225.1 Alphaproteobacteria bacterium | reverse complement strand
TTATTGCGCCAGCTGGAGCCGTTCTGGTCGCTCAGATGGTCCTCATCGTCTCGGAGGATGGCGAAACCGCCTTCGTCGCGTTATGTTTCGCCGTCGAGTGAAACCCGGTCAATAGCGCCTTTTTCAACGGGCTGCTAGGGGAAACCCTCACCCTCTAGGTGGCCGAGACGGCGGTCCTTCGGGACCGCCGTTACCGCTTCCGGCCCCTGCCCGGCTGTTTTCAACAGCCCAGAATTTTGCCATAATGGATGCGGTGCTTTGGGGGATCAGCCATGCGGATTTATCGCAACGATTTGTGGCGGCGGGCTGTTTGGCGTGGGACTGTGCGCCTTTGGCATCTTCAGCCTGGTACAGATACCCGACGCACCCGATGCCATGCTGGCCGACCGCGCCCTGTGGATGGGTATCACCATGAACATAGCCGGGGTCGCGGCCATCCTGGCCTCGTGGCTGGTCCCGGACCTCTCCGGCATCTGGTGCCGCTCCCCGCGCTTCCAGCCCAAGAAATAGGCCGGTTATTTGATCCGGAAGCGGTTGCGGATGCCCAGGGACAGCAGCAAGAAAAGCACGACGCCGCTGGACGCTTGCACGATGCTCAGCAGTTCGATGGAGAATGGTATGTCGATGCCGCCGCCGTTATCGAAGAGCCGCTTGTACAAGTCCCGCCGTGCCGGGTTCAGACCACCGACGGCAGGCAGCGCGTTACCCAGGGTGAAGCTGGCAATGTCTTCCCGAAACTGCCCCCGGTCAATATCAGTTGGCCGTTCCAGCAGGCCGCCATAGGCCAAACCAAACAACAGCGTAAGCGCCGCCAGCCAGCCCGCGGGACACCCCATGCTGCGCCCGTAATCGGACAGCCCTTCATATAGGCGATAAAGCCAATTGACCGGCCATTGCGCCATGCGCCCCCGCACGCTCATTTCATAGGCAAAAAACCGCAGCTCCTCATGGTGGGCATGGGCTTCGCTCATGATCAGCTTCAGCCGCCGCCAAGCGGATTCGGCATCGGCGCTTACGCGGTCCCGCGCACGGCTGAAATCCGCTTCATGAAAGCTGGTATTTTGGTGCAGCTTGGCCTGATGATATTGCGGCGGTTCCGCGAACGCGGCCCCGGCGAAGGAGGTTTTGCTGCTGAAGTTCGCATCAGAAAATTCAGCAGCAGCATCGAAATGCGCCTTTTCGAAGACGGCATCATCATCGAAATGCACCTTGGGGAAGTCGGCATCACCATCGAAATGCGCCTCGCCGAAGTAGGCACGACCGTCGAAATGCGCCTTTTCGAAGTCGGCATAAGCTTCGAAATGCGCCGCGCGGAAGTCGGCATAAGCTTCTAAATGCGCCTCGCGGAAGTCGGCATAAGTTTCGAAATGCGCCGCGCGGAAGCCGGCATCAGCTTCGAAATGTGCCTTTTCGAAGTCGGCATAAACTTCGAAATGCGCCATTTCGAAGTCGGCAGACGTTGGAAAAACAAGCCCTGCTACGGTAAACGGTTTAGATACCTGAATTGCGGAGATTGCTACGGCTCCGTTCGGATCCGGCAGTTCCGTTATGTCAAGCTCGCCGGCAATTTTCTGACACTCCTCTTCGGTCAGGGGCGCCAGTTTGGCCAGGCCCAGGGCCGCGATGCGGTCAGGGTTGAGCGCCGGCAGCGCCCAGCGGTTCCAAAGCTCACGGTTTTTTTCGGCAGTGGCGCTCCCTTCTGCAGTCCACGGTTCTTCGGCCACGCCATGGAATGTCATCAGGCGGTACCAGATGTTTTCCTCGGCTGGCGTCAGGCCGTTTTGGCGGTCGGTGGATATTTGCAAGTGGTCCCCACGTTCGGCAATGATGCTGCCAAATCCCATTGCCAGGGATGATTGTGTTATTGACGTGTTCATCAAGTCTGCCAGAGGGGGGCAGCCGTGGCAACGGCGCGGGTGGGGCGCGGATGATTTTCATTTGGCTCTATGCGGCCTGGGCGCGCTATACCTATGGGATACGTTGGCATGCAGGGAGGCCATGATGGCGGACGTGAAAATCGAGCCCATAAACAGGCAGTATTTATTGGCCAGGCGGCCCACGGGGGCGCTGCGGGAGAGCGATTTTAGCTGGACGGAAAGCCCGACGCCGGAACCGGGGCCTGGCGCGGCGCTGGTGCGCAGTATCTATCTTTCGCTGGATCCGGCGAAATAGGGGCTGGATCAACGATGTGCCCACCTATCGCCCGCCCGTGGGCCTTGGCGAGCCCATGGCGGGCCATGTCATTGGCCGGGTGGTGGCTTCCAACCGGGACGGCCTAGCGGTGGGCGACATTGTCGAGGGCGATGGCGGCTGGCAGGATTATGCCATCCATGGCCCCCCCCGACAGCCCGGTCCATAAACTGCCCCCTGGCGATGACCTGGTGGCCCGCATGTCCGTGCGTGGGGTTACCGGCCTGACCGCCTATTGGGGCCTGCTGGATATTGGCGCGCCCAAAGCGGGCGAAACGGTGCTGGTTTCCGCCGCCGCCGGGGCGGTGGGCTCCATCGCCGGGCAGATCGCCAGGATCAAGGGCTGTCATGCGGTGGGCGTCGCCGGGACGGACGAAAAATGCCGATGGATCGTCGATGAACTGGGCTTTGACAGCGCCATCAATTACAAGACCGAGAACGTCGTGAAGGCATTGGGCCAGCATTGCCCGGACGGCGTTGACGTTTATTTCGACAATGTAGGCGGCGATGTCCTGCAAGCGGCCCTGTTCCGCATGAACCGGGGCGGCCGCATGGTCTGTTGCGGCGTGGTTTCGCAGTACGACACGGCCAATCCCATGCCCGGCCCCCACGGCCTGCCCGGCCTTTTAGTGGTCCGCCGCCTGCGCATGGAAGGCTTCATCGTGATGGATTATGATGACCGCCGGGAGCAGGCGGATACGGATTTGGCCGGCTGGGTGGCGGACGGTAGCCTGAAATACAAGGTCGATATCATCGACGGCCTGGAAAACGCGCCCAAGGCCCTGATCGGGCTGCTGCACGGCGAAAACACCGGCAAACGCATGATCAGGGTAAGCGGGGAAACACAGATATGAGTGCGTCAAACCAAGACCGTCTGGCCGAATTGCAAAAACATATGCTGGACAGAGGCTTCGGTACTTTTCTTGGCGCACGACTAGAAGCCCTGGAAGAAGGCTATTGCCGTATGGTGCTGCCCTGGCGCGAGGAGCTGTCCAGGGGCGATGCCCTGATCCACGGTGGCATTACCGCCGCTCTGATCGACAAGGCCGGCACCACCGTGGCCCGGTCCTACCTGGATACGCCCGTGGACGCCCGTGGCGCCACCGTCGCCATGAACGTCAGCTTTCTGGCGGGCGCCGTGAGCGATCTGATTGCCGAGGGGCGTACGGTCAGGCGCGGCGGCTCCCTGGTGGTGGTCGACGTTGACGTCAAGGACGCCGATGGCCTCATGGTGGCAAAAGGTCTGGTAACGTATAAGATTTCCAAACCAAAAAACTGAGCGTATTATCAGGTAGATACGGTGCCCACCTAAACCGTCGTCGTCACTCACGCAAAAGCGGGAGTCCAGGAGCGTGGAGCGCGCATGGATTCCCGCTTTCATGGGAATGACGACAGTTGGAATAGTTGTAATTTCAACCGGTTATGCCAGATATCTAACGTAATTCCCGTCACTCCCGCGAAAGCGGGAGTCCAGGAGCGTGGGTTCACTGTTTGGTGTGATGATCTAATGAGTTGGATTAAGACCGTGCATTAATATATTGATTTATATCAGGCCCGCCAGCGGCGACGATGGATCGGCGTACATTTTCCGGGGCATGCGGCCGGCCAGATAGGCTTCACGCCCCGCGATTACGGCGTGCTTCATGGCCCGGGCCATGCGGATTGGGTCCTTGGCTTCGGCGATGGCTGTGTTCATCAGGACGCCGTCGCAGCCCAGTTCCATGGCGATGGCCGCATCCGAGGCGGTGCCGACGCCGGCATCAACGATCACCGGCACCTCTGCGTTCTCGACTATGACCCGGATGTTGACCGGATTTTGCACGCCGAGGCCGGAGCCGATTGGCGCGCCCAGCGGCATGATGGCGCAACAACCGATCTCTTCCAACACCTTTGCCTGGATCGGATCGTCGCTGCAATAGACCATCACCTGGAAGCCTTCCTTGATGAGCATTTCCGCCGCCCGCAGGGTTTCCGGCATATTGGGGTACAGGGTCTTTTTATCACCCAGCACTTCCAGTTTGACAAGGTCCCAGCCCCCCGCCTCCCGCGCCAGGCGCAAGGTACGGACCGCGTCCTCGCCGGTGAAACAGCCGGCGGTATTGGGCAGGTAGATGAACTTTTTCGGATCGATGTGATCGACCAGCATTTCCTTGTCCGGGTCGGTGACGTTGACCCGGCGCACGGCGACGGTAACGATCTCGGCGCCGGAGGCCTCGAGCGCGCGGAAATTCTCGTCATAGGATTGGTATTTGCCGGTACCCACGATCAGGCGCGATTTCAGGGTTCGCCCGGCCACGGTCCAGGTATCCGCGCTCGAATCGCCTTCCCTTTCGCCGCTTTTCCCATCACCCCCGCCAATGAAGTGCACGATTTCCAAGCGGTCGCCGTCGGATACCATGGTCTCGCCGTAGGCGGAGCGTGGCACGATCTCCAAATTATGCTCCAAGGCGATCTTGCGGGCATCCAGCCCCAAATCCCGTAACAGCGCGGCGACGCTGAGAGATGAGGATATTTCGCGGTTTTCACCGTTAATAACAACGCGCATGATCTAGCGTTCCCTGATCACAAAACAAAACAGACCGTCATTGGGATTATGGGGAGGCCGGGCATGCCTTTCAACCAACGGCAGATGAATTCGCCGGATAATGCCAGGCGTCTCTAGCTTCCCTATCCATCAGCATGGCAGTATATAGGAGGTAGTTACCTTGTCATCGGTGAAATCCCATGCCCGCAAAGATATTGGTCCTGAATGGTCCCAACCTGAATATGTTGGGCACCCGCGAGCCGGAAATCTATGGCCACGAAACCCTGGATGATGTGAACGCCGCCATTCAGAACCGGGCGGACGAACTTGGCGTTGCCACCGATTGCCGGCAAAGCAATAGCGAAGGCGAGCTGGTGACCTGGATCCAGCAGGCCCGAGGCGAGGCGTCAGCCATCATTATCAACGCCGGGGCCTATTCCCACACCTCGATCGCCATACCCGACGCGTTGCGGGCCGTGGGCTTGCCGGTCTACGAAGTGCATCTATCAAACATTTACCAGCGCGAAAGCTTCCGGCATCATTCCCATATCTCCGCCGTGGCGGTGGCGGTGATATGCGGCCTGGGCCCGGATGGATATTTATGCGCCCTGACGGCGGCGGCGAAAGCGGCGGTTTAGTGCGGCAGTGAGGCGAGGCGAAATGGCAAAATCCAAGGTCGACAAAGAGTTGATCCGCGAACTGGCCGCCCTGATGGACGAGACCGGGTTGAGCGAGATCGAGATTGAAAGCGACGATGACCGCATGCGTCTGGTGCGCGCCGTTGCCTCGTCGGCGCCCGCCGCGGCCGTGGCGGCTTCCGGGGCGGCGGCTCCGGCACCCGCCGCCGTTACACCTGTCGCGGAAAGCGATTTATCCAACCACCCCGGCGCCCTGCTATCGCCAATCGTGGGCACCGCCTTTCACGCCCCCTCGCCCGAGGACGCGCCCTTTGTCAAAATCGGCGATCAGGTCATCACCGGGCAGACCCTGTTGGTGATCGAGGCGATGAAAACGTTTAACGAAATTTCCTCCACCTGCGCCGGAGTGGTGCGGCAGATCTTGTTTGAAAACGCCACGCCCGTCGAGTACGGCGATGTTCTGATGATTATCGATTAACAAGCGCCATGTTCGACAAGGTTCTTATTGCCAATCGCGGTGAAATCGCCCTTCGCCTGCACCGCGCCTGCCGGGAAATGGGCATCCGCACGGTGGCAGTCCATTCCACGGCCGATAGCGACGCCATGCACGTGCGCCTGGCCGATGAAAGCGTTTGTATCGGCCCAGCCCCGGCCATTGACAGCTATTTGAACATTCCCGCGATCCTGGCGGCCGCGGAAATCACGGGCAGCGACAGCATTCATCCCGGCTATGGTTTCTTGTCGGAAAACGCCGATTTCGCGCAAATTGTCGAAGAGCACGGCTATACCTTTATCGGCCCTAGCGAACAGCATATCCGCATCATGGGCGATAAGATTCAGGCCAAGAAAGTCGTAAGCGAACTTGGCATACCGGTCGTGCCGGGCAGCGACGGCGCCATCACGGATGACCAAGAGGCCAAGGCGCTGGCCGATGGGATGGGTTATCCCGTCCTGATCAAAGCGGCCTTGGGAGGGGGTGGACGGGGGATAAAACTGGTCCGCCAGGGCAGCGAATTTGCCGCTGCCCTGACCGCCGCGCGCACGGAAAGCAAGGCCGCCTTCAATGACGATTCGGTCTATCTTGAAAAGTACTTGGAGCGCCCCCACCATATTGAAGTACAGGTGATCGGCGACGGCACGGGCAAGGTGGTGCATTTGGGCGAACGGGATTGCTCGTTGCAACGGAACCACCAGAAAATTCTGGAAGAGGCCCCCTCGCCGGCCCTGAACGAGGTGGCCCGCAAGACCATCGGCGAGGTAGTGGTCGAAGCCCTGTCCAGCATCAATTACACATCGCTGGGCACTGTGGAATTCCTTTATGAAAATGGCGAATTCTATTTCATCGAAATGAATACCCGCCTGCAGGTAGAGCATCCCGTGACCGAGGCGATCACGGGCATCGACCTGGTACGTGAACAAATCCGCATCGCCGCCGGCGCGCCCCTGTCTTTTAGCCAGGAAGATATCCACTTTTCCGGCCACGCCATCGAATGCCGTATCAATGCCGAACATCCCACCACATTCGTTCCCTCGCCCGGGCAGGTGGGCGATTTCCACGCACCGGGCGGCCTGGGCGTGCGGGTCGACTCGGCGCTTTATGCCGGCTATCGCATCCCGCCCAATTACGACAGCCTGATCGCCAAGTTGGTGGTGCACGGAACCACCCGCAACGATTGCCTGATGCGCCTGAGCCGGGCCCTGGGTGAATTTGTCGTCGGCGGCATTGACGTCAACATTCCCCTGCATACGGAATTGATCCAGCAGCAGAATTTCATCGACGGGGATTATCACATCCATTGGCTGGAAGAATTTCTCGACCGGCAAAGCTGATCGACGATCCGCTAATTAACGATCCGGGGACAGATGATCATGAGTGATGTTTACACGGACGCAACCTTCAACATCGACGACAATGGCGTTGCCCTGTTCACCATGAACCGGCCGGACGTGTTGAACGCCCTGACGGACGGAATGAAAGCCGATTACCTGCGCATGCTGGATACGGTGCAGGGCAACGATGACGTCAAGGCCCTGATCATCACCGGTACTGGACGGGCCTTTAGCGCGGGCGGCAACGTCAAGGCGATGGGAGACCCTGAACGGTCGGGGCCGGTAAACAGCCGCAGCCGGATACTGCGGATGCACGAATGGTTGGAACGTTTGCATAATCTGGACTGCCCGGTGATCGCGGCGGTGGATGGCATGGCTTTTGGCGGCGGTTTTGCCCTGGCGTTGCAGGCCGATTTTATCTTGGCAAGCGAGGGGGCGAAATTCTGTTCCGTATTCGGGCGCATTGGACTGGTTCCCGACATGGCGGTGCTGTACGCGTTGCCCCGCGCGGTGGGCATGCAAAAGGCCAAGGAGTTGATGTACACGGCCCGTTCCATTACCGCGCCCGAGGCTGACGCCATGGGCCTCTTGTACGCCATTCACGGGCAGGAGGATTTGCTGCCCGCCGCCCGGGCCTTGGCGCTGCGTCTGGCGCAGGGTTCGAAAACCGCCATCGGCATGACCAAAAGGATCGCCAACCGCAGTTTTCAGTCGGACTATACGACCATGGCCGAGATGGAGGCGGATGCCCAAGCCATCGTCTTCACCACTGATTTCCACAAGGAGGCGGTACGACGTTTCCAGAGCAAGGAAACCCCTCTGTACAACTGGGACGCCATGGACGGAACTGGAGACAAAACGGGTGATTAAACTTCCGGCGTAACGGGATAAGGGATGAAAATAACCGCGGAGATCGTGCTTAAGGCCTATGCCACCGGAATTTTTCCCATGTCCGACGGACGGGACGAGCCGGAGATGTATTGGGTTGATCCGGAAATGCGGGGTATCCTGCCCCTGGACCGCTTTCATCTGTCCCGCCGCTTGCGCCGGACGGTGCGCCAGGATCATTTCACGATTCGCGTCGACAGCGCCTTTGAACAGGTCATGACCGCCTGTGCCGCGCCAGCCTCGGGCCGATGGACAACCTGGATCAATCACGAGATCCAGGAACTTTTTACCAGCCTGCATCGCCGCGGCTTTGCCCATAGCGTTGAAGCCTGTGCCGGGGACGAGTTGGCCGGCGGGCTGTACGGCATCGCCCTGGGCGCGGCATTTTTCGGCGAAAGCATGTTCAGCTTGCGGGCCGATGCCTCCAAGGTGGCTTTGGTGCATCTGGTGGCACGCCTAGGTCAGGCGGGATTTACCCTGCTGGACACCCAATTCATTACCGATCATCTGCGCCAGTTCGGCGCCATCGAAATCGCCCGGGCCGAATATCACTCCCGTTTGTCGGATGCGTTGTCCGGCCCGTTATCCGGAGTGCGGGATTTCAACCTCTCGGGCAGATCATTGTCATCGGCGGTGGTACTGCAATCGATCACCCAGACATCGTAAACCGGATGTTCCAAGGCTGACAGTGCCGGAGAGGAGGCAAACATCCAGCCGGTAAACAAAGTCAGCCGCCCCTCCACACCTGGGCGTTCTTCTTCGATTTCCAGGAATACGGCCACTTCGGGCGTTTCTTCCGGCGGGCGTTTGCGGCAGGTATGGGCGAGGATGCGCAGGGTACCGAAGCGCGCTTCCTGGTTCAACGGCGCTTCGAACGTGGTGATACGGGCGGTGATTTTGTCCAAGCCCCGCAACAGCGCCCCCGACACCTCGGCCGATTGCCCCGGGGCCGCCGTCGGCAGCGCCGTCCCTAACACCAAAACTACAAGCAGAACGGCACTGGCAAGAGTCTTCATTTTATCCTGTTGCGCTATTCCGTTTATTTGCCACCGCCGCCGGAGCTGTATATGGCCTTGCCAATCAGCTCGGTCAGATCCACCGAGCCCTGGGTAAAGGGGATTTCGTCTCCGGCTTCCAGGTAGACTTCCGACCCGCCAGGATCGATCGAGAGATATTTACCGCCCAACAGGCCGTCAGAGGCGACCTTGATCGCCGAATCATCCGGCAGTTTGACCTCCGATAACAGGGACAGCCGCAGCACCGCCATATATTCCTCCGCATCCAGCGTCTGATCCGTAACGGTGCCGACCTTGATCCCGGCCAGCATAATATCGCTGCCCACCTTGACCCCATCGACCTTGTCGAACTTCGCCGTCAGGGTATAGCCTTCCACCGCGCCGATATCGGCCTTTTCATAGGCAAAATAGAGAAAAAAGGCAGCCACGGCTAAAACCACCGCGCCGATCAAGGTTTCCACCAGGTTGCCGCTCACTGCTCGTACCCTCCTGCCAGGATTTGCATCAAATTCCTGCCTGATCCGCGTTCAAGGGCCGAATCGCGAATTCATTGCAGGCATACTATTCGGGCGTCCACGCCTGATAATCTCCGCCGCTTTTCTGCCGTTCTTGATCGGAAAACATGCTGCCGCCGGGCCGGTAGGCCACCGCCGTGCCGGTCAAATTGGCGACATGGGGCTTTTCCCATGGTATTTCCGCGCGTGCGCCCAGGGGCGGTGCGTCAACGGTCCGATGCAGCCAGGCGTGCCATTCCGCGGGAATCTTGCTGGCTTCCGGCGCGCCCTCGTAAATCACCCAACGGCGCTTCCCAGCCGATTTTTCCTTGAAATAGCGGTTGCCAAAGCTGTCTTGGCCGATTTCCTCGCCCTTCCACCAGAGCATCAATCGGGTTCCAACGGTCGCACCCATGGTCCATACCTATTGCCGCACCAATCCGCGGCGGACTATTGCATTGACTAGGGCGTGGGTCCAGCACCATTCAGGCCGCCAATCGCCACGGCCAGGACAAAGTTAAGTTATCCACAGCCCTACATATTGCGGCCAAAATTGTGTCAGGCACTAAAAACACTTGCCGTAATCGCCGGGCTTTGTCTACCATAAGGCCGAGTCGGGGTTTGAAGTTACCGCGTTGATGATTTGATTTTTCCGGCAAATATTGACCAAGCCGTAACCCGACAAAATATTATCCACAGCCCGCGATAATCGCTTGACCACGGCAAAATGCCTAGATATGGTCTCGTTCCCGTTGGCAACCACAATATGTGGTATGAACCTAACTTGCCGACGCTGATAAGAAACGAGCTTAAGAGAGGTATGAGGGCACATGCGGATTTCACGGCGCTTTACGGAAAAGGGGCATTCGCCCTATGCAGATATCGAATTTCGCATGGCGAGCAGTGAAATCCGAAACCCCGATGGCTCGGTCGTCTTTAAGCTGGATGATATCAAGGTGCCGGCGGATTGGTCACAGGTGGCCTGCGATATTCTGGCGCAAAAATATTTCCGCAAGGCTGGAATACCCACCGCGCGCAAGCGGGTGCACGAGGATGATGTACCGATTTGGCTGCGGCGCGAGGAGGCGGATGAAGCGGCCCTGGCCGCCATGCCCGAAGACCAGCGCGACAGCCAAGAAACATCGGCCCGGCAAGTATTCGACCGCTTGGCCCGAACCTGGACCTATTGGGGCTGGAAGGGCGGTTATTTCGACGAGGAAGATGACGCCATCGCCTTTTGCGATGAATTGAGCTACATGCTGGCCCGTCAAATAGCGGCGCCAAATTCACCGCAATGGTTCAACACCGGCATGCATTGGGCCTATGGCATCGACGGCCCCTCGCAAGGGCATTTCTTCGTCGATCACGAAAGCGGCGAACTGCAAGCGGCAACCTCGGCCTATGAACGGCCACAACCCCACGCCTGCTTCATCCAGTCGGTTGCCGATGATCTGGTTAACGAAGGCGGCATCATGGATTTGTGGGTGCGCGAAGCGCGCCTGTTCAAATACGGCTCCGGCACGGGCTCTAATTTCTCCGACTTACGGGGCGACGGCGAAGCTCTTTCCGGCGGCGGGCGGTCATCGGGTTTGATGAGCTTTCTAAAGATCGGCGACCGGGCCGCGGGCGCCATCAAGTCGGGAGGGACCACCCGGCGGGCCGCCAAGATGGTGGTGGTTGACGCCGATCACCCGGATATCGAAGCCTATGTCAATTGGAAGGCATTGGAGGAGCAAAAGGTAGCGGCACTTGTCACTGGCTCCCGCGTCACGGCGAAATGTCTGAAGGCGGTGATGGCGGCCTGTCAGGAAGGCGCCGGCGAAAACGAACCCACGGAAGAACATGGCGGCCGTTTCGATCCGGCCCGGAATCCGGCCCTGAAGGCGGCCTTGCGGGGCGCCCGGTCAGCGATGATTCCAGAGAATTATGTACGCCGCACCATAGATTTCGCCCGCCAGGGCTACACCGACATGGAATTCCCGATCTTCGATACGGATTGGGATTCGGATGCTTATTTGACGGTGTCGGGGCAAAATTCCAATAATTCCGTGCGCGTTACCAATGAGTTTCTGCGCGCCGTCGAACAGGACCAGGATTGGACCCTCTATCGCCGCACCGACGGCAAGGTAGACCGCACGATCAAGGCCAGGGACCTGTGGGAAAGCATCGGCAACGCCGCATGGTCCAGCGCTGATCCGGGCCTGCAATACCATTCCACCATCAACGAATGGCACACCTGTCCCGAAGGTGGCGAGATTCGCGCCTCCAATCCCTGTTCGGAATACATGTTCCTGGACGATACCGCGTGCAATCTGGCCTCCATCAACCTGATGGCATTCCTCAATGACGACGGCAGCTTCGATGTCGATGGTTTCTCTCACGCCGCGCGCTTGTGGACCATCGTGCTGGAAATTTCGGTGCTGATGGCACAGTTTCCATCCCGGCGAATTGCGCAATTATCGTACGATTATCGAACATTGGGCCTCGGTTTCGCCAACATCGGCGGCCTGTTGATGGCCCAGGGCCTGCCCTACGACAGCAAGCAGGGCCGCTCCATTTGCGCCGCCATTTCCGCTCTGATGACCGGCACGGCCTACGCCACCTCGGCCGAGATGGCAAAAGAAATGGGCACCTTTGAACGTTATGCGGAAAACGCCCCGCATATGCTACGGGTGATCGCCAACCATCGCCGCGCAGCCATGGGCGCCACGGACGCCTACGCCGGCCTGGAAGTGGCGCCCGTTCCCTTGCTTGCCGCCGATTGCCCCGATGCACCATTGGTTCAGGCCGCAAGGGATGCCTGGGATCAGGCCCTGGAACTTGGCCAACGTCATGGCTATCGCAATGCCCAGGCCACGGTGATCGCGCCCACGGGGACTATTGGGTTGGTGATGGACTGCGATACCACGGGAATCGAGCCTGATTTCGCCCTGGTCAAGTTCAAGAAGCTGGCGGGGGGCGGCTATTTCAAGATCATCAACCGCATGGTTCCCACCGCCCTGAAAACCCTGGGCTATGACGAAAGCCAGATCTACACCATTACCAATTACGCCGTTGGCCACGCCACCCTGGACGGGGCGGCGGGCATTAATCACGAGAGTCTGAGGCAAAAAGGCTTTGGCGACCTGCAGATCGAACAAATTGAAGCCGCCCTGGAAAGCGCCTTCGACATTCGTTTCGTGTTCAACAAATACACCCTGGGAGAGGATTTTTGCCGCGATGCCCTTGGATTCAGCGATGAACAATTGAACGATCTGTCCTTTAATATGCTTAGCGCATTGACGTTCTCCTCTAACCAGATAGAGACCGCGAATGTCTATTGCTGCGGCGCCATGACGCTCGAAGGGGCGCCCGGCCTGAAGGCGGAGCACCTGCCCGTATTCGATTGCGCAAATCCCTGTGGCCGATTTGGCAAACGCTATTTGTCCGTGTCCAGTCATATCCACATGATGGCGGCGGCCCAGCCCTTTATCTCGGGCGCCATTTCGAAGACCATCAACATGCCGAACTCCGCCAGCGTGGAAGATTGCAAGCAGGCCTACAGTGACTCCTGGCGCCTAGGATTGAAGGCGAACGCCCTGTATCGGGACGGATCCAAATTGTCACAGCCTCTGTCGTCCGCTCTTTACGACGACGTGGATGAGGATCTGGACGCAGAGGATAGTCTGGCCGCGGCCATGAGCGAGCAACGGATTGAACCGCGGGTGGTGGCCGAGCGTGTGGTGGAGCGTATCATAGCCAAGCGGCGCAAACTGCCGCAGCGGCGCAAGGGCTATACCCAAAAGGCGGTGGTCGGCGGCCACAAGGTCTATCTGCGGACCGGCGAGTATCAGGACGGCAACCTGGGCGAAATCTTTATCGATATGCACAAAGAGGGTTCGGCCTTCCGCAGTCTGATGGACAGCTTCGCCATCGCCATTTCGTTGGGCCTGCAATACGGCGTGCCGCTGCACGATTACGTGTCTGCCTTCACTTTCACGCGCTTCGAACCCAACGGCATCGTCGAGGTCAACGAGGTGATCAAAATGTCCACTTCGGTGCTGGATTACCTGTTCCGCGAACTGGCCGTATCCTATCTGGGACGCAACGATTTGGCCCATGTGGATCCCGAGGATCTGCGCCCCGATACCCTTGGCGCCGGCCTGCCACCGGAAGAAGCGCAAGAGAGCGTGGAAGACGAGGCCATGGCGACGGTCCACAGCATTGCCTCGCGCGGTTTTGTCCGGGGCCGTCAATTGCTGGTGGTCACGGGCGGTAATCAGGGCACCGCGAAAAGCAATGGCGGCGGAAATAACGGCGGTGGAAATGGTGGCGGCGGCACCGGCGGCGGCGTTGCCATGGCGTCCGGCGGCGGATCATTGGATGTCGGGGGCCTGGCGACGAACGGCAACGGCGCGGCCGTGGCGGTTGCGGTCAGCCCGGAAGTTCAGGACGAAGTGGACCTGCGACTGGACCGAATTCGCGAGGCCCGCATGAAAGGCTATGAGGGCGATGCCTGTGGCGAGTGCGGCAACTTCACTCTATTGCGCAACGGCACATGTATGAAATGCGATACCTGCGGGGGCACGTCCGGTTGTAGTTAGAGCAGTTGTAGCGTAGCCGAGTAGAGTAAAATCCTCCCTGTTTAGACTCGGGCGCGGCCTTTCGCCGCGCCCATTTTTTTTATTTTCAAATAACCGCGGCAGCTTGGCATTAACCGGTCGTTTAAGCTATCCGCCTATACTACCGCAATGGCAAATGTTGCGGTAAAATCAACGGGCAAGACAAAGGCGCAGGGCCGGCGCTTGCAGGTGCGTGAAACGGCAAACGCCCAGCAGCGGCAGAAAATCCTGCAATTTCGCAACCAGATCATGGTTGATGAATTGGGCGTCAGCCCCTTGTCCACCACCAAGGAGCGGCGCCTCGAGGAGGAAGCGCGGGACGAGGCCGCACGCCATTTATTCTTGGTCTCGGACGGCTCGATTGCGGGCTGTCTGCGCTTCTATACCTCGGACATGATAAAGCCGAGCCGGGAGATAATCACCAATTACGGCCTGGACGCCTTTAATGAGTTTGGCCCGGAGTGTGTCTCCTTCACCGATCACATGGTCATTGCGGAACGTTGGCGTGACGGCAAGGTACCGGCATTGATGATGGCGGCTGCCTTCAAATTGGCGCGTAATGGCGGCGCTCTATTCGATTTCACATATAGCCCACCCGCCCTTGTGGGCCTGTACGAGAAAATCGGTTACCGCTGTTATAGCGGGCGACATCTGGAGACGGACGAAGGTCTGCAAGTGCCAATGATCCTGGTGATGGACGATGTCGAGCATCTGAAGGCCATCAATTCGCCCTTCGCCCGCATTGCAACGTCGAAAAATTCGGACCCGGGCATTGCCCACTGGTTTCGCGATACCTTTCCCGATGCGGTTGACCGCCCGGTCAAGGCGCTGCGCGATGAAAACAAACTTTGGCAATATTTGACCAAGCAATTGCGTCAAAATCCCCTACACGGCGTACCCCTGTTCGATGAGCTGAGTTACGATGAAGCCCGCAGTTTCGTGCAAAACGCCACCACCCTGATATTGCGGGACGGCGACCGCCTGGCGCGGGCCGGCGATCTGGCCTTTGAAGCTTTCGTGCTGCTATCGGGCAATGTGGAAATCCGTGACAGCCATGGTTCTGTTCTGGCGCGCTTTGATAGGGGCGCCACGGTCGGCGAAATCGCCTATCTGGGAGCCATGCCGCGAACCGCCGATATCGTGGTCACCCAAGATGCCGAAGTGCTGGTGCTGACCCAGGAAATGTTTCGAAAAACGATCCAGAACGAGCCCTCGTTCGCCAGCAAAATTCTGTTCAATCTGACGCTGATCCTGGCCGAGCGCCTAAGGGCCACGAGCCAGCAACTGTCCGGCCATACCCAGGGTTTTTAAACCCGGTGCTAGACACGTTCGGACTAGCCCGAATACGTCACGAAAAGGTACCGCTGATCTCCATTAATGCGTTATAATTCAGTTGCTTAAGCGGAATTTAGCGCGGAGAACAGCGGTGACGGATTGTAACCAATTGAAGATCGATTTTCCAGCCTGCAAAAG
>JAKZRK010000072.1:0-18608 GCA_047518225.1 Alphaproteobacteria bacterium | reverse complement strand
TCTACAATGCCCAGTGGATCGTCGAAAAGAACGGCTACCTGAGCCCCGCTCAAGCTCGTCAGGCGTGGCACGCCGCGATCTCAATCAGGCCCGCCGCGTGAGACAAACTTGTGTCCAAGGAACCGGGTGCGCTACAGCGAGGTGGACATACTTAGCGCCCCTTTATTACGGTTGATCGTGTCCCTGAAATTATCCATATCCGATAAAATTATTAGCCGCAATTACCGATAATATGAATTGACGACAGTTTTCAGATATCGACAGCGTGCATGTGGTGGTTACCGGTATTCGGCATACTAAACCCAATATCGGAATCGGAAAATTTGTTCATGGCACCGCGCCAGCTTTCGCGTCTCAGGCAATAAAGCTTTCGAAGTCCAGGGATTTTGGGTTTGCGGTCAAGCGGCGCACGCCATTCTCGGTGACCACCACGGTGTCCTCGCACAAATATCCCATGACGCCCTGGATGTAATAGCCGACCTCGATGGAGAAGGTCATGCCCGCCTCGAGGCCGCCGTCCACGGCGGGCATCAGAAAGGCCGAGGTTTCCGGGTCGGCCAAAGTGATGATGGGCGGGTCATAGACCGAGACGCCGATGCCGTGGCCACAATGGAAGCGTTCGAAATTCTCCAGACCCAGGGCCCGGCCCGGCGCCATGGCCGCCTTGTAGACATCGCGCACATCGGCGCCGGGGCGCATCATCTCCACGGCGCCGTCGACGCCCTGGGCCATGGCCTCCCAGATCCGGCTCTGCTCGCCACTGGGCGTGCCCAGGACCACGGCGCGGGCATTGTCGGCGTGGTAATAGCCATAGGTGCAGCCGATGTCGTAGCGGATCAGATCGCCGGCCGCGATCACCTTGTCGGAGGCCAGGGCATGGGGCTGGGCCGTGCGGCTGCCGCTGCCCAGGATGCAAAAGGTCGAGCGCCCGCCCTGGGCGGTGACGCCGCTGTGATAGGCATCGATCACCTGGCGTTCCGTTGTGCCGGGCCCGATGGAGCGAAGGGCCGCCTTGATCGCCGTCTCGGTAATGGCCGAGGCGCGGCTCAGGCGTTCGATCTCGTCCGGGGTCTTGACCATGCGCACCTCCCACCAGATGGCATTGGCATAGACGATGTCAACATTGGGCAGGCGTTGTTGCAATTCCCACCAGAACAGGGGCGAAATACCGCTTTCGTCGATCCCGATACGGTCGCCGGTTAGACCCCGGCTCTCGATCGCGGCGACTAGGCCATCGAGGGCGCGGCCCACATGATGGGCCCGCTCGGACAGAGCCTTGGCGCCGCGCCCGATCTCGTCCATGGCATCCATTTGGGCCGGGCCGCGGGGGAAGGGGCTGAACAGATAGACATCTTCGACCCAGACATCGCCATCCACGATGGCGTCCAGTTCCAGGCTTGGGGCGATCAATGAGGCCGCAGGGGCGTGCCCCGGCGAGAACAGGGAATAGAGTTGAAAACCCTTGTTCAACCAATGGGTCACGCATTCGTAGCCGGTGGCATAGAGCACGTTGTCCGGCGAGGCCGCCACCAGGGCGTCCAGGCCATGGCGCCCCATGACCCCTTCGGCGCGTTCGCGGTTAAACAGCATTCTGGGTCCTCCCTTCGCCGGGATCACGGCAACCATGACCATGGCGCACCATAGCACGCAATCGGCGCGTATCACCCTGGCCCATGGGCCGTGAACGAGGTGGGCCTTGCATATGGGCAAGACCGGCCCTTTAATCATTCCAGGTAATCAAGTGAGGCGGCAAATGTATTGGCTTGGAGCAATATTCGCGATTATCGTATGTGGGCTGTTGATGTACGGCGCCTGGCGGCTGGTTCGATCTTTGGAAGATTGAATTTAGCTGGACGCCGACCGCTGCCGGGAGTTGTCGAAGACAGCCTGCAACTTGGAAGAATTTGATGCGGTTCCGTCCGTGTCCAAGTGTGAAAAGGGCAACGGTCTCGACCTTGATATTTCTCATTCTTTTAATTGCGCCGTGAACTCATGCAAATAACGCAGGCCTTCGACGGCCCGGCTGCCGTACCAGGACACCATCTTGCCATCGATGGCGCATAGCCGGGGCAGCCCGCCGACTTGGAATTCGCGGGCGAAGGCGTCACGATGCTTGGCCGCAAAGGGAAAAGGCTCGGTGGCAAACAGCACCAAATCCGTTTTCGCCAACAGCGCGGCATCTATGGACACCTCCGGATAGCGCCGCGCGGGGTCATGACACAGGGTCCGCATGCCGAACAGGGACAGCATGGCGGCAATATAGGTATCCCGGGAAACGGTCATCCAGGGCCGTTTCCAGATCAGGTACAGCACCTCGCGTTCGGGCCAGCGGGTTGTTTGGCGCAATTCCTGTTCCAGGGCCGCCGCCAGATCCATTGCTCGTTTCCAGCGCTGAAACAGGCCGCCAAACAATTGGTACAAAGCGATATTGTCCGCCGGTGTGTTGGGGTGTGTGACCACGACCCTGGCACCGGCGGCGCCGATTTGATCAGCCAGTTCTTTTGGCGTTTCATCCACGTTGACCAGGACATGGCTGGGGTTAAGCGCCATCAGCTTGTCCAGTTCAAAGGTCTTGGTGCCGCCCACCACGGGGACGGCCTCGATACGCCCCGCCGGTTCCACGCAAAAGGCCGTGCGCCCCACTAATTGATCCTGCAAATCCAGGGCGAAAAGCAATTCCGTCAGGCTGGGCACCAGCGAGACGATGCGCGCCGGCCCTTGGGCCGGGGTATGGCGATTGCCAACCGCGTCAAATAGTTCAACGTCCGACACGTGGCGCCGCGCCTCCCCGTTAAGCAGAAACTTGTGCTAAAATCCCTGGCAACGGAACGATGATAACAACCAAACCAACGAGAGGCGAGAAAATGAGCGACGATCTGCTGGAACGCAAAGAGGGCCGGGTAGCCATTTTGACCATGAACCGGCCCGATCGGCTGAACGCCATGTCCGGAACGATGCTGGATGCCATGATCGCGGCGCTGAGCCGCCTGGCCGATGATCCGGATACGGGCTGTGTGATCCTGACCGGTGCCGGGCGTGGCTTTTGCGCCGGCGGCGATGTCAAGGCCATGGCCGAGGGCACGGAATTTCCCGACGCCACCATGGAAGGCAAGGCGCAACAACTGCGGGCGAAAATGGAATCCTCGCGCCTGCTGCACGAAATGCCGAAACCCACCATCGCCATGGTGCGCGGCCCCGCCGCCGGCGCCGGCTTGTCCCTGGCCCTGGCCTGCGATATGCGCGTCGCCTCCGATACCATGAAAATGACGACTGCCTTTGCCAATGTGGGCTATTCCGGTGATTTCGGCGGCAGTTATTTTCTCACCCGTCTGGTCGGTACCGCCAAGGCGCGGGAATTGTATTTCACCGCCGATAAGGTCGAGGCGGCGGAGGCGCTGGTCCTGGGCATGGTCAACAAAGTGGTTCCCGACGATCAGTTGGAAGTGGAAACCATGGCACTGGCGGAAAAAATGGCCAACGGCCCCCGCATCGCGCTGGGTTATATGAAACGCAACATGAACGCGGCGGAAACCGGCAGCCTGGGCGATTGCTTCGATTTGGAGGCCTGGCACCACACCCGCACCGGCATGACGGAAGATCACAAGGAAGCGGCCCAGGCCTTCGTGGACAAACGCACCCCCGTGTTCAAGGGGCAGTAGGTACAGACGCTATCGGCGAGACGCCATCGGCGGCGGCTGTCACCTGCGGCGGTACTCTTCGGGTAAAAAGAACAGGAAATCCACATTTGCCATGGCTTTGTGGCAGGTGAAGCAGAAGGCGACGTCCTCGGGACTGTCGCCGGTGGTGTCGCCGATGTAGCTGCCGTCGGGCAGGATCAGGACAAAGCGCCAATCACCCGTGTCCGGGCTTCGGCCGGGCACCAGCTTTTCCATAAAAAACAGCGCGCCAGGGAAGACCTCTCCTGCCTTGGTGACGGTGAAGCTGTCTTTGACCACGACGGCGCCTGGCGGCATGCGCTCGCCCTGCTTCAGCCTGCCATAGCCCGCATCAGCGGCCTTTTTGTTGGCGAAGTTGTTGGCGTATCGATTGCAGTGGGTTTCGGAAAGGTAGGGCGCGATGTTGAAGCGCTGCCAGCGGGGATAGCCCCGGGCAATGGGGTCTCGGGCTGGGGCATAACCCTGGGCCATGTCTTTTTGCAGCCCTTGATAAATGCTCTCTGCCTCGGCAAAGGGCAGGGCGCCGGGGGTGTTGAGGCGCAGATGTTCTTCTTCCGCCGCCATTGCGGGGGCCATCAGGCCGGCGATCAATATCGCGGCAAGGGCGATGCGGGGCGAAAGGCAGGCGCGAGGCATGATCCTCTCCAATCGTGGCTGTACCACCATGATGCGGCAAGGCGCGGGCTTTGGGGAAGACAAAAAGGGGATCTGTCACGCAGCTTTGATAACCGGGTGAAGAGCTATTCCGCCGCCAGATCCGTTTTTTTCTCTGACTCCAGAACGCCTTGCAAGGCGGTGCCCTCGGGATCGGCCAGGGCGGCTTCACGGGCCAGGGCGACCGCCAGGGCGGCGCCTTTCGGCTCCGTATCCCCTTGCAGGGCGGGAAGGGCCAGGTTTTTCATGATGCGGGAAAAGCTGTCCCAGCCATGGCGATGGGTCTGGCCATAGCCTTTCAATAGCCGTTGACAGGCGGCGATCTCGGCCGCCAAACCCAGATCAAGGGCGGCGGCCTTGGCAATATCGCCGATCCATTGTTCGATCCGTGTCTGTTCGGTGTGATAGCGGTGTCCCATGGGGCGCAGGGGACGAAGCGAGGACAACAGGCGCAGGAGAAAATTGCCCCACAGGGCCGTGCTGGTTATGGTCATGCCGATATTCAGGCGATCGCGAAGGCCGGTTTTATCGGCCGCCGCCAATATGGGGCGGGCCATCCAACCGGGCAGCAGGGCGGTGGCTTCATCCAATCCGGGTTTCAGGTATTCCCGAATCCGGACCGGTTCGTCCGGCTTGGCGCCGACCTCGGCCCGGACACGGGCCTGCCGTTCCGGCCGCAATTTGGCCTGGGCGACCCGAATGACATCTTCATAACTCATCCACAGTGACAGATACCGACCCACTTCGCGCACCAGTTCACCGTGGCCGTCCGCATCCCGCTCTGCCCGGTCAATGCGCGTTAGTCTTTGCAGGTACAATGCCGCATAGGCCCTGTTTTGAAATTCAAACAGACGATTGACACCTTCGCGCAGGATCGCCCGCGCCGGCCCGGGAAATTCTTCCCGCACCTGATATTGCAATTGTTCGACCATGGGCGGGTCCGGGCGCCAGGGCCGTTTCAGATCAATATCGGGGATCAAAGCCGCCGGATCACCCCGTTCCGCGGCGGCGAAGCCGGCCCGAAATGCGTTCAGGTTGGCCTCCACCGCCCGGCCGGTATCGCGGATTGCCGCCTCGAAACCCTCCGCCGGGATGGGCAGGCGGCGGGTGCCCGCGAT
Source organism: Alphaproteobacteria bacterium (assembly GCA_047518225.1). Taxonomy (GTDB): domain Bacteria; phylum Pseudomonadota; class Alphaproteobacteria. The sequence continues at coordinate 13,159 of JAKZRK010000072.1, read as the reverse complement.
AGCGCCCAGCAGGACCGAATTGATGACGCTGCCATGTTCCTTGGCCATGGCTTCCATATCGAACAGGACGCTCTTTTGGGCCAGGCTTTCCGCCGCCTTGACCACCCGCGTGCCGTCGAAGCGGCCATCGCCCATGGCCGTGCGTTCCGCCATCGTGTAAACCCGGTGGGTGGAGGCGATCAGTGTGGTACAATTGGGCGTGACAAAGCCATTCTGCATGGCGCGGGCGGCCTCGATCAATTCAGAGGCGACCATGATATCGACGCTGCCCGCCAAGGGGTACAAAGACATCACCGGCCGCGCCTGGCCTTCGCCGCCGCCGTCCTTTTGGGCCTGGATCTCGACATAATAGGTGGTGGCGCCAGTGCGCTGGGCGACGCCGGGAATGGAAGTGCTCTGCACCGCAAAGCCATGGGCCATGGCCGCGTCGACCAGCCATTGCCGCAGGACGCCGCCCCCTTCGCCTCCCATGGCGGCGATCAACAGCCCGATGGGCCGCGTTTCAACGCCCCCTGCCGGCGTTGCGTCTGGCGTCGTTTCAGTCATCGCCGCCACGCTCCCGGTCTAGACACGGACCTTGGCCGCGTCGCCCAGCAAACGGCGACGCAGACCGTCGTTCAGGCGGTCCCAAAGGTTGGGATTGCGGACAATGTCGACCTTGTAGAACGACGGGCAAAGCACCGCCGCGTGGCTGACTTCGCCGCACAGGCCGCAGCCGACGCAAGTATCCAAGACCGTGGTAACCGGGTCATCGCGCAGGGGATCGGGATTGGCCTTGATGGACAGGGACGGACAACCGGAAAGCCGGATGCAGGCGCGGTCGCCTGTACAGATTTCGTCATCGATGCCAAAGCGGGTGCGCACGTCACGCTGTCCGTTGCGCAGCCGCGCTGCTATTTCCGGGCCGATGCGGCGCTGCAGGGCCAGTTGACATTCGCTATCGGCGACGATTACGCGCAGGCCCTTGCCTTTCCCCGTCAGGGCCTGGCGCAGGGTCTTCATTACACTGCCGACACGATAGTTCGGAACTTTGCGCAGCCAGTTGGCGCCCATGCTCTTAATGATCTTCTCTATGGAGGAACCGGTGCTGCGGCCCTCGCGCGAGCGCTCGGTTGAGGGCACGAATTGCCAGCCGGTGGCCGAGGTATAGCCGTTCTTGATGACCATCAAGACACCGTCCGCCTTGTTAAAGAGCGCGCTGCCGATGCCGTTGGTGACACCGTTATGCCAAAATCCGCCATCCCCCATGACCGAGATGACCCGTTTGCCGAAGTTTGGCGCGACAGCGGCGGCGCTGGACAAACCCAGGCCATAACCCAGGACCGTATTGCCCAGATTAAAGGGTGGCAGGGTGGAAAATGTATGACAGCCGATATCGCAGGAAACATGGGTTGGGCCCAGTTCCTTCTCCAGAATGCTGATGGCGCTGAACAGCGGCCGTTCGGGACAGCCCGTACAAAAAGTCGGCGGCCGGGCGGGTAGCAAATCGCCCAGCAATTCCGCCGCCTTGGCCTTGTGCTGATCCAGTTCCCGGATCGCCGAAGTCGCGGCGGCCAAATCCACACCGGCCGGTTCGGTCTGGCTCAGAAACTCCGAAAGGCCCCGCAACACGACCTCCGCCGTATATTCCCCGGCCATGGGCAAGGGCCCCTTGCCAATCACCTTGGTTTGCAGATCGGCCTTGCGTAAAATGACGTTGATGGCTTCTTCCAAATAGTCGGGCTGGCCTTCCTCGACCATGAAAACGGCGGATTTGCCCGCACAGAAACCGGAAATTTCGTCCGGTACCAGGGGGTAGGTGACGTTCAGGGCAAGGATCGGGACACGGCTGCCGCCGGCGGCATCGGCCAGGCCCGCCTGAACCAGGGCGCGTTGGGTCGCGTTGTACAACCCACCCTGACAAATGATGCCCACCTCTTCGATGTCGCCGTCGAAATGATCGTTCAGTTGATTTTCCCGGATATAACGGATCGCCTCGGGCATGCGCACTTCGATCTTATGCTTTTCCTGGGCGTAGGTGGAGGGCGGCAGGGTGATGCGGGAAAAATCGTGTTCCGGCGCCTCGATCACCTGGTTCTTGTTGTAACGGGCAATTTTGTTGTCCGCGGCGGGGAACGAGCCGTGGACATGACAGGCCCTGATACGCAGTTCCAACATCACCGGCGTATTGGAATGTTCCGATAGTTCAAAGCCCTGTTCGACCATGCGGACGATGGTTTCCAGATTCGGACGGGGATCCAGCAGCCACATCTGAGATTTGGTGGCAAAGGCGTGGGTGCGTTCCTGCAGGATCGAGGATCCTTCGCCATAATCCTCGCCTAACACGATCAAGGCGCCGCCCCGCACCCCGGCCGAGGCCAGATTGGACAAGGCATCCGAGGCGACATTGGTGCCGACGGTAGATTTCCAGGTGACCGCGCCGCGCAGGGGATAGTTGATCGAGGCCCCCAGCATGGCCGCCGCCGCAGCTTCGGAGGTGGAGGTTTCCAGATGCACCCCCAGCTCGCTCAACAGCTCCTCGGCATCCACCAGCACGTCCATCAAATGGCTGATCGGCGCGCCCTGGTAACCACCGACATAGCTAACGCCAGATTGCAATAGCGCCTTGGTAACGGCCAGAATGCCTTCACCATGAAAGGTTTCGCCCTGGCCCAGGCGCAATTGTTTCACCTCTTTCGCGAACGATCGTTCCATGTTCATGGCTCCCCATTTGCCGCATGCGCAAAGTGCGCCGCAGATCAGTCCCTGTCAACGTACGGTGGCGGTTTCAAAGCGTTTTTGTGATTATTCCAAATCGCCACCTTTGACTGACACTGAGGCGGTAAGGGCGAATAATTAAGACAATGCAGGTGTCTGCTTAACGAAACATTTCATTCGCGCTCTAGGTGGCCGGGAAGAGGCCGAATGTGTTCTGAAATATTGGTGGGGATGCGGTGCGAAAAACGCGAGCGTTACCGACGGGCCCATGACAGACATCATGGCCACTGTTGGAACTGGTAATTCTCCGCGCCGGCAAAACGCCCGATGGCGAGGTGCCGGCGTAACCATGCTAATGCGCAGACAAACAATTGGTTGTTCGTCGGCGTCACGTCGAACTTAACTTCCGGCGGCTTTCGTCCGCGGCCCTTGTTCTAAATCGTTCTAATCACAGCAGTGATCGAAATTCGCTTTTAGGACCAGGCCGCGGTTTAAATCGGCAAAATTTCGGTCGACCGAAACTCAATCGATAATGACGAGATTATCCGCAGCGGTTTTGCCGTCGCGCCCGGCCGTAAGTTCAAATTCGACCTTTTGACCCTCGTTCAGGGTCGACAACCCAGCACTTTCGACGGCCGAAATGTGCACAAAAGCATCCTTTGAGCCATCACTCGGCTCGATAAATCCATATCCCTTAGTGGGATTGAACCATTTCACTGTTCCTGTTGGCATCTTTATTCGTCCCGGAAAACGTCCAAATTAGAAAGCTTGATGACCCGCGGCAGCCTCGAACATCGACGCCTTTGCAAGTTAACGAACTTTCATGGTGACATAGCGTAGCCGAAATTTAACGCTAATTGTTGTTGAATTAACAGGGTGGTGTGGCCTAGGCAAAGTTTTTGCACACTTTTGTGGCGTTTTCGACGCGCATAGCGGCAAAAATGTCACGGTCTGCTGGCGGATTTTCTGGCCTGGAAAAAATGGTCGGCCTAAGATACGAGACAAATTACCGATATTTCTATTTTTTTTAAAATCAGCGGCGCGTGCGCTGGCCGCGCCCGCGCCATGGCCATGCCTGAAGATTGGCAGCGAGGACAAATAAACGTGGTTTGGATATTGGCGTTCGCGCTCTTGATAACGGCCCAAGGTGCCATGGCGGATGCCGCGGCGGGGGAAAAGGAGTTCGAAATTGTGCGTCACGTGCCGCCCCATCCACTGGTGGCGCTGTTCGCCGACGGCGGTCGGGTTTTGGCCCGGCTGGCCGCGCCCCGGGGCCCGGTCGTCCGGGCGCTGACAATGCGTGATGGCATCTTGAGCCTGCGCCCGATGCCTGATTACCGCAAAGCGACGCCACGAAGCCACCCGGACATGCTGCCCGACGGCATCGTGACCAAGGGACATGGGGATATCACCGCCGCCTGGTTGACCAGTCCGACCCGGCGCTATGACCATGGGGTGCTGGGGGATGCGGTCGAAGCCTCTGGCCTGCGGGTTCGAAACCGCGCCGGGCGGACCCTGTCATTTACGCTGCCCAAGGATTCCGTATTCGAAGACCGTCGGGTGCGTCTGGCGGACCTGAATGGCGATGGCGGCGATGAATTGCTCGTGGTGCGGTCCTATCTGACCGCCGGGGCGGCCCTGGCGGTGCTGCGGCCTGGCGCCGACGGCCTTGCCCTGGTGGCCGAAACGGCGCCCATCGGTCTGCCCCACCGCTGGTTAAATCCGGCGGCGGTCGCCGATTTTGACGGCGATGGCCGGGTCGAGATTGCCATCGTGGTGACACCCCATATTGGCGGCATATTGAAACTTTACGAATTGCGCCGGGATCGATTGCGCCTGGAACGATTGCACCAGGAATGGTCGGCGAATGGTTTCTCGAATCACGCCATGGGAAGCCGGATACAAACCATGGCGGCCGTGGTTGACTGGGGAGATGGCCCGATTTTGCATCTTCCCAATGCGCGGCGAAGCGGCCTGCGGCAGGTTTTTTTCGCGGACGGCGGCTATCAAATCCGCGATTTAGTCCGTCATCGTTGGCCCATCGTCACGGCCCTTGTCGCCGCGGACTTGGACCGGGACGGCTGGAAGGAGGTCATTTATGGTCTTAACAATGGCGATTTGATGGTCGTACGCCATAATTCCCGTCCGTGACCCAGCCGTTATTTAGGGCCAGGGCTGCGGCAATGACCATCGATTAGTTCGTGCCATCTGTTCAAAACGACCTCGCGAAAGCTTGTATTCTTCGCTGTTTCTGGTTATTGGCAATGGTGAACGAACTGGTTACATTGTCTTGGCGCGATAGATGCCTATGTCCAATGTGATAAGAGGCGTCAGCCGTGCCGGCAAATTAGTTTTGGTGAAGCATGAATAGGCAGCAACTCATGGCGGATATCGCCGCAGGTGATCTCTATGGGTGGCGAGATACTGGGAACCTTACCCCCATGAAATTAAGCGTTTGAGAAATGGCAACAAGCACAGCAGTAAAGCTTGAGCCGACCGGAACCCCGCGCGAGGAAGTGGAATCGGTTGTCGTACGGTTTGCCGGCGATTCCGGCGACGGTATGCAATTGACAGGTAACCAGTTCACTCTGACCACGGCATTGGCCGGCAACGACCTGGCGACCTTCCCGGATTTCCCGGCGGAGATCAGGGCCCCTGTCGGCACCACGTTTGGGGTTTCAGCCTTTCAGATCAACTTCGGCGCCCGCAAGATCGCCACCGCCGGCGACGCGCCGGATGTTCTGGTGGCCATGAACCCGGCCGCGCTGAAAGTCAATTTGGTTGACCTGAAGGCCGGCGGCACCGTGATCGTTGATGCCGGCACGTTTAGCGCACGAAATCTGAAAAAAGCCGGCTTTGAATCCAACCCCTTGGAAGACGACAGCCTGGATGGTTTTCAGGTCGTGCGCATCGATATTTCCAAGCTGACTTTGGAAGCGGTGAAGGCGCACGGTCTTTCCAATAAGGAAGCGCTGCGGTCCAAGAATATGTGGACCCTGGGTCTGATCTATTGGCTCTATGACAGGGACCGGGAACCGACATCGAATTGGCTGCGCGGCAAATTCGCCAAGCGCCCCGACATTGCCGAGGCCAATATCTCGGCTTTGAATGCCGGCCATATCTTTGGCGAAACCGCTGAATTGCCTGGCGGCATGCGCGGCTATACGGTTCTCCAGGCGGATATTGCCCCTGGTCTGTATCGCACGATTACGGGCGCGGAAGCCTTGGCCTGGGGGCTGGCCGCCGGCGCCAAGCTGGCCGATTTGCGCATGGTCCTGGCATCCTACCCCATTACGCCGGCCTCGAACCTCTTGCATATTTTGGCCGGCATGAAGCAGTTCGATATTGTCACCTTTCAGGCGGAAGACGAAATCGCCGCCGTCTGCGCCGCCATCGGCGCGGCGTTTACCGGATCGTTGGGGGTCACCTCATCGTCCGGGCCCGGTATTTCTCTGAAGACCGAGGCCATTGGGCTGGCCGTCGCGGTTGAACTGCCCTTGATCGTGGTAAATTCTCAGCGGGCCGGCCCCTCAACCGGGTTGCCAACCAAGACCGAGCAGTCGGATTTGTATCAATCGGTTTTTGGCCGCAACGCCGATGCGGCCCTTGTGGTTCTGGCCGCCAGTTCGTCGGCAAATTGTTTCGAAATTGGTATCGAGGCGGTGCGCCTGGCGACCAAATATATGACGCCGGTGATGTTGTTGAGCGACGGTTATATGGGCAATGCGTCCGAGCCATGGCTGATCCCCGACTTCGATAGTTATACGCCGTTCCCGGTAAAATTCGCCGATGCGGAACAGCTTGGGGAAGAAGGCTATCAGCCTTACGTCCGGGACGAAAAAACTCTGGCCCGGCCTTGGGCGAAGCCCGGGACACCGGGATTGGAGCATCGTATTGGCGGCATCGAACGGGCCGATGGCTCCGGCAATATTTCCTACGATGCCGAAAACCATCAACGAATGACCAACCTGCGTGCCGCCAAGATCAAAGGCATCGCCGACGACATTCCCCTGCAAGGCGTGGAACAGGGCAATGAAAGCGGCCGGTTGGCCGTGGTCGGCTGGGGCTCCACTCATGGTCCGATTAGCCGCGCCGTGAGCAACATGCGTGATCTGGGCCATGACGTCAGCCATATTCATCTGCGCCATATCTGGCCCCTGCCGAAAAACCTCGGCGATTTGCTGGCCGGATATGATCAGATACTGGTGCCCGAAATGAACAACGGCCAGTTGGTCACTGTTTTGCGTGCCGAATACCTGGTGCCCGCCGAACCATTGAACAAAGTCAATGGTCAACCCTTCAAGATCGTAGAGCTCGAGGCGGCCATTCTAAGCCAACTTGATAGATAATCTGGAGAAGCAAAATGAATGCGCCAGCCAAGCCAAGTTCCTTTTCAGCCAAGGATTTCGCTTCCGATCAGGAAGTTCGTTGGTGCCCCGGTTGTGGCGATTACGCCATCCTGAAGGGGGTGCTAAAGACCCTTGCCGATATTGGTACGTCGCCGGAAAATGTCGTTTTTGTCTCCGGGATTGGGTGCTCGTCGCGCTTCCCCTATTATATGTCGACCTATGGCTTCCATACCATCCATGGCCGGGCCCCGGCCTTTGCCACGGGCATCAAACTGGCCAATCCGGAGCTTGATGTCTGGTTGGTGACCGGTGACGGCGACGGCTTGTCAATTGGCGGCAACCATTTGCTGCATGTTCTGCGGCGAAACGTCAACATGCAGATCATGCTGTTCAATAACGAAATCTACGGCCTGACGAAGGGGCAATATTCGCCGACGTCGCAACAGGGGCTGCGCTCGCCCTCGTCGCCCATGGGTTCAATCGACCGACCCCTCTCACCGACGCTGTTTGCCTTGGGCGCGAACGCGACATTTGTGGCCCGTGCCGTCGATACCCAGCAAAAACATATGCCTGGCGTGCTGCGGCGGGCGCATGCCCATATTGGCGCCGCGTTCGTGGAAATTTATACCAACTGCATTGTCTACAACGATGGCGTCTTCGCGTCATTCGCGGAAAAAAATACAGCCGCCGAAGGTGAGTTGGTGTTGGAACAGGGCGCGCCGATGATTTTCGGCAAGGACAGTGACAAGGGTATCCGTATGAAGCCGGGCAACTTGTCGCTGGAAGTCGTGCGGCTTGGCGTGGATGGCATCACGGAGGATGACCTTTTATGTCATGACGAAACCAACCGGGTATTGGCAGGCATGTTGGCGGAGATGCGTAATCCGGAATTCCCGGTCGCCGTCGGTGTGTTGTACTGCGAGCCCGCGCAAGCCTATGACACGGCGGTGCACGAACAGCTTGTGGCTGCCCGCGCCGCCAATGGTAACGCTGATATCAACGCCCTATTGCGGGGCGGGGCGACCTGGACGGTCGAGGGCTAAATCACGGATAATTCGAGCTTTTCCGAGCCGAGAAAAGCAAATTAAGCACAACGGAGGGGTACGCCGTCCATGCCAAATCGCGTGGCTATCGTGGGCTCGGGCCCAAGCGGGTTCTATACCGCCGAGGCCTTGGCCAAGTCGGATGCCGGCTGCCAGATTGATATCATCGAGCGTTTGCCGGCGCCCCATGGGCTAATCAGATACGGGGTGGCACCCGATCACCAGACCACCAAGTATGTTTCGCGCAACTTCGACAAGACCGCGGCGCGGGACGAAGTACGCTTTTATGGCAATATCGAAGTGGGCCGCGACGTCTCCCTGGCGGAATTGCACGAGATGTATGATGCCGTGGTATTGGCCGTTGGCTCGCCCGAGGACCGCACCTTGGGTATCCCCGGCGAAGACAAGCAGGGCGTCATTGGTTCGGCCGCGTTTGTTGGTTGGTACAACGGCCATCCCGACTTTATCGATTTAAACCCGGACCTCGATTCGGCCAATGTATGCGTCATCGGCAACGGTAATGTCGCCATCGATATCGCGCGCGTGTTGGTAAAGTGCCGCCAGGAACTGGCACCATCCGATATTACCAACGACGCCATGGAGGCGATACTGGGATCCGCCGTCACCGATGTTTATATGCTGGGCCGGCGCGGTCCCGTGGAGGCCAAGTTTACCAACGTGGAATTGCGCGAGATGGGCAAGTTGGAACAATGTGTGCCGCAAATCGATGCCGCCGTGATCCCCGATGGCGTGCCTGAAGATTTGGAGATGTCGGACCGGGACCGCCGCCTGCGCCAGAAAAACCTCGCCACCTTGCGGGATTTCGTGGGCCGCCCGGCGGACGAACTGCCCAAACGGGTACATTTTGAATTTTATGCGGCGCCGCGCGAGATACTGGGCGGTGATAAAGTCGAAGCTGTTCGCCTGGAACATACCCAGGTGGTGGATGGCCGGGCCGTGGGTACCGGTGAGTTTTTCGAGATCGAAACCTCGCTGGTGCTGCCCGCCGTGGGCTACCGCTCCTCGGGCATGGACGGTATTCCGTTTGACGATGACAACGGCATCGTTTTCAGCGACGACGGCCGGGTCGACGACGGGCTGTATGCGGTGGGCTGGATTAAACGCGGGCCCACCGGCGTTATCGGTACCAACCGGCCGGACGGTCAAGTGGCCGCGAAACAGATCCTGGAAGACATCTCGAGCGGGCAAAAGCCGGGCCGGGAAGCGCTTGAGGAAATGCTGGCAGCGAAAGGTGCACGGGTGGTCGATTACACCGATTGGCTGTCCCTGGACGCCTATGAAAAGGCCCAGGCCCGAGAAGGCGCGCCGCGGGAGAAAATAATTACCGTGGCGGCCATGCTGGGGATTCTGGACGGCGCCTAGGACCTCGCGTACCTTAGGCGCATGGCAAACTATTTGCGTCCCACGGAACTGTCCGATGCCCTGGCGGCCATGGCCGGACAAGAGCTGACCGTGATCGCTGGCGCGACGGATTATTATCCCGCCCAGGTCGGCGGTAACCGGGATCACGACATACTGGATATAAGCGCGATCGAGGCCCTGGCGGGTATCGTGCCCGAGGGACCTTATTGGCGCATTGGCGCCATGGCCACTTGGCGTGATCTGATGGATACCGATCTGCCCCCCTGTTTCGCGGGCCTGAAAGCCGCCGCGCGGCAGATTGGCGGGCCGCAAATTCAGAATACCGCGACCATCGCCGGCAACCTGTGCAATGCCTCGCCGGCGGCGGATGGCGTGCCGCCTCTGTTGAGCCTGGACGCACAAGTGGAATTGCAGGATCAATCGGGCATGACGTTGGTACCCCTGTCGGACTTTATCCAGGGCAATCGGCGCACCGGCCTGGCGCCGGGACAATTGATGACCTCGATCCTGGTGCCGAAGAGGTTGCAGCATGGGCGCTCCGCTTTCCTCAAGCTTGGCGCGCGCAGCTATCTGGTCATCTCCATCGTCATGGTGGCCGGTCTGCTGCTGCTGGACGAGCAGGGCCGGGTAAGCCAGGCCAGTCTTTCGGTCGGCGCCTGTTCCGAAGTTGCCCAACGGCTGCCATTATTGGAAAGCGAACTGGCGGGTCAGCGGCCCAGCCGGGACATAATACGGCCAGAGCATTTCGCGCATCTATCACCGCTGGACGATCATCGGGGTACGGCGGCCTATCGGCTGGATGCGGCGGCGACCCTGACCAGGCGGTTACTGCGGGAGTTGAGTGCATGAACCATGGTAAAGTAGCGCTAAGATTTTTCCTTAACGGCCAACCGCGCGAAGTACGTTTGCCGCCCATGGCGCGTCTGTCGGAAACTCTGCGTAGGGAATTTGGCTATACCGGTGTCAAGGTCGGTTGTGATGCCGGCGATTGCGGCGCCTGTACAATTCTGTTGGATGGCCGGCAGGTCTGCGCCTGTCTGGTACCGACGGGGCGGATCGACGGCGCCATTGTGGTCAGCGCCGAGGGTATGATGGCGAATGGCTTCCTGAACCGCGTGCAGCATGCTTTTCTGCGCCATGGCGCGGTGCAATGTGGGGCCTGCATACCCGGCATGTTGGCAGCCGCCACGGACATTGCCGCCAGTTGCCAGCATCCCACGCGGCAAGACGTTCTGGACGCTCTGGGCGGCGTGTTATGCCGCTGTACCGGCTATGAAAAAATTGTCGCGGCGGTACTGGATGCGGGCCGTGACCCGGTTGCCATCGATGTTGCGGACGGGCCGGCGGTGGGCGCCAGCCTGCCCCGTGCGGACGCCGTGGAAAAATTGACCGGCGCGGCCGACTTTGGCGCCGACGGTATACCGGGCAATGCCCTGTGGCTGCGTGCGGTGCGTTCGCCCCACCCGGCGGCGACTTTCACCGTCGGCGATCTGTCGCCTTTGTACCAGCGCCATCCCGGCCTGATCAGGGTACTGACGGCGGCGGACGTGCCGGGCAGCAAATGCTATGGCATCTATCCCGATTTGAAGGACCAACCGGTCTTCGCCGATGGCCAGGTGCGCCATCGCGGCGAAGCGGTCCTTGCCCTGGTGGGCGAAAGGGACGCGGTGGCCGCTATTGCCGATGACGAGCTGCCGATCATCTACGAACTTCTGGAACCGATTATCGGCCTGGACCAGGCCGTGGCCGACGGGGCGCGGCAACTGCATGATAACCGGCCGGGTAATCTGTTGATCCAGGCCGCGTTGCGCAAGGGCGAGGGGGCCGGGGCCCTGGCCCAATGCCATTACACGGCGGGTGGGAATTGGCAGACCGGTTTTGTGGAGCACGCCTATATCGAACCGGAAGCCGGGTTTGCCCAACGCCGCGGCGACCGCTTGGAAATCCACGTCAGCACTCAGACGCCCTATATGGACCGCGACGAAATTGCCCTGATCATGGGCCTGGCGCCCGAACGGGTGCGCATTGTACCGACTGTGTGCGGCGGCGGTTTCGGCGGCAAGCTGGACCAATCCGTACAACCCATGTTGGCGGTGGCGGCCTGGTCGCTGGATCGCCCCGTGGCCTGTGTTTATACCCGGCCCGAGAGCATGGCCGCGACCACCAAGCGCCATCCCGCCCGGATCGCGGCGCGCTTTGGTTGCGACCGGGACGGGCGCCTGCTGGCGATGGAAATGACGGCGAATTTCGATACCGGCGCCTATGCCTCCTGGGGGCCGACCGTGGCGGGCCGGGTGCCGGTTCATGGCAGCGGACCCTATAATATCCCCCACGTCACCATCGATGCCAGGGCCACGTTGACCAATGCACAGCCCAGTGGCGCCTTTCGCGGTTTTGGCGTGCCACAGATCGCCTTGGCGCACGAGGCCTTGATCGATGATCTTGCGGCCCAGGCCGGATTGGACCCGTTGGAATTCCGCCTGGCCAATGCCCTGCGGGCGGGCGACCGCACGGCGACGGGGCAGTTGTTGCAGGCCAGCGCCGGTCTGGATCAATGTTTGCAAGCCCTGCGGTCCCCTTGGCGGGACGCCCGGGCCGCGGTCCGTGCCCACAATAGGGACGGTCCGGTAAAGCGTCTTGGCGTCGGCCTGGGCTGCATGTGGTACGGCTGCGGCAACACGGGCATGAGCAATCCATCCAGGGTTCGGTTGGCCCTATCCGCCGATGGCCGGGTCACCCTGTACAATGGCGCGGTCGATATCGGCCAGGGAAGTTACACCATCATGCGGCAAATCTGCGCCGATGCCCTGGGTTTGCCCGTGGATGCCATCGATCAGGTCACGGGCGATACGGACCTGACGCCGGATGCCGGCAAGACATCGGCCTCGCGCCAGACTTATGTCACCGGCAAGGCGGCGGAATTGGCGGCCTTGGACCTGCGCCGGCAAATCCTGCGCCTGGCCAACGCCGAGGCCTCCGCCGCCATCGTTTTGCATGAAGGCCGGTTGGAGGTGGGCGAGACACAGATTGCCCTGTCGCGTCTGACCGCGAATGGTGACGGCATGGTACTGGAGGCGGAGGGAACCTTTGATCCACCGGCGACGGCGCTGGATGCCAATGGCCAGGGCGAACCCTATGGCACCTACGCCTTCGCGGCGCAGATGGCGGTGGTGGAGGTCGATACGGAATTGGGCACCACCAAGGTAATTCGTATTGTCGCGGCTCACGACGTGGGTAAGGCGATCAATCCTGATCTGGTCGAGGGACAAATCCAGGGCGGCATCGCGCAAGGTTTGGGTCTGGCCTTGATGGAAGAATATTTGCCCGGCCGGACCGAGAATTTACACGATTACTTGATCCCCACAGTGGGCGATATGCCCGAGATCGAAGTGATTTTGATCGAAGATCCCGATCCCAATGGCCCGCAAGGGGCCAAGGGCGTGGGGGAACCAGGTCTGGTGCCGACGGCACCGGCCATTCTGGCGGCGATAAAATCCGCCACCGGGGTTGGCATTTATCATATCCCGGCGACGCCGGATCGTCTGCGCGCCGCCCTACTTGCCGCCAATTCGGGCGGGGGTAATGTTGGTGGGAGCGTTGAGCAATGAGCGATCTGGTGCGCTGCGATGCCTGTCCGGTGCTATGCCGTATCCGCGAGGGCCGGGCCGGGGCCTGTGACCGTTATGC